>JAKFCH010000174.1:0-19552 GCA_036676765.1 Deltaproteobacteria bacterium
CCGGTTGGGGAGCTGGCCGTTGCTGCCGACGCGCACGACGCGATCGGTGTACTTCGTGGTGAAGGCGGGGCCGTGGACCACGAGGTGAGGCAGGAGGTGGGTGTTGGTGGAGCGGGCGGCGATGGTGGCGGGCCAGTCGTCCAGGCCGGCCGCGGAGCTGCCGGTCATCAGGATGCGCTTGCACCGATCGTGGGTGACCGAGCGCACCTCCATCCCGTTGACGACCGCGGCGCTCCCTCCCCACTGTTCGAAGAAGGCGCGCACCGACGGGCGGCTCGCGTGGTCCACGAAGGTGACCCCGTTCGCATCGGCGACGGTGGAGTCGGGCTCCGACGCGACGAGCGGGTTGTGTTGGGCGGGCGTGAACACGAACGTGGTGTCCCAGCCGCCCTTCGCGAGCACGAACAGGAAGCGGCGCTCCGGGCCGGCGGCCTCGGCGAGGCGGCTCGGGAGCAGCAGGCCGCCGAGGCCGGCGGCGGTGACCTGGAGCAGGGATCGTCGGGAGGGCCGCATCATTCGGTCACGAATTCCGGATCGCGGAGGAGGACGGTGAGGAGCGCGGTCCACCCCGCGGCGGGACCTCCCGCGGCCTGCCAGAGGAGGATGTCGTCGGCGCGCTCGGCCGCGGTGGCGCGCCGGGCGTAGAGGCGGAGGTAGAGGGTGTCGATCTGGGCGGCGAAGGCGGGATCGTCGGGGGTGGTGGCGAGGGTCACGTCGAACAGCCGCCGCTCGCCGCCGTCGACCAACTCGCGTTGGACCGCGGTGATGGCCCCCGCCTGCGCGAGCCGCTCGACGACCAGCGCCCAGGTGAGGCTCGGCTCCTGCTGGGCCCGGCTGACCTGCTCCCCGTCGACGCCGCCCGCGAGCACGCGGTAGCCGTAGTCGTCGTTCCCGAGCTGATCGCAGCCGTTGTAGCTCCATTGGAAGCCGGTGAGGTCGGCGACGGCGGTGCCGAGCGCGTCCACACTCACGAGCCGCGCGGTCCGCTCGCGGGCCTCGTGCTCGCCCCCCGCGGCCCGGTCGAGCGCGCCGGCGCGGTACTGCGGGGTGTCGGTGACGGCGCGCAGGAGCGGCCGCGCGGTCCACCCGCCCGCCGCGAACGCCTCCTCGAGCGCGGCGACGGTGTCGTACTCGTCGACCGCGACCTCGCGGCGCCACAACATGCCCGCCATCGTCGTGACGGCGCAGGTGTAGAAGCGCGGGTCGGCCGCGATGTGGGGGCCGAGATCGGCCGGCGAGTCGAGCGGCTGGCCGAAGTAGCTCATCTCCACGTCGAGGAGCTCGGGCCCGAGGGCCTCGCGCTCGGGGTGGTAGTACGCCAGCTCCATGCGGTTGTAGTCGATGGCCGGGTAGTAGCCGAACAACGTGGCGGCGAGCGGCTCGATGGTGGCGTGGCAGGCGAGGCAGGCGTCGTCGGTCTTCAGCGCGGTGGCGGTGGCGTCCTCGTCGGTGAGCGAGGGGGTCACCGAGAACGACACCGGCCGCTCGAGGTAGTCGACACACAACAGCAGGTCCGACAACGCCGACGCGCGCGAGCGGTTGGCGTTGGATTGGGAGGTGTAGTACCGCATCCACAGTCCGTTCGTGGACAACACCCCGGCCGCCGGCCGGCCGTCGGTGTACGCGGACTCCTGCCAGCCGGACGCACCCTCGGGGTAGTGGATCGGCCAGAGGCTCCCGAGGAGCTCGTTGGCCATCGTGTAGTCGGCGGTGGCGATCTCGGACCACGCGCGGTCCTCGACGCTGACGTGCGCGAGCAGGCGCAGCGGCTCCTCGCCGACGGACCGCTCGAAGGCGCATTCCTGGTCGGTGGGGAGCTGGTAGTCGTAGTAGCGGACCTGGAACTCGTCGATGCGGGTGCGGTAGCGCTCGGCCCAGAAGGACACGAGGCGATCCTCCAGCCGCGGATCGTCGAGGAAGGCATCCCGGTAGCGGTCGACCGCAGTGGGATCGGCCTCCACCGCGGCGAGCTCCTCGATCGAGGGCGTGACGCCGCGCAGATCGAGGCTCATCCGGCGCAGGAGCCGCGGGGCGGTCAGGGGGGCGAGCTCGTTGGGGGCGACGGGCGCGGTGGGCGTGCCCGAGCACGCGACGGCGAGCACCGCGATCAGCGGCGCGCAGACGGGGCGAAAGCCCCCCCGCCCAGTGCGGGGGGGATCGTACGGGAGGAGCAGCATCACGGCAGGGACGCCTCGATGACGCGGTCGGCGAGGCCGTCGAGGGCGAGGCAGGCGTCGGTCTCCACCGGCACGCCGTCGAAGGTGACCTCGCCGCACGGCGTGCAGGCGGTGCCGAAGTCGAACGACCAGGCGCCGCCGCTCGGATCGAGCACCCGCACCGCGCCGATCGGCACCTCGCCGCAGCCGGGAACACCGAGGCTCATGTCATCGAAGCCGAGCGAGGCCCCGCGGATCGTGAGCGCGCCGTCGAGGGTGAGGAACCGCCCGCCCTCGCCGAGCGTGCCCGTGTAGTCGAGCCATGCGCTGATCCCGTTGGCGAGCCAGTCTTGGTCACTCGCGGGCTCGCGCCAGCTCCCGTTGAGCACGGTGCGCCACGACGGGCCGATCTCGTGGAGGACGGTGATCCAGTGGCCGCCGATGTCGAGCGTGGTGGTCCCGCCCTCGGCGGACGCGGGGGCGACCAGCGTGAGATCCCCCATCAGGTTGAGCTCGACGTAGGGGCCGAACTCCTCGGTTTCCGTGAAGGTCTCGCTGTAGCCGCCGACCCCGAGGAAGTACCAGCCCTCGCCGGACGTACACCCCTCGAAGCTCGGCCCCGCCATCATCGTGCCGGGGCCGGGGCACTCGGCATCCCCGTGGTCGAACCAGTCGTTCAGGCTCGCGCGCAACACGAACGGCGACGGGAACGGGCCTTCGAGCGCGATCTGGACGGCGGCGGCGGCCTCCCCGGCGGTCCACACCGCGGTGGTGTCACGCGCCTCGAGCTCGGGGATGGGGAGCGGGTCGTCGGGCTCCTCGACCACGGGAACGTCCTCCGGCGGCGTGCACGCGACGGAGAAAAGGAGCCAGACGAACATGCCCCATCTTAACGCGGGTCCGTGGGATTCGCGCTGCTGGGTGGGGGCTGGGGCCGCGGTGGGGCCGTGGCCGCCTCGTCAGTCGACGGCCTCCACGCGGTAGCCGGCCGCGCGCAGGCGCCGGCGGAAATCGTCGGGGTCGCTCGCGGCGTCGAGGATCGCGCGCAGCGGCGCTTCGTGCGCCGCGTCGTGCGCGGCGGCGGCCACGAAGGGGTGGCGGACGACCGCGCCGCCGGGCGGCGGCGGGGCGGTGCTGGTGAGCACGCCGGGGCCGTCACGGAGGGTGAGGACGAGGTCGGCCCCGGACCAGACGCGCCAATTGCTCACGTGGTGGCCGGAGCGGCGGGCGTCGAAGCGGCGGGTGCAGGGGAAGCGGGCGCTCCGGAGGTGGCCGCCGCCACAGGCGCCTGGGCCCGCGGCGGCGCCCCGTAGATGCTCACGAGGAAGGTGTAGAGCTCGGCGTCGTTCGTTTCGAGCCACTCGGGGCCGTTGTTGCCGACGCGCCCGTTGGCGCCGAAGAAGCAGTTGGTGCCCTGCGCGTAGTACTCCTGCGCGTTCGAGGCGCCGTAGGACTCGGTCCACGGGCCGCCCGCCGTGACCCGGGCGGCGTAGAGGGTCTCCACCGTCTCTCGCTCGGCGCCGCCGAGGCCCTTGAGGTGGATGGTGTGCGCGAGCTCGTGCAGCCCGACGTTGTAGCCCTCGCCGTACGCGTCCGGCCCCCCCTCGACGAGGTTCTCCTCCGGCACGCCGATGGCCCACTGGCCCCCGGCGACGCGGGTGCCGCCGGAGCCGCGCACGTCGTCCCAGAGGCGCCCGTCGAACGTCTTCGTGCCGCGAAGCCCGGCGAACTCGGCCACGTCGGTCATCTTCTTGCCGCGCGGGATGATCACGAGCACGACCTTCTCGGCCTCGAGGCGGTCCTGGATGTCGGGGCGGCTCGCGAGCGTGGCGTTCACGAACCGGGCGCACGCCTCGAGCGCCGTCGGAGAGACGCCGCGGCCCACGATCCGCACACCGAGCACCTCCTGGGAGAGCTCGCCCTCGACGACGGGATCGGGGTTCGACAGCCGGGAGAGCCCGCCGGACACGGGGCGCGACGCGGCGGCCTGGCCGGTGGTGGCCGGGCCCGTGGCGAGCTGTTCGGCGGCGAAGGCGTTGCCCCGCCCCTGACCGACGCCCTGGATGCTGGCGTCGACGGCGGGCGGGGCCGCGGGGCGGCTGACGGCGGGCGCGCGGCTGACTTGCGGCATGAGGCCTCCGGGACCCCGGAAAGGTAGCACGGTCGGGCTCCGGGTCCGCCAGCGACCGGCCCGCGGTTCCGTTAGACTGCGGCATGCGCACGCTCCTCCTCCTCGGGCTCACGCTCGTCTTCGGTTGCATCGACGTCCAGATCGCCAAGCAGGACACCGACGTCGCGTCGGACGCGGACACCGACGCCGATTCCGACGCGGACTCCGACGCCGATTCGGATTCCGACACCGACGCCGATTCGGATTCCGACACCGACGCCGACACGGATTCCGACACGGACGCCGACACGGACGCCGACACGGATGCCGACACCGACGCCGACACCGACCGGGTCGACGCCGACGGGGACGGCTTTCCCGAACACGTCGACTGTGACGACGAGAACGACGCCGTCAACCCCGAGGCGCCCGAGCTGTGCGACGGCCTCGACAACGACTGCGACGAGGCGATCGACGAGGACGCGACCGACTCGGCCAGCTGGTACGCCGACGCCGACACCGACGGGCACGGCGATGGCGGTGTCGCGGTCACGGCGTGCGAGGCCCCCGCCGGCTACGTGGCGAACGACGACGATTGTGACGACACCGACAGCCGCGTCTCTCCCGACGGCACCGAGGTGTGCGACGGGGGTGACATCGACGAGGACTGCGACGCCCTGGTGGACGACGCCGACCCGTCGACCGACCCGGCCACCCGCACCACGTCCTTCCGCGACGCCGACGCCGACGCGTACGGAGACGCGTCGCGGAGCGTCACCCAATGTGACACGCCGGTCGGCAACGTCTCCGACGCCACCGACTGCGACGACGCCGACGCCGACGTGTCCCCCGCCGCGACCGAGGTCTGCGAGGATGGCATCGACAACGACTGCGACGGGTCCGAGGATCTGGACTGTGGCAGCTGCTCGCCCGGGTCGACGTCGGTGACCGTCGAGACGTACGAATACGACGGCATGACCGGGTACCCGATCGATCTCGACGAGTGCAACGACACGGTCGGCCCCTGTTGCCTCCCCACGACCGCCCAGGAGCAGATGGACGAGTTCTGTGTGCTCGCCGGCTACTGCGAGGCCGTGACCTGGACCGTCGAGACCATCCACCTCGTAAGCTCCACCTGCTACTGCTGGGGCGCATGTTCGGGCTACGAGTGGTACTCCAACTGCTGTGGCGGTGAGCAGGATCTCAATGTCATCACCGAGGTGGTCTGCCACTGAAGGGTGAGCCGGCGGGGGCGCCGCGGATCTGTCACGCCTGCCGTGTCACCAACCGCGCGTATTCCCCACCCGCCGCGAGGAGCGCCGCGTGCGTGCCGCGCTCCACGACGCGCCCCCCCGCCAGGACCACGATGACGTCGGCGTCGCGGATGGTCGAGAGGCGGTGCGCCACCACGAAGGTGGTGCGCCCCTTCATCAGCCGCTCCAGCGCCTCCTGCACCAGCGCCTCGCTCTCGGCGTCGAGGTTGGAGGTCGCCTCGTCGAGGAGCAGCACCGGGGCCGCGCGGAGCAGGGCGCGGGCGATGCAGATGCGCTGGCGCTGCCCGCCGGAGAGGCGCATGCCGAGCTCGTCGATGCGGGTGGCGTAGCCGTTCGGGAGCGCGCGGATGAAGGCGTCGGCGTTGGCGGCCTCGGCGGCGGCGATCACCTCGGCGTCCGACGCCCCGGGCTGCCCGAACCGGATGTTGGCCGCGACGGTGTCGTCGAACAGGAACGGCTCCTGTGTCACCACCGCCACGTGCCGCCGCACCGACGCGAGCGTCAGATCGCGCACGTCGACGCCGTCCCACCGTACCGCCCCCACGGAAGGGTCGCGCAGCCGCGGCAACAGCGACAGCAGCGTGGTCTTGCCGGCGCCGCTCGCACCCACGATCGCGACGCGCTGCCCCGCCGTGACGGTGAGCTCCACGCCGGAGATGACACTTCCGTCGCCGTAGTCGAACCCCACGCCGTCGAGGGTGATGCGAGCGGGCGCCGCCGCCTCGATCCGACCGGCATCCACGATGGCGGGCGGCGCGTCGAGGAGCCGGAACACGCTCTCCGCCGAGGCGAGCGCGCGCTGGAGGAGCGACTGGATGAGGGTGAGCCCCTTGAGCGGCTCGTTCATCAGCCCGAGCGCCACGAGGAAGGCGATGAGCTCGCCGGGGGCCAACTCCCCGCGGAACACCTGCCCGCCGCCCACCCAGATGACCGCGCCCACCCCGACCGCCGCGATGAGCTCGACCACGGGCCCCGGCAACAACTGCGCGGTGACGGCGCGGAGCTGCGCGAGGTGGTGGGCCTCGTTGAGCGCGGCGAAGCGGGCGCTCCGCTCCCCTTCCCCGCCGAACACCTGGACGACGCGGATGCCGGCCAACGTCTCCTGCGCGGTCGCGGCGAGCGCGGCGCCGCCGTCGAGCGTGTCACGCGACGACGACCGCACCCACTTGCCGAAGCGGTCGATCGGGAGCGCGACGAGCGGGAGCAGCACGACCGCCACGGCGGCGAGCCTGGGGTTCATCCAGAATGCGCTCGCCACGAGGACGACGAGGGTGAGCGGCTTCTGGATGGCCGTCACCACCCCGCTCATCGCGTACTGGAGGTTGTTGATGTCGGAGAGCAGCCGGGTCGTGCGCTCGCCCGAGGGCGTGCGTTGGTGCCAGGCGATGTCCATCCCGAGCAGCTTGTCGAACACCACCCGGCGCAGGTCGGTGACGATGCGCCAGGAGATCGACCGCGTGAGCAGCCCGCGTGACACGTTCACCACCCCGTTGAGCGCGTAGAGCGCCACCACGCCCGGCGCGAGCAGGGCGAGCATCTTCGCGTCGCGCTGCACGAGCACGTCGTCGAGGACCTTCTGGATGAGGAACACCAGCACGCCTGGCAGGGCCGAGGCGACCAGCACGAGCACGAGCGAGAGGACGAGCTTGAAGCGGAAGGGGGCGAACAGCCGCACGAGGCGGAGGGTCGGGCTCGCCGGCGGGCGCACACCGGGCGAGGGCGCCGGCGATCGCGTGCCTCCGGGCGTTACGGGGCGGAGCCCCGTCCCACCCAGCTCGGGATCCGTCGGCACCGGGGAGGCGCTCACTCGGCCACGCCGGCTTGGGTCACGGGTCCGCAACCGGACACCGGGACCACCTGCCACCGCTCGATGGGGGCGCCGGTCGCGTCACGCTCGCTCACGACGTGCGAGGAGCCACGACCCGCGCAGAACGGGTCGGTAGGGAGGGTGTCACCGCCGCGCGCGCGCCGCACGAACAGCGCGCTCTCGGCCCAGCGTGTCGGCCAGAGGTCGTACTGGTCGGCGCGGGCCACCCCGGGGAGCGCGTAGGTCTCGAGGCCCTCGTAGTAGCGGATCAGCGCGGCCTCCTGGTACCGCTCGGTGTACACCGGCTCGACGCCCCACGCCTGCACGCTCTCGGCGAGGTCCCGCCCGACGCCGAGGCGCGCGGTGGGATCGCGCGGGAGGTCGACGATCGGCGTGTAGAGGTGCACCACGACGAGCGCGGAGAGGATGGCGCCGAAGCCCGCCCCGAGCCACGCGGCGCGGCGGGTGCGTCCCGATGCGCGCGAGAGCCCGACCGCCACCCCGAGCCACGCGGGGGCCGCCCAATTCGGCTCGCCGTGCGCGAGCGTGGCTGCGAGCGTGAAGAACGCGAGCACCGGGAAGCTGGTCCACCAGGAGAGGCGATCCGTCGCGTCGCCGCGCCAACCGGTGACCCAGAAGGCGACGGCGGCGCCGAACAGGACGGGGCTCACGAGGCCGGCCTGGGCGCCGAGGAATTCGACGGCGCCGAGGAGGCCGGGGGCGGTGGCGCTGGTGGCGCCCACATTTCCTGTCAGTTGGGAGCCGAGCCCGTGGCCGAGCTGGAACCGCACGGAGACCCAGTCGTGGTCGGCGTTCCAGAGGAGGTTGGGCGCGAGCAGCGCGAGGGTGACGGCGACGCCGGGGAGCATCGCCCGCCACTGCCGCGGCGCGCCGAGGAACAGGAGCGGCCAGATGCCCCAGCCCGTGTACTTCCCGAGGCCCGCGAGGCCCGCGCCGACGCCGGCCAGGAGCCAATTGCCGCGGTAGGCGCCCGCGAGCGCGAGCGCCCAGCCGGCGATCATCGGGGCGTCGGGTGTGGCGAGGACGCCGCCGAGGGTGAACAGCGGCATCGACACGAGGATCGCGACGAGCAGCCACCGATCGCGGGCGAACGGCAGGAGCGCGGCGACGGCGAGCGTGCCCGCGAGGACCGGCCCGGCGCGCACGCCGAGGGAGGTGGCGCCGAACAGCCGCGCGAACGGCGCGATGAGCCACGCGATGCCGGGCGCGTGGTCGTAGTAGCCGGCGGCGAGGCGCTCGGACCAGGTCCAGTAGTAGGCCTCGTCCTCCACGATGCCGGTCGTGGCGGCGAGGACGAGGCGGCCGACGAGGACGACGGCGAGGAGGAGGAGCGGGCCGCGCGTCGCGGGGGTCGCGTCGATCGCGGGGGCGCTCATCGGCGGAGCCCCGGCACGCGCCACACGGCCTCGACCGCGATGCGGCCGGAGAGCTTGGACGCGCCCGCGTGGCGCTCGGTGAACACGATGGGCACCTCCACGATCCGCGCGCCGTGGGTGTGCGCGCGCCACGTGGCCTCGACCTGGAAGGCGTAGCCCTCCGCGCGGAGGCTCGCGGGGCCGATCGCGGCGAGGGTGGCGGCGCGCCACGCCTTGAAGCCGCCGGTGAGGTCGCGCTGCGGGAGGCCGAGCCAGCCGCGCGCATAGGCGCTGCCGAGGCGGGAGAGCGTGCGCCGGCCGAGCCCCCACGCCACGGTGCCGCCGCCCTCGACCCAGCGCGAGCCGAGGACGAGGTCCGCCCCGGCGAGCGCCGCCACGAGACGTGGCAGGTCGGCGGGGTCGTGGGAGAGGTCGGCGTCCATCTGCAGGACGGGGTCGAAGCCCTGGGCGAGCACCCTCGCGAAGCCGTCGCGGTAGGCGGGCCCGAGCCCCCGCGGCCCGACGCGGCGGAGCACGGTGGCGCCGGCGGCCTCGGCGCGGTCGGCGGTGCCGTCGGGCGAGGCGTCGTCCACCACGAGGACGTGCGCGCCGGGCAGGTGCGCGCGGATGGCAGCCACCAGGGGCCCGATGTTCTCGGCCTCGTTGTAGGTGGGGACGACGATGGCGGCAGGCATCCGGGCGGGGCCTAACCGTCGGGAGGGCCCGGTGCGGCGCGGAGGCGTCCCGCGCATCGGCGTGACGGGGGGAATCGGGGCGGCCCGGCGGCGGGGCCGCCGTCGGCGCCCTTCGGGGGCGCGCTTCGCGCTTCGCTGGCGCGGTCGCCGCCTGGCGGCGGCGAGGCGCCGAGCCGGCCGGCGCAGCCGGCCGCCCTACGGTCACCTGCCGCGCTCGGGGTGGGGCGCGGGCCCTCACCGCGAGAACCTGAAATTCGGCGGGTCGAGGTCCCCCGCGGCAAGACTCGGCACCCCTGTCGGTCAGGCTCCCCGACTTCGGCCGCCCCGTGGCAAGACTCGGCACCCCTGTCGGTCAGGTCCCCCGACGGCGGCCGCTCCGCGGCAAGACTCGGCACCCCTGTCGGTCAGGTCCGCCGACTTCGGCCGCTCCGCTCCGCGCCGCGCGCCGGAGAGCCAGGCACTTGCACGGCGCCATGACACCGGTCACCCCCGCACTCGCCCACGTCCGAGAACTCCGCAAAAGCGAGCCCCCCTAAAAACCGGGAGCGCCACGGCCGCCCGAGGGCAACCATGGCGCTTTGTCCACCGGTCCGAGGCCCTACGAGAGGGACTTGTTCTCGTGCAGCTTGCCGTCGGTGAGCGAGTTCGGCTTGCCGTCGTGGAGCTTCTCGTTGATGCGGTCGGAGACGCGGTGCATCGCCTCGTTGGCCTGCTGCGGGAGGCGACCGATCGCCTCGGGCGCCTGCTGGATACGATGCGCGATGTCCTGGCGGAGCTCGCGACCGGGGCGCGGGGCCACCAGGAGGCCGATGCCGGTGCCGACGACGACGCCGACGCCGAAGAGGGCGAGCGCGGGGACCATGTAGTCCACGGCGTTGCGGCGGGTCTCGAGGCCGAGCATGTTGAGGAAGTCGTCCTTGCCCAGGTTCTTCATGTTTTCGAGGGTCATTTTGTTCTCACTTGGTTGGTTGGATGGCCTTCGCCGCGGGATTACGACGAAGAGTTGGAACGTCCACGCAGCAGCGCTTCCGCGGCGCCGAGCAGCTCACGTTGGATCAGGGGGTGGGAGCCCACGCGGATGCCGACACGGAACATGTTGCCCGTGAGCCGCGTGAACAGGCCGCCACCGAGGACGTAGCCGACGCCGGCGGCGATCAGCATGGTCTGGTAGGGGTGGCGGGTCATGCGCCCGGAGATGTCGAGCGCGTTGATCGCCTCGACGACCATGCTCTGGGGCTCCTCGGGAGGCGCGTCGAACGCCGACCCGTACATGTGGGCGTCCGCGTCGGAGGGGAACGGTTGGCCTTGGGTGTCGTTCATGTCAGAACCGCGCCGCGATCTTGCCCACCACGAACCCGAGCGCGAGCGCCCCGACGAGGCAGGTGACCGGCCGTTCGCGGGCGATGGTGAGCGCGCGTTCGTTCAGGCGCGCCAGGTTCTGGCGGGCCATCTCGAGCTTGGGCGCGATCTCGGACTCGTAGGCCTCTGCGAGCGGATCGACGATTGTGTGGGCGTTTTCCATGAGATTGCTCCGGGTGAGTGGGAGAAGGCGATCAGCGGCGACGTGCGAGGAGGAAGCCGGTGACGAAAGCGGCGGTGAGGAAGAGCGCGGGGCGCGCCTCGTACCAGGTGTGCCAGTCGGTCCGCTCCGCGAGCTCGCGCTTGAGCTCGCGCTTGAGCACGATCAGGGAGCCGCGCGTGCGCTGGCGTGCGAGCTGGAGGCGGGCCCGGGCCTCCTCCACGCGGAGGTCGGCGGCGGCGGGAACGTGGACGAGCTCGTTCTCCCTGGTGACGACGAGGCTGTTCTCATCGGGCATGGGGCACCTCGCCGTGTTGGGTCTGGCGCAGCGCGGTCACGAGGCCCCCGGCGCTCGTCTCGTGGACGGGGGCGTTGGTGGCACCGAACATCCGATGGGACCGCAGACGTGACACGCTCGTCCACGCGGCGGCGATGCCGAGCAGCAGGTTCAGCGCGGCGACCACCGCCACGCCGCCCGGCGTACCAATCAGGGTCGCGAGCGCCAACGCGGCCGCGACACAGGCGAAGACATATCCGACCGCGATCAGCGGGACCGCGGCGACGAGGGGCAGGGCGTCCTTGGCGAGCGTCTTCGCCTCGTTGCCGACCACCGACACCTCGCGGGCAATCTGCGCCTTCGCCAGCTCGACGTGTAGCTCGGCCTGCTCGGCCAACGCCTCGGCGACATGCCCGGCGAGCTGCCCCACGGTCTGTTCGTTCACATCCATTACGTATCTCGCTTGGTTGTGCAACCATGGCCCGGTGCGCCTCGACGGCGATCGAGGCCCAGGGAGAATAAAGCTTGTGGGCTACCTTTCCGGTAACAACCCGCCGGTGACAGCCGCTCGGGACACGAATGACTTAGCCGAGGGGTGGAGGCGCGTCCACGCGTCGAGCTACTCGCTCCTTCCGGGTTGCATTTCTGCTCCCGCGCCAACATTGCTGCGCCCCCACCAACATTTGGTGATATTCCGCGACCGGCGGGGGCAGGCCGGCCGACCGGCTGCCGAACGGTCGGTCCGACCACCGCCCCACCGCGCAGAATCCCCCTGCCTCCGGGCGTTACGGGGCGGAGCCCCGTCCCTAGAAAACCCGGCGCCCCATCACTGCACCGAGATGACCACCCGCTCCAGCACCACCGGCGGCGTGGTGTGGTCCTGCGCGTCGCGCGGCAGGGCGCCGATGCGGGCGACGACCTCGGGGTTGCCGCAGTCGCCGAACACGGTGTGCTTGCCGTTGAGGTGCGGGGTGGGCGCGCCGGTGATGAAGAATTGGGAGCCGTTCGTGTCGGGGCCGCGGTTGGCCATCGCGAGGAGGCCGCTGCGCTCGAAGCGGTTCTTCTCGCCGCCCTCGTCGGGGAACGTGTAGCCGGGGCCGCCGCTGCCGTCGCCGGCGGGATCGCCGCCCTGGATCATGAAGTCCGGGATGACGCGGTGGAACACGGTGCCGTTGTAGAGCGGGCGCTTCGTGGGCTTGCCGGTGGCGGGGTCGGTCCAGCCGCGCTTGCCCTGCGCGAGCTCGACGAAGTTCCGCACGGTGTTCGGGGCCTGCTCGTGCCGGAGCATGCAGCGGATGTCGCCCTGCGAGGTCTGGAGCGTGGCGATGAAGACGCGGTTGGGCGGCGGACCCCACGGGCGCGCGAGGGCGGAGGTCACGATGGCGAGGAGCAGGAGACGCATCCGGGGCCGTTACCTCGTTCGGGGGGCGCGGCGCCACCCCCAGTCCCGGTGTACGCTCGGGCATGCTCGTCCTGGTCGCGCTTCTCGCCTGCACGGGCGCTCCTCCGCCCGACGCCACCCCCTCGGTCGATCCGGCGGAGGATCCGCCCGAAGCGCCCGAGGAGCCCGAGGTGATCGGCCCGGCCCCCGGCAGCGAGGACACCGCGGAGCCCGAGGACGACGGCGGCTGCGACGAACTCTACGATCCGGACCTCATGCCCGCGTTCGAGGTGGAGATCACCCCCGAGGAGTGGGCCGAGCTCGAGGACGACTACGCGCGCGGCGAGAAGGACTACCACCCCGTCGTGTTCCGCTACGGGGACGAGGTGGTGGACGACGCGATGATCCGGCTGAAGGGCAACCCCGACTTCTCCTGGTACACCGACAAGATGCAGTTCGTAATCGCCTTCAACGAGGTCGACGGGGCGGCGCGGTTCCACGGGCTGCGCAAGATCTCGCTCGACGCGTCCTGGTACGAGCCGACGTTGGTGCGCGACCGCGTGGCGTGGCAGGTGATCCGCCGCGAAGGAAGCCTGCCGTTCGCGTGCGCCAACAGCGCCACGCTCGCCGTCAACGGGGAGTACTACGGGGTCTTCAGCAACATCGAGTACCTCGACCACGAGTGGCTCGAGCGCACCTTCGACGCCACCGAGGAGACCGGCACGCTCTGGAAGTACGGCTACGACCCGGTGGCCAACGCGGAGGACTCCACCGGCGCGGCGATCGCCCGCATGAACGACACGCTCGACCCCGACGGGCTCGCCGCCCTCGGGGATCTCGACAATTGGATCACGGCGTGGGCGGCCGAGGCCGTGCTCGGTGACGACGACGGCTACTGGTGCTGCGACCACAACTACTACCTCTACGAGCACCCCACCCGCGGCATCCTGTTCGTGCCGTGGGATCTCGACGACACCTTCGACGTCCAGGGCTACGACGTCGATCCGGTCGACGGCTACGCGGCCGGCGCCGCCATCGGGCTGTTTCGGCAGCCCCACTTCCGGGCGCTCGCGAACGACCCGGTGTGGGGCCCGAAGTACGTCGACGCCGTGGCCGCGATGAACGAGGCGATGGATCCGGTCACGACGATCGCCGACATCGACGCCTGGGAGGCCCAGGTGGCCGACGCACTCCAGGCGGACCCCCACCGCAGCATCGGTTGGGAGGAGCACGTGGCGTCGACCGAGCGGATGCGCGCGTGGGTGCGCGCCCGCCACGCCTACCTCGACAGTTGGGTCGCGTGCCAGCGCGGCTCCACCGACGATCTGGACGGCGACGGCGCGCCCGTCTGCCTCGATCCCGACGACACGGACGCGCGCGTGCACCCCGCCGCCGTCGAGGCCTGCAACGGCGTGGACGACGACGCCGACGGGTGGATCGACGACCTCGCCGTCGACGGCGCGAGCGCGTGCGACGACTGTGTCCGCCACGACTTCGTGTCCACGGACGGCGGCGACCGCCACTTCCTGTTCTGCCGCTGGCCGCGCACCAACGCGGAGGCCGAGGCCAATTGCCAGGCGCGCGCGGGCACGCTCACCGGGCCACAGAGCACCGGGGAGTACTACGCGTACTTCTTCTACACGTGGCCGGTGCGCGAGGCCTGGTGGACGGCCCCCTCCTCGGGCGGCGCACGTTGCGCGGCGTGGGACGAGGCGACGTTCTCGGACACGGTGGTGCCCTGCGCGGAGGCGCATCCGAGCGTGTGCGCGATCCCGTAGGACCCCGGCCCTACTCGACCGTGACCGCCACCGACCACCACCCCATGCCGCCGCGGCCGTCGAGCACGACCGCGTGGAGCACGCCGTGGCCGGAGGCGTCGGGGGTCCAGAGCACGGTGTCGGAGGTGGGGGTCGTGTCGTCCACCTCGACGGACAGCGGGGCGGCGAGGGTGCCGTTGTCGGTGTACCAGCGCCACTCGAGCTCCTCGGTGCGGGTCTCCGAGACCCCGTCCGTGGTCACGTAGGCGTACTCCTCGAGCTCCCCGGCGAGCGTGGCGACGATCTCGTATTCGCGGCCGATGTCGGCGGTGAGGCTCGTCCCGGCGGCGAGCGCGTTGCCCTGCACCTCGAAGGTGCCGACGTCCGGGTTGGTGTTGGGCGTCGGCGCGAGGCTGACGGGCACGCGGCGGAGCACGAGCTCGGTCTCTCCCTCCCGGTCCGCCGTGGCGGTCGAGAGCGTGACCTGGACGGTGGCGCTGGTCCCTTCGAGGGCCTCCGCCTCGGTGAGCCCGGCGAGGGCGTCCTCGGGGACGGTCCACGCGGGCGCGAAGCCCGGCTCGAAGCCGATGAGGCCGGCCGCCTGGAGCGCGGCGAAGAGCTCGGCCTGCTCCTCGGGGGTCATCGACTCGATGTCGTCGATACCGTCGAGCAGGGAGGCGTCGAAGGAGCACCCCGTCTCCGAGGCCGCGACGCACGCGAACCAGATGGCGCTCCACACCCGGCCGCCCGGCGCGTAGCCGAGGGAGGTGAAGGTGACGGCCTCTCCGGGGCGGGGCTCGGCGGGCTCGGCGCGGACGGCGAGGAGGCGCAGCCGGTCGAGATCCCACTCCTGGGACAGGTCGATCGATTGGCAGCCGAGGAGCAGGAGGAGGGTCACAGGTTCACCTCCAACTGGAAGCCGAGCGAGGGGACGGTGGGCATGCCCTTGATGACCGCCTTCTCGGTGTAGTCGTAGTTGTAGAGCTGGAACTCGGGGTTCTCGCCGTGGACGGCGTTGAGCAGGTCTGCGAACAGCTCCAGCTGCCAATGCTTGAACGTGAACAGCCGGGAGACGCGCAAATCCACGCCGTAGAAAGGCGAGAGCCGCTCGCTGTTGGTGTCGGCGCTGGGGAAGCCGAGGTAGCTGCCCTCGTCCATGAGGTAGAGGCCGCTGCCGTCGTAGGGGGTGTACGGGTTGCCCGTGACGTATTGGACGCGGCCGGACACCTCGAAGTCGAGCGGCAGGCGGTACCCTGCCACGCCGGTGAGGATGTGCGTCTGGTCGAAGTCGAAGGGGTACCAACCCTCGTCGTCGCCGGGGGTGTCGTTCCGCTCCGACTTGGAGAGGGTGTAGGAGATCCACCCGAAGAACTTGTCGACGCGGGCGTGGCGGACCATGACCTCGAGGCCGTAGGCGCGGCCGACGCCCGACTCCCCTTCCCCGCTGAAGCCGAGGGCGAGCGGGTCCATCCACCGGTAGAACCCGGTCGCGTCGGCGGTGATCGCCGGGCCGATCTTCTGCTCCCACCCGAGCTCGCTGCCCCACGCGCGCTCGAAGAACGCATCCCCGATGAGCTGGGCCTGCTGCGGCGGCTGGTGGTAGAGCCCCGTGCCCGCCTTGATCGTGCCGCCGTCGAACACCTCGAAGCGGGTGGCGAAGCGCGGATCGGGCGCGAATTGCACGGGCTCGTCGTCCCGGAGGATGCCGTCGACGCGGAGCCCGCCGACGAAGAGCAGGCGGTCGCGGTCATCGAGGGGGCGGAGCTGGGCCTCGACGTAGGGGTCGGGGTAGGCGTTCCACCGCCCGCCGTCGATCTCGATGGGCTCCTCCTCCGAGAGGGGATCCTCCCCGTCGACCGGCACGCCGGCGACGTAGAGCTTCAGATCCGCGCGGTACAGCTCGCTGTCGAGGCCCGCGGCCACGGAGAGGGCCTCCGAGGGGGTCCACCGCAATTCTCCGCGCAGGTCGATCGTCGTCGAGTCGAGCTCGATGCCGATCTCGCTCCCGAAGCCGACCCGCGTGCCGTCGATGCCGAAGGCGGGTTGGAGGTGGAACTTCACGGTCTCGGACAGCGGCTTCGCCCAGCGGAGCACGAGCCGGTGGGTGGAGTAGTGGACGCCGATCTGATCCGCGGCGTCCTTGTCGGTGCGGATGACCAGGTCGTCCTGGAACCCGAACAACAGCGCGGAGAGCTCGTTGTCACCGACGTCGAGGGCTTCCAACTTGAGTTGGTAGTCCATCCACCGGGGCGCCGCGTAGAACTCCTGGTTCGCGAGCACGGCGCCGAGGAGGACGTCGACGTAGGAGCGGCGGGCGCCGACCGAGAACCCGACCTTCTCCTTCCCCTTCTTTCCGAGGCGGCCGGTGGCGAACAACCCGGTGTCGAGCACGTCCGTGCGCCACACGAGCTTGGTCTGCTCGGGGTACTCGGACGAGGTCTTCACGTCGATGACACCGCCGGTGGAGCGGCCGTAGCGGGCGCTGTAGGTGCCGGGCAGGTAGTCGACGCTGCTGATGAGGTCGGGGTTGAGGATCGAGCGGAAGCCGCCGAGGTGGTAGACGAGCGGCACCTCCACGCCGTCGACGTAGACGTTGCTGTCCTCGGGGTTGGCCCCCCGGAGCACGAGCAGGCCGGTGCCGAACGGCGCGCGCGCGGCGCCGGGGAGGCTCTGGATGACCCGCACCGGATCGCCGAACGTGCCGGGCACGCGACGCACCTCCGCCATCGTGAGCGTGCGGCGGGTGACCTCGGGGGGGCGGTCCTTCTCGTAGATGCCGACGACGCCGGCGCCCCGGTAGGTGAGGCGTCGCAACCAGACGGAGACCTCGGCGACCTCCCCCGGGGTGACCGTGAGCGCGATCACGTCCTTCTGGTGCTCGGTCGTGAAGGCGACGAGCGTGACCTCGCCCGGGTCGACGCCGGTGATCGCGAACCTGCCCTCGGCGTCGGTCGTGGCGCTGGCGACCATGACATCGCCCCGCTTCACCTGGACGGCCGCCCCGGGGATCGGCACGCGCGTGGCCATCTCGCGCAGCGTGCCCTCGATCGCGAGGGCGGGCGCTGCCTCCTCGACGGGGACGGGCTCCGGCGCGAACTGGAAGCCGTAGTCGAACTCGACGGCGACGGGCACGGGCCCGGTCGCGTCCTCGGCGGGGGAGAACTTGAACTGGCGGGCGGCCTCGACCGCGGCGGCGTCGAGCGTGGCCTCGACCGATCCCGGCTCGGCGGGGGCCACGACCTCGACGTTGGTGACAGTACCGGTGGCGTCGATCTCGAGGAGGAGCCGCACCGTGCGCTCGATGCCGGCGGCCCTGGCCTCGGGCGGGTACGGCGCCTGCACGAAGTCGAGGAGCGCGGGGTCCTTCACGAGCGGCGGGAGCTCGGCCTCGGCGGGGGCCGTCGGTGTGGCGGGGACGGCTGGCGCTACGGGGTCGGTCGGCGCGGCGGGGTCGGGCGCGGGCGCGTCCTGGGCCCAAGCGAGGGAGAGCAGCGGGAGCAGGGGCAGGAGCACGGCGCCGGATAGCATGCCTACCGGGACTTCGCCGGGGGATTGCCCCGCGGGAGCCCGAACAGAGCCCCCCCGGACGTCCGGAACTCCGGGCAGAGCCGCCCTCGACGTCCGGATTCGCCCCATGCGGGCGCCTGGACACGCGCTCGCCATCGGCGGGCGTTGAAATAATGCAGCTTCGTCTGTTGTCGGAGCGCCCGACCGTTCCCCGCATCGCGCCCACGCGGACATTCATGCCAGCTCTCCCCGCCGCGGCGGACGTCCAGCCCGGCTCTGCGCCGTCGAAGGGCTCGATCCCGGGGCGGCCCCCGCCGCGGACGGCGGGGCGGGTGTCCAACGGGGTCGCGCTCCGCGCTCCGTCCGGTCGGCGAGGCGCCGCCCGGACCGGGCGGCGGACCGCCCGCCCTCCGGCCCCCCTTCCGCGGGGGTGTCCTTTCGGCGCGGCGTCCGCGCGGGGCGCGCCCGGCCGTTCGTCGGCTACCCCGGCACCGTCAGCCCCACGCAACGGAGGAACCACCGGACGGAGGGGGCGCCGATGTAGTGCGTCCACCGGTCCACGTCGGAGACCAGCACGTCGGGCGCCCCTTCGAAGGTGGCGGCGTAGGCCGCGAAGCTCCCGTGCTCCCGACAGACGTCGGCGAGCGCGCGCGCGTTGCGGAGCACGGCCAGCACCCGCTTGCGGTTGCGGATCATGCCGGGGGCCGCGAGCAGGCGCTCGGCCTCCTCGTCCGGCCAGGTGGACACCCGGTCGAGCGCGAACCCGACGAACGCGCTGCGGATGGCGGGCCAACGGGCGGTCACGATGTCGGGCCGGAAGCGCGCCTGGAACACCGCGGACGCGAGCACCTCGAACACCGCGTCGTCACCGATTGCGTGCGCACCCGCGAGCGGGCACCACCCCGCCACCTCGGGGAGCGGCCCGACGACGGGCCCCGTGCCCGCGAGCGCCATGAGCGCGCTCTGCCGCACGTTGGTCCGGATGGAGGCGCACACGATGCAATAGTCGCGCTCCTCCCCGTCGGGTTCGGCCATCCGGACGCGGAAGCGCCGCCGCACCCCCTTCGGCGAGACCATGCCGAGCCGATCGCAGCGCGCACAGGCGAAGCGCAGCTTGGGATCGAAGCTCTCCACCTCCCGTACCGCCGGCACGTCGGACGGACGGGCCCGGTTCGCGGACACGGCGCCTCCCACCGTTCGGTAGGGACATCGGAGCGGACCGTCCAGCGCGATGTCCTGGAGGATCCGGGCGCGCCCCCGCCGGACGGCGGGGTCGGTGCCCTGTGGGCTCGCTGCGCTTGGTCGGCGCGGCCCGCATGCCGGCGGGCCGCGCCGGACCCCGCCGACCTCCCGGTCGGCGGGCCCGCCGGTCCCCTCGCGCGGCGCGGGTTTCCAGTCATGTGAGCGCTTCGATCGCGCCGCCAAATTTGGCACTCTCACGGTCAGAGCGTGAAATTCGGCGGGTCGCGGGGCTGCGCACGCGCCGAATTTGGCACTCTCACGGTCAGCGCGTGAAATTCGGCGGGTCGCGGGGCCACCCACCCCGCCAAATTTGGCACTCTCGCGGTCAGAGAGTGAAATTCGGCGGATCCCGGGGCCACACACCCGAGCGCGCGAGGGCCACTGGAGGGCGGCGCGGGCGCCTCGAGCCCGGGGGCCGGAGGCCGCGCCATCGTGCAGCGCCCGCGCCGGT
>JAKFCH010000175.1:0-21995 GCA_036676765.1 Deltaproteobacteria bacterium
GACCGCCCCCCGCCCCCAGTGCTACGTTCGCGCATGGAATTCCCCCTCGTCGCGCTGGCCATCATCGTGGTCGCCCGCGTGCTGGACCTCACCGCCCTGCGCGCCGTCGAAGCCGACGCCCGCGCCCGGATCGAGGCCGCGCTCCTCCAGGCGCGCATGCTCAGCCTCGGCGCCCTGGTGCTCGCGCTCGCGGCGGGCGCGGTCGCGTACATGTTCGCGCCCGACATCCCCGCCCACATCGTGATCCTCGGCATCCTCGTGGCCTCGATCCTCGCGCAGGCGCTGGTCGGCGGGGTGGCCCTCGCTCGGGCGCACGCGCAGTCGCGGTACACGCTGGTGTTCGTCGTGAGCCGGCTCGTGACGGCAGGGGCGATCGGCGTGCTACTGACGAGCTGATCGGGCCCGAGCGCCCCACACGAGCGTCAGTCGAACAGCGCCAGCAGCTCGTCCCGCGTGATGCCGCGCGCGAGCGCCTCCTCGTCCAGCGCAGCGCGCGCGAGGCCGCGCTTCTGGTCCTGGAGCAGGAGGATGCGCTCCTCCACGGTGTCCTCCGCGATGAGGCGGCAGGAGACGACGGGCCGATCCTGCCCGATGCGGTGGGCGCGATCGGTGGCCTGGTCCTCCACCGCGGGGTTCCACCACGGGTCGAGGTGGAACACGTAGTCGGCGGCCGTGAGGTTGAGGCCGGTGCCGCCCGCCTTGAGCGAGAGGAGGAACACCGGCGGGCCGTCGTCCGCGGAGAAGCGCGACACGACGCCGGCGCGGTCGACGGTCGACCCGTCGAGGCGCGCCCACTTCACGCCGCGCGCGCGCAGGGCGGGCTCGACCAGATCGAGCATCGAGGTCCACTGCGAGAACACCAGCGCCTTGTGGCCCTCCGCGAGCACCTCGTCGAGGGTGTCGAGCAGCAGGTCGAGCTTCGCCGAGGACGCCGCCGTCCGCCCCGGCAAGAGGCCCGTGTGGCACGCCGCCTGGCGCATGCGGAGGAGCACCTCGAGCACCTGCATCATGCCCTGCTTCTCGAGGAGCTTCGCCACGTCGGCGCGCGCGAGCGCCTTGACGCCCTCGTAGATCGTCCGCTCTTCGTCGGAGAGCGCGCAGCGGAGCACCACGTCGGTGCGGGGCGGGAGATCCTTCGCGACCTCCCCCTTGAGGCGCCGCAACACGAACGGGCGGATGCGACGCCGGAGCGCCTGCTGGGCGCGGCGATCGCCCGCCTCGATGGGGTTGGAGAAGCGGTCGCGGAACTCCCGCCGCCCGCCGAGGAGCCCCGGCGAGACGAAGTGGAAGGCGCTCCAGAGCTCCTCCAGCCGGTTCTCGACGGGCGTACCCGTCACGGCGAGCCGCTGGGTGGCGGGGAGCGCGCGCGCGGCCTGGGCCGCCTGGGAGTCGGGGTTCTTGATGGCCTGGGCCTCGTCGAGGACCACGGTCGACCACTCGACGGCGCGGAGCCGCTCGAGGTCGAGCCGCAGGATCGCGTAGGTGGTCACGACGAGGTCGGCCGACGGATCGAGCGCGCGCTTCGGCCCGTGGTACACGCACACCTTGAGGGTCGGCGTGAATTTCTCGGCCTCGGCCGCCCAGTTCCGCACCACGCTGGTCGGGACGACGACGAGGGACTTCCCGCCCACGATCCGGAGCGCCACCAGCGCCTGCACCGTCTTTCCGAGGCCCATGTCGTCGGCGAGCACGCCGCCCATGCCGATGGAGCGGAGCCAGAGGATCCAGTCCACGCCGAGCTGCTGGTAGGGGCGCAGCGTGGCGGTCACGTCCGCGGGGAGCGTCGTGCGGGGGATGGCGTCGAAGTCACCCGCGAGCGCGCGCAGCGAGGCGAGGCCGGCCGGCGGGGCGATGCCGAGCTCCTCGGCGGCGTCGAGGAGGAGCGGCGCGGCGTGGCGGGGCACGACGCCCTTGGGATCGCGCGCGGACAGGAGCTCGGCGAGCATGGCGCCGTGCTTCTCCATCCAGTCGCGCGGCAGCGGCCGCCAGCCCCCGCCGATCAGGGGCACGAGGCCCTCGCCGGCCTGCCACGCGTGGACGAGCGCGCGGGCGTCCGCCCCGGACGCGTCGACCTCGACGCGGAACCCGGTCCCGTCCTCCACGAGCCGCACGTTGGGCGGGCCCCCGCCGTCCAGCACCTTGAGCGAGGGCAGTGCCTCGAGCACGGCCTCCCGCACGGGGCCCCGGAGCCCGCTCGCCCACACGGCCGCGGAGGCCCCCTCCCGCTCGATCGGCACCCCGGGCGCGAGGCCCGCCTCGGCGAGCTCGCCGATGAGGCGCCGCTCGGCGGGCTCGTCGCGCACCGGCACCTCGCCGCCGAGGAGCAGGAGCTCGCCGCGCTCGACCCGGGCGAAGGCCGGCGTGCCGTAGACGATGCGCGGGATCACCCGCACGCGGGCGCCGTCCTGACGGGCCTCCCACGCGAGGCGGGGCGGCACCGCGCGCACCTTCGGCAGCCGGGTGGTGCGCACCTCGACCTCGAGGAGCTTCTCGAGCTGGGGGAGGAACTGGGTGACGAGCTTGCGCGCCTCCGGGAAAGGGAACTCGATCCCGACGATCAGGCGCTGCCGCAGCTCGGGGGCGAGGTCGGGCTCTCCGATCGGCCGGAGCAGATCCCCCATGCGCACCGCGCCGTTCGGGAACGCCTCGTCGATCCCGGGCGCCCGCACGAGCCGCACGAGGAAGCCCGCGCCCTTGTCCTGCACGAGGCCCCTCGGCAGCACGGGCGCGCCCTGGGTGCGGATGGGCTGGCCGTCGAGGGTGCAGGTCGCGCCGTCGAGCACCCCGAGCGCGGCCTGGACGAGCCCCCGCGGCAGGTTCTCGCGGCCCCACCACCCGGCGAGGAGCCGGTTCAACTCCTGGTCGGCATCCCGCCGGACGGCGTCGGCCGGCGCGTCCCGGGACAGGACGAGCCCGCTCTTCTTGCGCTCGAAGCGGTAGGTGATCGGCGTCGCCTTCACCTCCACCACGGAGCCCTGGGCGCGCGCGATGGCCACCGCCGCGGCGTGTGCGCAGGCGTCGAGCCCGCACCCGCAGCTCCAGTCGTCGTCCCCGGGCCAGATCAGCACCTCGATCGGCTCCGCGCGCCCCGGCACACGGACGACCCAGGCCTCCTCGCGTGCCGTGCGGCGGGTGCGTGCCACCCCCCCCTGGCGCACGTACTCCTCGGCCCGCTGCCACAGCGCCGGCGCGATGGCGCCTCGCAGCTTGTCCGCCAGCGACAAGGATCCCCCCGGAGTCGGGCGTCTATCGGGCTTGTGCGCTTCGAGCCACCCTGTGTAGACTCTCGCTGGTGGAGCTCCCTTCGGGTTGCACACGCGTGTTCCGAGGTCGGCAGGAGGTTTCCCGGATGGCTGTCTTCAAGTACGAAGGTCGAACGGCCAGCGGCGAAGCGAAAAAGGGCGTCGTCGAGGCGGCCGACCAGAACGCGGCCCGCGTCCGCCTCCGCGAGATGCGCATCCAGGCCACGACGCTGGAGCAGTCCAAGTCCGCGCTCGACTTCCAGTTCAACATCAAGACGCCGAACTTCCTCAAGCCGAGCGTCGGCATCCGCGATCTCGTCATCTTCACCCGGCAGTTCGCCACGATGATCGACTCGGGCCTGCCGCTGGTGCAGTGCCTCGACATCCAGGCGACCCAGGCCGAGAACCCCACGCTCCGCGACCAGCTCAAGATCGTCAAGGAGAAGGTCGAGTCCGGCAGCACCTTCGGCGAGGCCCTCCGCACCTTCCCCGGCACGTTCGACGACCTCTACGTCAACCTCGTCGCCGCCGGCGAGGTCGGCGGCATGCTCGACTCGATCATGACCCGGCTCGCCGCCTACCTGGAGAAGAACCAGAAGCTCATGCGGCAGGTCAAGGGCGCGATGATGTACCCGATCATCGTCCTCGTGGTCGCCGGCGCGGTCGTCGCCCTCCTCCTCCTGAAGGTCGTCCCCACGTTCGAGGACATGTTCGCCGACTTCGGGGCCGCGCTCCCCGCGCCGACCCTGATCGTGCTCGGCCTCTCGAAGTGGCTCCAGGCAAACTTCATCTACGTGGCCGTCGGCCTCGTGGTGGCCTTCGTCGCGTTCAAGCGGTTCTACGCCACGGTTCGGGGCAAGCTCCTCATCGACGGGATCCTGCTGAAGCTCCCGATCTTCGGGGAGCTCCTCACGAAGGTGGCCGTCGCGCGCTTCTGCCGCACGCTCGGCACGATGATCTCCTCCGGCGTGCCCATCCTCGAGGCGCTCGGCATCTGCGGGCGCACCGCCGGCAACAAGGTGATCGAGGGCGCCATCGAGCGCGTGGCCGTCAGCATCAGCGAGGGCCGCACGATCTCCGAGCCGCTGATGGAGGCCAAGGTCTTCCCCCAGATGGTGTGCCAGATGATCAGCGTCGGTGAGGCCACGGGTGCTCTCGACACCATGCTCACCAAGGTGGCCGACTTCTACGACGACGAGGTCGACACCGCCGTCGAGGGCCTCACCTCCATGCTCGAGCCGATGATCATGGCCTTCCTCGGTGTCGTCATCGGCGGGCTCGTCATCGCGATGTACATGCCGATCTTCGAGATGGCGGGGAACGTCGGGTAAGCGGTGACCGCCAGCTTCCAGCGGTACAACGTCTACCGCCTCCTCGTCGCCCTCGCGACCCTGGCGTGGGCCTCGTGGATCGCCATCGGCGGGGACGCGTCGCGCCCCCTCCCGTTCTTCCGCGTCGTCGGCCTCGCGCTCGGCGTGCTCCTGTTCGTGCTGTACACGGCGCGCAGCCGGCCCCTGTCGCGCCGCTTCCTGCTGGTCCAGCTCGCGCTCGACGTGCTGCTCGTCTCCACCCTCTCCGAGATGTCGGGCGGGCTGCACTCCTTCTTCACCCTGCTCTACTTCCCCACGATCGGCGCCGGGGCCTACCTCCTCCGCCGCACCGGGGCGTTGTGGGCCGCCGCCTTCGCCTCCGTCGGCTTCGTGACGATGTTGGTGCTGCACTACGGCCTGCGCGCGCCCCAGGACGAGGACCTCCTCCTCGCGTGGTCCGAGGCGATGTTCCGGATCTTCGCCTTCTTCCTCATGGCGCTCCTCACCGGGCACCTCGGGGAGATGCTCGCCCGCACCGGGGCCGCGCTCCTCGAGGAGCGGCAGTCGTCGCGGCTCCTCGCCACCGAGCACGACACCGTGCTCGACCGGGTGCACGCGGGCGTGATGTCGACGGACGCCGGCGGCACCATCGTGTCGCTGAACCCCTTCGGGGTGGGGCTCGTCGGGGAGGCCGCGCTCGGCAAGCCCCTCGCCGAGGTGCTGCCCGGCGTGCGCGAGGAGGGCGAGACCTGGGAGGAGCGCCGGATCGACGGACAACGGTGGGTGTGCACCGCCGCGCGCCTCCCCCACGGTGGGCAGGTGGTCGTCCTGGAGGACGTGACCGAGCTCGCGCGCATGCGCGAGGCCGTCGCGCGGGACCAGCGGATGATCGAAGCCGGCCGGCTCGCCGCGAGCCTCGCCCACGAGATCCGCAACCCGCTCGCGAGCATGCAGGGGTCGCTCCAGATGATCCGCGAGGAGCGCCCCTCCCGCCTCGCCGACCTCGCGCTGATCGAGGCCGAGCGCCTCAACCGCCTCGTGGAGGACTTCCTCGACGTGTCCAAGCGCCCCGTGGTGGTGCCGCGGAAGGTGGACATCCACGCCATCGCGACCGAGCTCTGCGAGTCCTTCTCGCGTGACCCGCGCTATTCCGCCACGGTGCACGTCCGCTGCGAGGGCGCCGCGGCCATCGCCTTCGCGGATCCCGACCGGGTGCGCCAAGCGCTCTGGAACCTCGTGTTGAACGGCGCGCAGGCGATGCCGCGCGGCGGCGAGGTCGTCGTCGCCGTCCATTACCGCGGCTCGACGCCCAACCTGCCCGACGGGGTCGAGGTCACCGTCTCGGACGAAGGCGTCGGCATCGCCGCGGAGGACCGCTCTCGGGTGTTCGACCCGTTCTACACCACCCGGAACGGGGGGACAGGGCTCGGGCTCCTCCTCGTGGAGCGCATCGCGCGCGGTCATGGAGGTCACGTGAGCGTGCACCGCCGGCCGACCCGCGGCACCGAATTCAACCTCTGGCTGCCCCGAGAGAGCTTCCATGGCTCGTGAACACATCCTCGTGATCGATGACGAGCCCTCCCTCGGGGAGCTGCTCACCATGCTCCTGGAGCGCGAGGGGTACGTGATCACCCGCGCGCAGAGCGGCGAGGAGGGGCTCGATCGGTTCGACGCGCTCGCGCCCGACCTCGTGCTGACCGACCTGAACATGCCCGGCATCGACGGCATCGAGCTTTTGCGCCAGATCAAGACCCGCTCGGCCCGGATCGGGCGGGACGTGCCCGTCATCCTCCTCACCGCCTTCGGAAGCGTGGCCACCGCCGTGCTCGCGATGCGGGAGGGCGCGTTCGACTACGTGGCCAAGCCCTTCCACAACGACGAGCTGCGGATCATCGTCAAGAAGGCCCTGTCCGTCCGCGCGCTCGAGGCGGACAACGCGCGCATGCGCGTCGCCCTTGGGGAGCGCTACCAGCTCGGCCAGTTCGTCGGCACCTCCCCGCGCATGCAGGAGGTCTACGCCCTCGTCCGCCGCGTGATGGGTACTCGGATCAGCTGCCTCCTCTCTGGAGAGAGCGGCACCGGCAAGGAGCTCCTGGCGCGGGCGATCCACTACGGCAGCGAGCGCTCCCGGGCGCCGTTCGTGGCGGTGAACTGCGGGGCCATCCCGGAGAACCTCTTCGAGAGCGAGCTCTTCGGCTACAAGAAGGGGGCCTTCACCGGCGCCGCGCGGGACAAGTCCGGGTTCTTCGAGGCCGCGGACGGCGGCACGTTGTTCCTCGACGAGGTGGGCGAGATGCCGCTCTCCTCCCAGGTGAAGGTGCTGCGCGCGCTCGCCGAGAAGAAGGTCACGCCCGTGGGCTCCACAGTCGAGGTGCCGGTGGACGTGCGCATCGTCGCCGCCACCAACCGGGATCTGCAGTCCGAGCTGACCGCCGGCCGCTTCCGCGAGGACCTCTACTACCGGCTCAACGTCGTGCAGATCGACATGCCGCCCCTCCGGGAGCGCGCGGAGGACGTGCCGGCGCTGGTGCAACACTTCGTGGAGCGCTTCGCCGAGGAGTACAAGAAGCCCCTCGGCGGCGTGACCCCCGAGACCATGCGGATGCTCCGCGCCTACCCGTTCCCGGGCAATGTGCGCGAGCTGCAGAACATCGTCGAGCGGGCCGTGGCGCTGGAGCTCGGCTCCCTGCTGACCCCGTCCTCCCTCCCCGAGCGGGTACAGGGCGCTTTGTCCTCGCCCCCGGCCCAGGCCTCGGAGCCCGAGGGGGATGCGGCGCTGGAGGGCCTGGATCTCGAGGCCCGGCTCGCCGAGATGGAGCGGAGCTACCTCGTGCGCGCGCTGGCCGCGAGCGGCGGCAACCGCACGCAGGCCGCGCGCCTGCTCGGCATCACCTTCCGGTCGCTCCGCTATCGCCTCGTCAAGTTCGGCATGGACGAGGGTGACGAGTGACGTCAGGTGACGAATCGCGACACGTCGATCTGACGAAAATTGTCACCTCGACCTCCAACTCACTCGGTTTTCGCCCGGATCGGGCCCCCCGAGCACTGGCACGACGCTTGCTACAGTGGAATGCGAGCCGGTACAAAACCTCCGACTCCACCCAAAGGAGATCTCCCATGCGCAATGTGAAGAAGGGCTTCTCGCTCGTCGAGCTCATGATCGTCGTCGCCATCATCGGCATCCTCGCCGCCATCGCGATCCCGAACTTCATGGCGATGCAGCTCAAGGCCAAGCGCGCCGAGGTCCCGGGCAACGTCGACGGCATCAAGACCGCCGAGATGGCCTACGACGCGGCGTTCGACGGCTTCATCGCCGCCTCCCCCTCCCCCGCCGCCTCCCCCTCGGGCAAGGTCCCCGCGGTGTGGACGGACGTCGGCGGGTTCGACAGCCTCGGCTGGCGTCCCGACGGCCTCGTCCGCGGCGCGTACGAAGTGGGTACCGTCTCGGCCTCCGACTTTCTCGTGACCGGCTCCTCCGACGTGGACGCCGACGGCGCCGCCGCCGACTACAGCGCCTCCGTGTCGACCAACGCCACGCTCCACGTGGACGACAAGGACACCTACTAGGCGTCCCCGGTTCGACCCCTCGAACCGAACGGCAACGCCCGGGCCCACGCCCGGGCGTTCGCCGTTTTGAAGGGCGAGGGCTGCGCCGCGCGGCGTGACTCGGTAAGCGGGGAACCATGGTCCGTTCGGCGTCCGTCCTCCTGCCGCTGGTCCTCCTGGCGGGCGCCGGCCTCGCGAGCGAGGGCCTCGCGCGCGCCGACCGCACCCGTCACGTGCGCGCGGTCGACCAGGCGCTGCTCTTCCTCCCAGAAGCCGACCAGCTCAAATCGGTGGCCTCGGGCTTCGAGGAGCCCCTCGCCGACCTGCTCTGGCTGCGGACGGTGATCCTGTTCGGGGAGCGGTTCGACGACGATCCGAGCGGCCCGTGGACCGAGTGGCTCGGCCGCATGGTGCTCGCGGTCAACACCCTCGACCCGCGGTGGCGCACCGCCTATTTCTACGGCGGCTCGATCCTCCGCGTGGCGGGTGACATCGACCGGGCCGACGCCGTGTTCGAGGAGGCCCGGAAGAACCTCCCCCTCGATCCGTACTTCCCCTTCTCGCTGGGGATGAACGCCTACCTCTACCGGGATGACCCGGCGGCGGCAGGCTTGCTCATCGCCGAGGCCGCAGCCCTGCCCGGATCCCCCCCCTGGTATGCCTCCGCGGCCGCCGCGATGCAGCAGGAGGGGGGGCAGCGCGCGGCTGGGATCCGCTACCTGGAGGAGGTCCGGGCCACCACCGAGAGCCCCGCCATCCGCGCGGAGGCCGAACGCCAGCTCGCGCGGCTCCGCCACAACCAGCTCGTGGACGGGTGGGCTGGGGCGTGCCGCGCGTTCCGCGAGGCGAACGGTCGGCCGCTCGCGTCCCTGGAGGAATTCGCGACGCTCGGTTTCCCCCTCCCCGAGAACCCCCGGGGGGACGACTGGATCGTCGGCACCGACGGCATCGTCCGGAGCGCGGGCGCGGACGCGGAGCGGTATCGGAAGCTGCTCCGGGCCGAATACCGCCACCTCCGTTGAGATCGGAGCCCGCCACGCCGGTCACGGCCGCGCTCGGCCTCGGCGCGTCGCTCGGCGATCGGGCGCGGGCGCTCCGCCTCGCCGCCTACGCGCTCGACGCCCGGCCGGACGTCGAGGTCGAGGCCGCCAGCCGGATCCTCGCCACCCCGCCGGTCGGAGGCGTCGCCACGAGCGGGTTCCTCAACGTGGTGCTCCGGATCCGGACCACCCTCGCGCCGCGTGCGCTGCTGACGGTCTGCAAGGAGATCGAGACCCGCCTCGGCCGCCGCCCGACGTGCCGCTGGGCCGACCGCGTGGTGGACCTCGACATCCTCTTGTACGATGCGCGCGTGGTGACCGACCCGCTCCTCCGCATCCCGCACCCCCGGCTGGCGGAGCGCGACTTCTTCCTCGCCGGCCTCGCCGAGGCGTGGCCTGAGGCGCCCAACCCCTGGACCGGCCGGCCTTGGACGGAGGCCCTGCGCGCCCGTCGGGTTTACCCGGCGGTCGGCGTGCTCCCGATCGGGTCCGCTCGCCCGAGATGATCCGCCCGTCGTTGTATGTCTGGATCGTGCTCGGGCTGGTCCTCGCGGCCTACGTCGGCGTGCCGCAGGCCGGCTACGTCTACGACGACCACCCGCTCGTCGAGGTGAACCGGGCGCTCTCCGACCCCACGTGGGCGCGGGTGTTCGGCGCCGACCTCTGGTGCTGCAACGACCAGAGCCGCACCGGCTACTACCGCCCGCTCCTGACGGTGTCCCTCCTCGTCGAGCGCTGGCTCTTCGGGGCGGCCGACGCCGGGGTCTCCCACGTCCACAGCCTCCTCTGGCACCTCCTCTGCGTGGGCCTCGCCTACGTCGTGCTCGCGCGGCGGATCGGCCCGACCGCGGCGGCGGCGGGGGCGCTCCTGTTCGGCCTCCACCCGATCCAGTCCGAGGCGGTGCTCTGGGTGTCGGCCCGCAACGATCTGCTCGCGGCGGCGGGGGTCCTCGCGGTGCTCGCGGCGCTCGATCGGGGCTCGCGGCGGGCCGCGGCGCTCTGCACCCTCGCGGCGTGCCTCTCGAAGGAGAACGCCTTCCTCCTGCCCGTCGTCGCGTTCGCGTGGCGCCGCGCGTGGGGCGAGCGGCTCCCGTGGCGGGATCTCGCCGCGATCGGCGTCGGCATCACGGGCGCGCTCGCGTTGCGGAGCCAGGCCCACCTCGCCGGCTTCGGGATGACCCAGGCCGACGCGCTCTTCGACGCGCGCACCGGCCTCCACGCCGCCGCCACCGTGCTCGGCTGGATCACGATCCCGTGGCCGCTCACCTCGACGACGACCCTTCACATGCGCCCGCCGCTGCCGACCGCGTGGATCGGCGCCGTCGCCACCCTGCTCCTGCTCGGCGCGCTGCTCGCGCGAGGAGGGCCCCGCGCGCGGTGGCTCCTCCTCATCTCGCTCGTGCTGTACGCGCCCGCCGCGCTGGGGGTCCGCTGGTACGGCACCGTCGGCGAGCGGTACCTCTACCTGCCGCTGTTCGGCATCGCCGCCGCGCTCGTCTCCCTGCCGGTGCGCGCGGTCCGGGCGAGGGCCCTGGTGCTGGCCGCCGCGGCGGTCGCCGCGCTCGCCGCCCTCCACGTCCGTGTCGCCGAGTGGGCCAACGAGGAGGTGCTCTTCGAGGCCGCCCTCCGGCGCCGCCCGGACGCCAACTCGGCCAACCTCGTCGGGGTCGAGTACATCCGGCAGGGCCGGTACGCGGAGTCCGCGCTCCTGTTCCACACCGCCCTGGTGTGGGAGCCGCCGAAGCAGCGCGCCTGCCTCAACGTCGTCCAGTCCAACGAGTGGGTGCTCGATACGCCGACCCTGTTGGAGCGCGTCGCCTTCTGGGACGCGCGCGGGTGCGGGGAGACCGACGACTTCGTCGCCCGCGTCGTCCCCACCCTCGCCGCGCGGGGGCGATGGGTCGAGGCGGCCGCGTGGCTGGCGCGCGCACGGACGCCCGATCCGCGGTTCCGCGACCTGGTCGTCGGGGGGGCCCTCGCCGCCCGCGACGGCGATCTCGATGCCCTCGCCGGCCTCGCCCTCACGTTCCCCGGCGGGGCCTCCATCTTCATGGACCAGGTGCTCGCGCTCGTCAACGGCACCCACGTCTCGGAGCGGCCCACGGCCGCGGTCGCGACGCCGGACTGAGCCTCCGGGCCGGGCGAGGCGGTGGGCTCCTGCTTGCGAAACGCCCGACGACGGCGTAGTTGGCGCGCCTCTCCGGGTATAGCCGCATGAAGATCTTCCTCGACACCGCCAACCTCGACGAAATCCGCGATGCCGTTCAGTGGGGCGTCATCGACGGCGTCACGACGAACCCCTCGCTCATCGCGCGTGAGGGGGGTGACTTCATCGAGACCATTCACCAGATCTGCGGCATGGTCGACGGCCCGGTCAGCGCCGAGGTGGTCGCGCAGGACGCCGCCACGATGATCCAGGAGGGCCGCCTCCTCGCCCAGGTGCACAAGAACGTCGTGGTGAAGGTGCCCCTCACCGTCGACGGCCTGAAGGCCTGCAAGGCCCTCTCCGGTGACGGCACGCGCGTCAACGTGACCCTCTGCTTCCAGGCCGCCCAGGCGCTCCTCGCCGCGAAGGCCGGCGCGACCTACATCTCGCCCTTCATCGGCCGCCTCGACGACATCGGGATGGACGGGATGCTGCTCATCCAGCAGATCGTCGGCATCTACATGAACTACCCCGACCTGAAGACCGAGGTCCTCGCCGCCTCCATCCGGGATCCGTTGCACGTGGTGCAGGCCGCCGAGGCCGGCTCCGACGTGGCCACCATCCCCTACAAGGTCCTCAAGGGGATGATCCTCCACCCGCTCACCGACAAGGGCAACGCCGCCTTCCTGAAGGACTGGGCGTCCGTGCCGGACCAGGACATCATCGGGCAGGTCAACCGCTGGATGGCCAAGCGGAAGTCCCTGTAGGCATCCCTTCTTGGTTGCGAGGGGCCCGCGGTTCGGGTAAGCGGCTGAATCGCCATTCAGTCACTGATGCCACCCGTGGAATCCGCCCGTGAGCGGACCGACAAACACGACCTGATCCTCGACGCCGCGATCGAAGTGTTCGCGGAGAAGGGGTTCCACCACGCTCGGATCTCCGACATCGCGCGGCGTGCCGGCGTGGCCGACGGCACCATCTACTTGTACTTCCGCAACAAGGACGATGTGTTGCTCACCATCTTCGAGGAGAAGATGGGGATCCTCATCAGCGGCGCGCGCGCGGCCCTCCTCGGGGTGGAGGATCCGCTCCAGAAGGTGCGCATCTTCGCGCGCTACCACTTCCGCCAGGTGGAGGACCACCGCGCCCTGGCCGAGGTGCTGCAGATCGAGCTGCGCCTCTCGAACAAGTTCCTGAAGGAATACCGCCCGGAGAAGCTCTGGGAGTACCTGGGCGTCTTCGCGACCATCGTGCGCGAGGGGCAGGAGCGCGGCGTGGTCCGCCCCGAGCTCGACCCCTTCGTGCTGATGTGGTCCTTCTTCGGCGCCCTCGACGAGCTCGCGATCCAGTGGGTCCTCGCGAAGCGTCGTGACAAGTTTTCGTTGGAGGCTACCGCTGACACGGTGGCCGATGTGTTCATCCGGGGCATGGCCGTGGGGGGTTCCGTCACGGATCCCGTCGTTGCACCGCCCCGAACCGTGGAGGAAACATGAAGATCGGTGTGTGCCTCAAACAAGTCCCCGCGACCGACACCCGGATCCGGGTCAACCCGACCGCCACCGGCATCCTCACGGATGACGTGAAGTGGGAGATCAACCCGTACGACGAGTACGCCCTCGAGGAGGCCATCCGCCTCAAGCAGGCGGGCAAGGGTACGGAGGTCGTGATCTTCAGCCTGGGTGACGCGAGCTGCGAAGCCCGCATCCGTGACGGCCTCGCCCGCGGCGCCGACCGCGCCGTCCGCCTCGACGATCCGGCCTTCGCCGGGAGCGACGCCCTCGGCCGCGCCCGCGTGCTCGCCGCCGCCATCCAGCAGGAGGGCATCGGCCTCGTGTTGTGCGGTCGCCAGTCGGTCGACACCGACACCGGCGCCGTCCCCGCCATGCTCGCCGAGCTCCTCAGCTGGCGCCAGGCGAGCTGGGTCGACAAGCTCGTCATCGACGGCGAGTCCTTCACCGCCCACCGCGCCGCCGGCGGCGGCACGCGCGAGGTCGTCACCGGGCGCCTCCCCGCCGTCATCACGTGCGACAAGGGCCTCAACGAGCCCCGCTACGCCACGCTCCCCGGCATCATGGCCGCGAAGAAGAAGCCGATCGTCGTGAAGAACGCCGCGGCCCTCGGCATCGACCCCGCCACGGTGGGCGCCGCCGCCGCCGTCGTCTCTGAGGAGGCGATGTCCCTCCCCCCCGCGCGCCCGGCCGGCCGCATTCTCCAGGGCGATGCCGCGACCGTCGCGGCCGAGCTCGTCCGCCTCCTGCGCGAAGAAGCCAAGGTCATCTGAGGAGCACGCACATGCCTACCAACATCCTCGTTTTCTGCGAAACCGAGGGCGGCCAGCCCCGGAAGACCGCCTTCGAGCTCCTCGGAAAGGCCGCGCAGCTCGCGTCCGCCACGGGCGGCTCCGTGAGCGCCGTGGTCCTCGGTGAGACCGACACCAACGTCCTCGGCACCTGGGGCGCCTCCAAGGTGTACGTCGCCAACGGCCCGGCGTTCGGCACGTACACGGCCGGCGCGTGGATCAAGGCCCTCCAGGCCGCGATCACCGCTTCGGGCGCGAACGTCCTGCTCGGCTCCGCGAGCGGCATCACCCGCGAGGCCTTCCCCCGCCTGGCCGCGCGCCTCGGCGCCGGCCTCGCGGTGGAGTGCACCGACCTGCGCGCCGAGGGGGGCTCCCTCGTCGGCCGCCGCCCCGTGTACGCCGGCAAGGCCCTCGTGGACGTGAAGGTCACCTCCCCCGTCGCGCTCTTCACCGTGCGCCCGAACTCCTTCCCGATCGGCGCCGCGCCGGGTGGGTCGGCCTCCGTGGTGGCCCTCGACGTCGGCGTGACCGACGCCGACATGGACGTGACGGTTGTGGAGACGCTCAAGCCCGCCACCAAGTCCGTCGACCTCACCGAGGCCGACCGGATCGTGTCCGGCGGTCGGTCGCTGAAGTCGAAGGAGAGCTTCGACGCCATCATCCGTCCGCTCGCCGCGGCCGCCCACGCCACGCCCGGCGCCTCGCGCGCCGCGGTCGACGCGGGTTTCGCCCCCCACGGCGACCAGGTCGGGCAGACCGGCAAGGTGGTCAACCCGTCCCTCTACATCGCGCTCGGCATCTCCGGCGCGATCCAGCACCTCGCCGGCATGCGCACCTCGCGCGTCATCGTCGCGGTGAACAAGGACCCCGAGGCCCCGATCTTCCAGTACGCCACCTACGGCATCGTGGGTGACCTGTTCGAGATCGCCCCCGCGCTGCAGAAGGAGCTGGAGAAGGCCCTCTCGTAGGGGCCACTCCGCGTCCTCACCGACGGGCCGGCCGGATCCGATGGATCCGCCGGCCCGTCTCACGTCCGGCCCCCGCGAGGCGGCCTCCCTGCTATCATTCGATCCGTCCGATGACCCAACCGTCCCCCCTCCCATCCCCGCGGGATCACCACCTCGACGACTCCGTGGCGATGCTCGCCACCCGTCGCGACAACATTGGGGTGGTGCGGATCGTAGAGGCCTGGGCCGCCCAGGGCACGCCGACCCCCCGCGCGCGGCTGGCCGAGGCCCGCGCGTTCTTCAACCTGCGACTGATGGACCGCGCGCTCAACCGCGCCCGCGAGGTCCTCGAAAGCGACCCCGATCAAGGCGATGCGTTGCTCCTCCAGGCGGAGGTCTACCTGGAGCGCGGCTGGCCCCTGAAGGCACGCAAGCCGCTCCAGCAGCTCCGCGACAACGGTCGTGACGACATCGACGCGTTCTGGGCGCGCGCCCAGGCCGACCCCGTACGTCCCGAAGCGAGCGCGCGCGACATCGAGCGTGAAGCCCAGCCGGCCAGGCTCCTGGAGCTGGCGGAGCAGTTCCTGGCCACGGGCAGCTTCCTGCGGGCCACGGGCATCCTCGAGCGCCTCCGCCGCGCCGAGCCCGCCAACCCCCGGGTCAAGGAGCTCCTCTGGAGCCTCGCGGGTGACTTCGGCGCCGGCGGTCAGAGCCTCGACGCCCTGGTGGCCTCGCTGCTGCCGTCGTCGCCGGTGCGCGTGCTCGAAGCGGACCTCGACGAGCCCGAGCACACCGAGAGCTTCGATCTCCGCTCGGTCGATCTCGACCCGGAGACAGCGGAGTCCACCAATTTTCCCTCCCTCTTCAAGCACGCCGCGCGCGCCGCGGCGGATGGCGGAGAGGACCCGCGCGAGGCGACCCAGGCGTCCGGCCTCGCCTCGCCCGAGCAGATGGTGAGCGGATCGGGGGAAGGTACGGACCCCGGCCGGCAGCTGGTCGACGTGAACCTCACCTCCGACCCGAGCGACACGCAGATCATGCTCGTCCTCCGACCGGGGGAGGACCGTCCGAACCAGCTCCACCGCCGCAAGGAGGCCGGCCCCGACGGCCTCCGCGAGACCTTGAACCTCCGTGCGTGGCAGGCCTCGATGGGCGTGTCCGGCGCGAGCGACCTCTCGGACAGCCGCGATCACCTGCTGGAGGAGGAGGACGAGAACGTCGTCGTGATGACCCGCGGCGGCGCCCCCGGCCCGACCCCGCAGCCCGAGGCCGCGGCCACCTTCGGAAGGCCGATCGAGGTCATCGAGAAGCACGGCTCGCCCCTCCCCACCACCGAGAAGGTCGATCCCGCCTACCTCCACGACGAGTTGCCGCCCGCCCCGCCGCCCCGCATCTGGCCGCGCGCGCTGCTGGCGGTCACCGCGCTGTTCGGCGCCGTCGTGCTCCTCGTGGCCGTCGTGGCCCTCGGCAGCCTGAGCTCGCGCTCGGGCGGGAGCGTGGTCCGCGAGGATCTCGTCCGGGCGCTGTCGACCGAGGACTACAACGCGCTCCTGACCCAGGAGGGCCGCCTCGAGCAGCGCGTCGCGAGCGGTGATCGCGCGAGCGAGATCGCCGACGTGCGCGCCGCCCTCGCGGAAACCCAGCTCGTCCTCTGGTCCGACTACAACGGCGATCCCACCCGCATCGCCAAGGTCCGCGAGGGCCTCGAGAAGCCCGGCCAGCTCGACCTGCACCGCCTGACCATCCTCCGCGCGGGGGAGGCCCTGGCGCGTCAGGACGTGTCGGGCGCGAGCGCGGCGCTCGGGCGGGAGCGCCCCGTGGACGACGAGGAGCGGCTGCTCTTCGCGCGGATCATGGCCCGCGGCGGGGATCTCGACCGCGCGCTGGCGCACTTCGACACCATGGACCGCCCCGACCAGCCCCGCTACCGACTCGCGCGCGCCGAGGTGCTCGCCGCGGCGGGCCGGAGCGACGAGGCCCGGGCGCTCGTGAAGGCCGCGCTCCTGGCGGCTCCGGACCACGCGGCCGCCCGCACGCTCGCCCTGGAGCTCGACGCCGCCCCCCCGGAGGCCGTGGTGGCGGCCGTCGACACCTTCCTCCAGAGCCCCGCCGGGGCCGGCCTCGCGCCGCGGCTCGACGGGCGCCTCCAGGCGCTCCGCGCCCGCGCCTTCCTCGCGATGGGCGCCTCGGCCGACGCGAAGGACGCCATCGAGCGCGGCCTCGCCCGTGACGGCGCCAATCCCGACCTCCTGTTCCTCCGCGCGGCGGACCTCGCCGCCGCCCAGCAGACGACCGCCGCCCTGCACGAGCTCAAGAACGTCGTGGGCGCCCGCCCCGGCGCGGCCGAGGCCCAGGCCGCCTACGTCCTGCTCCTGCTCGAGCTCGACCGGGTGGAGGAGGCCGAGGAGGTCGTGATGCGCCTCGACGCGGCCCACATGCTCGCGAACCTGACCCCCATCCTCGACACCCTCGTGAGCGTGTGGGGCAACCAGGAGGCGCCGAGCGCCCCGCTGCTCCCGCCCCAGCGCGAGACCCCCCTCGGGGCCTACGCCGCCGCGCTCCTCGCGGTGCAGGATCGGTCCGTCGACGCCCTCGATGTGCTCGGCGCCGCCGTCGCGGCCACGAAGGGCTCCCCCGACCCGTTCGAGCGCCGGCTCTCGCCGCGGCTCATCGCCATGCAGGCGCTCGTGGCGGGCTCTCCCGACGGCGACACCTTCGTGACCGAGGCCCTCGCGACCAACGCGGAGGATCCCGCGGTCCACGTGTTCGCCGGCCGCTACTTCGAGAAGGCCGACCGCAAGGCCATCGCCGCCCAGCACTTCGACCGCGCCGCGCAGCTCGGACCGGAGCTCGGCCTCGCATGGTACGAGAAGGGGCGCTTCTACCTCGATGCCCGGGACGGCTTCGCCCGTTCCGGCGCCGCCTGGCGTACCTTCCTCGCGCTCGCGCCGAGCGGCCCCCGGGCCACGCGTGCCAAGGAAACGCTCGGCGTCCGCTGAACCTCCGCGTCCTCGGATCCCAGATGTCGCTCCGGATGTTGCTCGTCCTCCTCGCCGCCGGTTGTGCTTCCGATGAGCCCGTGTGGGCGGTGCACCACGCGTCCCTGATCCCGACGGAGTCGGGGCTCGGCGGCACGCAGACCTGGGAGTTCTTCACGCCCGAATGGGCAAAGAGCGGGGACCCTTCGGCGTTCGTCTGCGCGCGCGGGCAGCTCGTCACGGGCGCCGTCGTCGCAGCGCTCCCGGGCTGTGAGGACTGCCAGGCCACCTACACCCTCGACGTGGCGGAGCTCGAGTCCGACTGCGCCGCCCCGCTCGACACCGACGCCGCGTACGCCACGCCGCGCGCCATGGGCATCGGGAGCGTGCCCGACGAGCTGGCCGACCTCGACCCCTACCCCGGCCGCAGCGTCGGCTGGTATCTGTCGGTCGACGGCGTGGAGATGAAGCCCTACGGCTTCGCGTACGACGAGGCGCTGGACTGGGCGGGCGAGCTCGGCACCCCCGGCTGGAGCACCGACCAGGCCTACACGCTCTGGCCCGCCTACGCGTGGGATTTGCGGAAGTGATCGAGGCGCGGCTATGGTGGGTGGGTCGCCGGGGTCAGGGCCGACCGGGGTGACCATGTCCGCACGTCTACTCTTGATGCTGACCTCCGTCCTCAGCGGTTGCAGCGAAGATTATGGGCTGGAAATGAGCAAGGGGAGCGCCGACACCGGCGGGCTCCCCCCCGACGACACGTCGGACGAGGACACCGAAGACTCCGGCGTGCCCGAGGAGCCCGCCTGGTACGTCGTACGCGCGGACCTCGCGGTGGTGGGCGGTGTCGCGAGCGCCGTGGGTGCGGTCGTCTCCATCGAGATCATCGACGAGGACTTCGATCGGATCGACTGCGTCGTCGACCTCGCCGCGGACCGGGTGGCCCCCGGCACGCCCGACGCGGAGGCGGGCCTCGTGTGGTGGGACGTGACCGTCCAGGCCTCGCCGGAGCCCTGCGCGCCCCTGCCCGCCGTCCTATCGCTGGGCGTCGGCGAGCTCCATCCCGATGCCCGCGCCCGCCTCGGCACCGTCGAACATGACGACATCGCCGACTCGTTGTACGGCGCCTGGCTTCGCGCGGGCGCCGGCGAGCCGACGGTCTACGGCTACGCGGGCACCGCCGCCGACCTCACGGGGGATGACCCCGCCGTCCTCCCCCCGCCGGACGGCACCTACCGACTCGCGCCGCTCTACGTCGTGGCGCTTCCGGCGCCGTAGCGCCGCGTCGGGTGGGGCCGCGGGAAGAAGGAAATAGGGCGGAGGAGAGGGACCAGGACCACTCTTCGCGAGCGATCGGCCACCGGAGAGGCCCCTCTCACTCCACCCTTCGTCCATGGGACACCCGGGCCGAGCGCTTTCATCCCGCTCCTCGAGCCGGAGCGTTCTTTTGTGGTCGTGTCGCGAGCCACACCCCCAGGAACGTCAGCCCCGCCGCCGCCAGGAGGCGGAGCGTGGGGCGCTCGTCGAGCAGCGGGACGGCGAGGGCCGCGGCGATGGGCGGCTGCAGGTAGATGAACAGCGCCACGACCGAGGCGGGCACGGTGCGGAGGGCGTGGAGGTTGAGCCAGTAGCTGCCGATGGTGGGGCCGAGCACGATGAACCCCACGGCCAGCCAGCCGTCGACGGCGTGGCCCTCGAGCGTGGGGAGCCCGGTGAACGGCAGCGCCGTCACGAACCCCCAGGTGAACAACCAGGCGAGGACGGAGAGCGGAGCGTGGCGGCCGAGCAGATCGCGGGAGAGGACCAGGTAGCCGGCGTAGACGGTGGCGTTCCCGAAGATCAGCAGGTCACCGAAGGCCGAGGCCTTCCCGGTGGGATCGCGCCCGGCAATCAGCACGAGCACGCCGGCGAGCGCCACCACGATGCCCAGGACCCGCCTGAAATGGAGCCTCTCCCGGCCGAGGAGCGCGGCGACGACCATGGTGAGCACGGGGATGGTCGTCGTGAGCAGGGCGGCGTGCGTCGCGCTCGTGCGGGAGAGGCCGTTGAGGAACAACAGCTGGTTCGCCGAGACGCCGAGCACCGCGCAGAGCGCGACGGCGGGCTGATCGCGCAGCGGGATGCCGGGCAGCCGCAGGAGCGCGCGGAGCGCCTGGAACGCGAGCATGCCGCCGGCCATGCGGAAGAACGCCACCCCCGACGGCCCGAACGACGCGATGGCGAGCTTCCCCACGACCGGCATCGCGCCGAACAGGAGTTGGACGACGAGCAGGGCCCCGAGGGCCGGCGCGTCGGTGGCGCGCCCGTCGGGTAGGCGGATGGCGTCGGAAGCCGGGGAGCCCATGAGCGCCCGCGTGATAACTGCCTTCGACGACGGGCGACATGCCCCCGCGCGATCGCTCGGTGGGCTCGGGCCGCGCGGATGGTGGTCCGCCCGGCGTGACGACGGTGGCCTGGAGGCGGAACGCGCGTGGCAGAGCTGAAGAACGAGCTGGTGTGGTCCCACTCGCGCTCCCGGACCTTCTCCGGCTGCGCCCGCGCCTACTGGTACACGTACTACGGCTCGTGGGGGGGCTGGTCGGCGGACGCCCCGGCGCCCGCCCGCGCGGCGTACATCCAGAAGAAGCTGACGACCCGCGCGATGTGGACCGGCACCGTGGTGCACGGCGCCGCCGAGGAGGGCATCCGCCGCGTCGTGAGCCGCCGTCCGCTCGACGTGGAGGCCGCGGTGCGCAACGTCGTGGCCCGCGCGCGCGACGACATCGAGGGGTCGCGCTCGGGCGCGTGGCTGCAACGCCCCGCCAGGCGCACCGGGTTCCGGGAGCACTACTACGTCGAGCAGGCCGACCCCACGGCGTTCGACGCCGCGGTCGCGGAGATCGAGCGGCAGGCGCGGGGCCTCTACGAGAACCGCATCTTCCGGCGCATCGGGCAGGTGCCCGACCGGGTGATGGAGGTGGAGGAGCTCCGGCGGTTCCGCGTCGGGAGCACCGAGGTGTACGCCGCGCTCGACGTCCTGATGGCCGACGGCACCGGCGGCGTCGTGATCATCGACTGGAAGACGGGGGAGGCCCACAGCGACGGCGAGATCGCCGCCCAGCTCGGCGTCTACGGCATCTACGCCACCCAGGAGCTCGGGGTCCCCATCGACCGCGTCAAGGCCATGCACGTCAACCTCCGCCACGGCACGGAGACCGTGCACGCCGTCGGCCCGAAGGAGATCGACGCCGCCCGCGAGGAGATCGAGGCGAGCGTGTCGGCGATGCGGGGAAAGCTCAAGGACATCGCGGGGAACATCGCGGACCGCGAGGAGTACCCGATGGTTCCGGAGGGGGACGTTCGGTGCCGATTCTGCACGTTCCGGCGGAGCTGTACCCGAGAAATCTGAGGGGGCGGACAGATTCTGTCCGCCACCTGCAAGACCAGTTCAGTAAGAGGGGAACATGCCGGAGACGCGCATGTTGCCGCTGCCCCTCGCCACCCCGCCCCGTATCTGCGCCGCGGCGCTGCCCATCCCGATGGAGCTCCGCCTCACCCGCCGGGGTGGGCGCGCGTTTGCTCCCCGGGAGCAGCCGGGCGTCATGACGATCGTGCTCCCGGAGGTCGGGGGCATCCCCACGGTGCTCGTGCCGCGCGGCTTCGGGCACCCGCTCTTCGGGCGCCGGTACGGCGCGGAGCTGCGGGCCGAGCCCGCTGGAGAGCCCTGCGCGCCGGCGCGGTGGGTGCCGACCGGCGGCATCGCCGCCTGGGTCCGGGCCTCGCCGCCGCCGCGCGGACCGACCCACGCGGTGCATCCCGACCCGGTGGGGGATGGGTCGGGCGCCTGGGTCTGCATCCGGCCCGCGGCCCTGGCCTGGTCCGCGCTCCGGCTCGTGACCCCCGCGGCCGGCCACGGCCCCGTGGTGGTGGCCGACCGGTGGGTGCGGGCGGCCTCCCCGACCGCGCGGGCGCGCGGCGTGGCGCGCGGCATGTCGCTCGCGCAGGCCCGGCGGCGGTGCCCCGAGCTCGTCGCCTACGCCCCGTCCGGAGGGCTCGACCTCGGGGCCGAAATCGCGCGCCGGCTGGAGGCGTGGTTCGGCACGGTCGTCCGGCATCGGGGCGCCCTGCTCGTCCGGCTCTCCGGGCCGTCCGTGCCGGGGCCCGAGGCGCTGCCGGCCGCCGAGCGGATCGCCCGCCTGTTGTGGCAGGAGGTCGGCGTGGAGGCGCGGATCGCCGTGTCGGCGTCCCCCGAGGCCGCGCGGGGCCTCGCGTCGTGGCTCGAGCCCGGCTGGGTGGCCGTTGCCGGCCCGCTGGCCAACGCCGCGTGGGCGGGGCCCGCGCCGCGCGTCGCACAGTACGTGGCCGGGACCCGCCGTGCGGCCTGGCAGGGCGTGTGCACCCCCGACCTGGAGGGCGCGGTGTCCCGCGCCGGGCTCCTCGCCGGTGGGCTGCTCGGGGCCGCGCGCGGGGGCAGCGTCCGGGTCCGGCTCCACGGCGCACGCGGCGTT
>JAKFCH010000176.1:0-22689 GCA_036676765.1 Deltaproteobacteria bacterium
GTGGGTGATTTGCGTCCGCGGGCGGACGCGGACGGGGGACCTGCCGAACAGGTGGGCGACACACGTCCGCCCGGCGGACGCAGACGGGGGACCTGTCGAACAGGTGGGTGACATACGTCCGCGCGGCGGACTCGGACGGGGGACCTGTCGAACAGGTGGGCGACATACGTCCGCCCGGCGGACGCAGACGGGGGACCTGTCGAACAGGTGGGTGACATACGTCCGCGGCGCAGACACAGAGGAGCCTGTCCAACAGCGGGCTCCGCCCAAACCACGAGCGTGCCCCCCGGCAGAGCGGGGGGTCCAGGGGGCCCGGCCCCCTGGCGGGGGCGTTGCGGGGGCGGCGCCCCCGCCCCATGAACCTCACGTCACGAATCGATACTCCGCATACATCTCACGCAACGTCCGCTTGAGGATCTTCCCCGTGGCGCCGATGGGCAGGGCCTCGATGAACTCGATGGCGTCGGGCATCCACCACTTCACCAGCCGAGCCTCGAGGAACGCGGCGACCTCCTCGCGGCTCGGTTCGTGGCCCGGCGCGCGGACGACGAGCAGGAGCGGGCGCTCGCCCCACTTGGGGTGCGGGAGGCCGATGGCGGCGGCCTGGATGACACCCGGGTGGCCGACGGCCGCGTTCTCCAGGTCGATGCTGCTCACCCACTCGCCGCCCGACTTGATGACATCCTTGCTGCGGTCGGTGATCTGCATGTACCCGTCGGGGTCGAGCGTCGCGATGTCACCGGTGGCGAACCAACCGTCGGCGTGGGCGTCGGCGCCCTCCTGGCGGAAGTACGCGCTCGCGACCCACGGCCCGCGCACCTGGAGGTGCCCCGGGGACTTGCCGTCGTGGGGCTGCACCGTGCCGTCGTCCCCGACCAGACGCATGTCGACGCCGTAGATGGGGCGGCCCTGCTTCGCCTTGACCGCGAGGGTCTCCTCGTAGGGCAGCCCCTCGTGCTTCGGCAGCATCACGTTGGCGGTGCCGAGGGGGCTCGTCTCCGTCATGCCCCATGCGTGGAGCACACGCGCGCCGTGGCCCTCCTCGAAGGCGCGGATCATGCTCGTCGGACACGCGGCGCCGCCGATGGTCACCTTCTTCACCGTGGTGAGGCGGCGGCCCTCGGCACGGAGGTGCGCGAGCAGGTTCGCCCACACCGTCGGGACGCCGAGGAGGCTGTTGACCCGCTCGGCGTCGATGAGCTCGAGGAGGCTCTTTCCGTCGAGCCCCGGCCCGGGGAGCACCAGCTTGGATCCCACCATCGCGGCCGCGTACGGTACCCCCCACGCATTGACGTGGAACATCGGCACGACCGGCAGCGTCACGTCCGCCGCGGAGATGGCGAGCGCGTCCGCCATCGCGATGGCATAGGAGTGGAGCACCGTCGAGCGGTGGGAGTAGAGCACCCCCTTCGGGCTCCCCGCGGTGCCCGAGGTGTAACAGAGCGAGGACGCGGTGCGCTCGTCGAGCCGGGGCCAGTCGAAGGTGTCCGGCTGGCCGTCGAGGAGCGACTCGTACGCGAGCGCGCCCGGCACCTCGGGGAGATGCGCGGCGTCGGTCATCGCGACGACCTGCCGCACCGAGGGGCACCGGGACGCGGCGAGCTGCGCGAGCTTCGTGAACGTCGTGTCGAAGAACAACACGGTGTCCTCGGCGTGATCGACCACGTAGACGAGCTGATCCGGCGGCAGGCGCGGGTTGATGGTGTGCAAGACCGCGCCCATGCCCGACACCGCGAAGTAGAGCTCGAGGTGGCGGTGGGTGTTCCACGCGATGGTGGCCACGCGGTCGCCGGGCTTCACGCCGAGGCGGGTGAGCGCGTGCGCGAGCTGGGCGGCCCGCCGGGCCACGGTGCCCCACGTGCCACGGTGGATCGGCCCCTCCACGGTGCGGGACACGACCTCGACGTGGCCGTGGAACCGGGCGGCGAAGGCGATCTGGGAGGAGATGAGCAGGGGCTCGTCCATCATGAGGCCGAACATGGGGGCTCCGGGAGTGCCGGCGATGGTAGCGCACTCCCGGGCCGCCGGGGGGCGAGCTCGTGTACACTCGACACATGCGCACCCTGCTCCTGGTCGCCTTCTTCGCCAGCTGCGCCGGTGCCCCGTCCACGGCCGACAAGCGCCCGAACACGGAAGCGGACGCCGACACCGACACCGACGCCGACGCCGACACCGACGCCGACACCGACGCCGACGCCGACGCCGACACCGACGCCGACACCGACGCCGACACCGACGCCGACGCCGACACCGACGCCGACACCGACGCGGACACCGAGCCCGAGGTCGACGCCGACCGCGACGGCTCCTTCGCGACCGACGACTGCGACGACGCGGACGCCGAGATCCACCCCGGCGCCGAGGAGGGGATCGCGGACGGGGTCGACCAGGACTGCGACGGCGTCGAGCGCTGCTGGTCGGATGCCGACGGCGACGGATTCGGCGCGCCCACGACCCTCCCGAGCGACGACCTGGACTGCACCGACGCTCACGAGGCCGACAACGCCGACGACTGCGACGACACCGACGAGCGCGTGACCCTGTGCGTCGTCGAATTCCACGTGGGGAACGACGTCGAATTCCCCGACGCCTCGAACCACTCCCCCGGCTACCTCCTGGGCTCCCTGCTCACCGTCCCGGACACGATGACCGTGACCGACCTCGCGGTCATCGGGAAGTCCGCGGGCTCCGACGTCCGGATGGCGCTCTACACCGATGTCGAGGGCGCGCCCGCCAGCCTGGTGGTGTCGTCGGACAGCGCGCCGATGGCGGCCGGAGTGGTGGAGCTCCCGGTCACCCCCACGGCGCTCCCGGCGGGCGACTATTGGATCATGGCCGTCTACAGCGGCGCGGCGGCCGTGGGCATCGACTACTACGGCGCCGTGGGCGTCGTGGTCATGTACGTCAACCTCGACTTCTCCGCGCCGATGCCCGACCCTTACGGAGCCCCCGCCTCCTACACCGGCCAGGCCTACAACTACTACCTGATCGGGTACTGATCGCCGTCACGGGCCGATCGCAGGCGGCCGGCCGGCCCGACGGCCCTACCTTTCCACATGCCCGCGCTGCTCATCATCGACCTCCAGAACGACTTCTGCGCCGGAGGCGCGCTCGCCGTCCCCGGGGGGGACGAGATCGTGCCCGTCGCCAACCGCCTCGTCGCCATGGCCCTCGACCCGGTGGTCCAGACCCAGGACTGGCACCCCCGCGGCCACGTCTCGTTCGCCTCCTCCCACCCCGGAAAGCGCGCTGGCGACACGTTCTCCGCCCCCTACGGCATCCAGGAGCTCTGGCCCGACCACTGCGTGCCCGGCACCCGCGGCGCGGCGTTCCACCCCCAGCTGGACATGACACGGACCCACCTCGTGTTGCGGACGGGGTGGCGGGTCGAGGTCGACGCCTACTCGGCGTTCCGCGAGAACGACCGGCGAACGCCCACGGGCCTGCACGGGTACCTCCAGGAGCTCGGGGTCACCGAGTTGGTCGTGTGCGGGTTGGCCACCGATTTTTGTGTCAGGTGGTCGGTGCTCGACGCGCGGCGGCTCGGGTACGAGGTGTACGTCGTGCGCGACGCCGTGCGCGGCATCGACATCAACGGCTCGGTGGCGCGCGCGTGGTCCGAGATGGAGGCGGCGGGCGCCCGGATCGTCGGCTCCACGGACCTCGCGTGGTGAACGAGCTCCTCACCGATCTGTACGAGCTCAACATGGTCCAGGCCTACCTGCTCGAGGGGATGACCGGCACCGCCACGTTCGAGCTCCACGTCCGGCGCCTGCCGTCGGTCCGCAACTACGTGCTCGCGTGCGGCCTCGGCGATGTCCTCGCCTCCCTGGAGGCCCTCCGCTTCGGCGCCGATTCGATCGATTTTCTCCGTGAACGTGGCTTCGGAGCCGGCTTCCTCGATTGGTTGGGCGCTTTCCGGTTCCGGGGGGATGTCACCGCCGTGCCCGAAGGCACCCCGGTGTTCGCGGAGGAGCCGATCCTGCAGGTCACCGGTCCCCTCCCCCACGTCCAGCTCGTCGAGACCCTCGTGCTCCACGCGGTGCACCTCCAGACCGTCGTCGCGTCCAAGGCCGCGCGGGTCGTCGCCGCGGCGGCCGGGCGACCGGTGATCGACTTCGGGCTGCGCCGCACCCCCGGCACGGTGGAGGCGGTGCGCGCCATGTGGATCGCCGGTGTCGCGGGGACGAGCAACGTCCTCGCCGCCCGATGCTACCCCTCCATCCCCGCCGTCGGGACGATGGCCCACAGCTACATCCAGGCCCACGCGAGCGAGGACCGCGCGTTCGCGGCCTGGTCGGAGCACTACCCCGCCTCGACGCTGCTGGTCGACACCTACGACACCCTCGACGGCGTGCGGCGCGCGATCCCCTACCGGCCTGCTGCGGTCCGCCTCGACTCCGGCGATCTCGGCACCCTCGCCCGGCAGGCCCGCCGCCTCCTCGACGACGCCGGGCTGCCCGGGGTCCGCATCTTCGCGAGCGGGGGCCTCGACGAGTACGCCCTCGCCGACCTCCAGCACGCGCCGATCGACGCATACGGCGTCGGCACCCGCATGGGTGTTTCGGAAGACGCCCCCTCGCTCGACATGGCCTACAAGCTCACCGAGTACGACGGCGTCGGGCGGGTGAAGCTCTCCGCGCACAAGCGCATCCTGCCGGGGCGGAAGCAGGTCTTCCGGAGCGACACCGGCGACGTGATCGCGCGCCACGACGAGCCTCTCCTCGGGCGGCCGCTCCTCGTGCCGGTGATGCGGGACGGCGTCCCGCTCGCGCCGCCCGATCTCGACGCGGCCCGGGCGACCGCCGCCGCCGAGCTCGCCCGCCTCCCCGTCGAATTGCGCGGCCTCGCCCCCGCGGCGTGGCCCGTCCGTGTCTCCGAGCGGCTGGCCGCCGACCACGCCGAGGCGTGCCGGCGTGCACCGCGCTGATCCGTGGCGCCGGCGTGTGATCCTGGGATGTTATGCGTCGACGGAGGAGTTCTCGTGCAGGCAATGAGCCGTCGGTCGATGCTGGGCGGCTCGTGTCTCGCCCTCGCGGCGGGGCTCCTTCCGGGCTGCACACGCCCCGCCACGCCGCTCCGCATCGGGCTCACGCCCTGGCCGGCCAACGACCTCTACGCGTTGGCGGAGCACCTCGGGTACTACGACGGCGTGCCGCTCCGGATCGTCGACCACGCCTCCGCGGAGCAGGGGCTCCAGGCCCTCCGGAACGGCGTCTCCGAGCTGTTTCCGTGCACGCTCGACGAGGCGATCCTGCTCTCCGCGGACCTCCCCGACCTGCGTGTCGTGCAGGTGATCGACACGTCGTTCGGGGCCGACGCGGTCCTCGCCCACGCGGATGTCCCGGATCTCCAGGGGCTGCGCGGGCGGCGGATCGGCTACGAGGCGACCGCGCTCGGCGCCTACGTGCTCAGCCGCGCCCTCGCGACGGCGGGCCTCGGCCCGGCGGACGTGACCCCGGTCTTCGTCCAGGTGGACGAGCACGAGCGCGCGTTCCTCGAGCGCCGCGTGGACGCCGTCGTCACCTACGAGCCGGTGCTCGGTCGGCTGGTCGCGGCCGGCGCGCGCAACCTGTTCGACAGTACGCAGATGCCCGGGGAGATCGTCGACGTCCTGGTGACCCGGGCGTCCATCGTCGAGAGCCGGTCCGACGTCCTGGTGGCGGTCGTGGGCGGCTGGCTGCGCGCCGTCGAGGCCCTGCGCGTCCGACCGAAGGACACGACGAAATTCCTCGCGCGACGGATGGCGCTGCCGCCCGAGGAGGTAGGCGAGGCCTTCCCACACATCCACCTCGTCGAGCTCGCCGAGAACCGCGCCCTCCTCGAGGGGACGCCCCCCCGCCTCGCCGAGGTGGCGCAGCGCGTCCTCGTCGTGATGCAGGAATACCAGCTCGTCGGCCGCCCCCCACGTCTCGAGACGCTCTTCGACGCCCGGATCGTCGCCCGGCTCCCTTCGTGAGCGGCGGGTGAGCGTGCCGAAGCCGAAGCGCTTCCATTCCCTCTCCACGCGCGTGGCCGCCTGGATCCTGGGCATGGTCGCGGTCCTCGTCGGGTGGCAGATCTACTGGGTCCAGTACAACGAGCTGCGCGAAGTCGAGCACGCCGCGCGGGAGCGGGTCGTCCACGACATGGTGCTCCTGCAGACGGCGCTCGAGTTCGCGCTCGCGGCGGGGGCCACCGCGCAGGTCGATCGGGAGCTCTCCGCCCGGGGCGCCGACCTCAGTCTCGACGCCCTCGTCCTGGTGGACGACACCGGCCGGGTCATCGGAGCGAGCCTGCGTCACGAGGTCGGCCTCCCGCTGGAGGAGGCGCTGGGCGAGGCGCCCCCCGCGGACATGATGGACGCGGCCCGGGCACGCCAGGTGGGCGGCGTCCGCCTCTCCCCGGACGGCCGCCGCATCCACGCGACCTGGCCGGTCGTGTTCGGCGTGAAGCCGGGCCAGATCCGGGCCGAGCGCGTCGGCGTCATCGTCGCGATCTACGATCTCGACCTCGCGCGGGCCCAGGTGCAGGTCAGCGTCCGCCGCCGGACGGGCGAGATGGTCCTCGTCTCCCTCGCCCTCGTCGCCGCCTTCCTCGTGTTCGGGCAGGTGTACTTCGGGCGGCGGGTGCGCGCCCTCGTCGCGGCGACCGAACGCCTGGCGGCCGGGGACTTCGAGACCCGCGCGGCCGTGACGGGCGCCGACGAGCTCGGCCTGATCAGCGGCGCGTTCGACACCATGGCGGCGCGTATCGGGGAGACCCAGCGACACCTCACCGAGAGCGAGGCGCGGTTCCGGACGCTCGTGGAGGCGGCGCCCGTCGGGATCCTGCGGATCGATCCCCTCGGGCACGTCGTCGACTCCAACGTGGCGTGGCGCGAGATGGCGGGGCCGGACGGGCGCGCGTGGCCCGCGCACGTCCACGTCGAGGACCGGGAGCGGGTCCGGCAGGAGTGGGCCGAGGCGTCCGCGGCGGGGCGCATGCCTCGCGCGGAGTGCCGGCTCGTGCGCCCGGACGGCAGCGTGGTCTGGGTCCAGGTCCAGGGCGTTCCCGAGCCGGGGGTGCCCCACGGACCGCCCGGCTTCATCATCACCGCGGTGGACCTGACCCGACGGCGCGACGCCGAGGCGCACCGCGCCCGCCTGGAGGCCCAGCTGCTGCAAGCGCAGAAGCTGGAGGCGTTGGGGGCCCTCGCGAGCGGTGTGGCGCACGACTTCAAGAACATCCTCGCCGTCGTACTCGGGCACGCCGAGCTCCTCGCGCAGCTGATCGCCGGCCAGCCGAAGGCCGAGGGGCACGTCCGGCGCGTGCTCGAGGCCGCCCAACGCGGCGGGCGGATGGTCCAGGAGATCCTCGAGTTCGGGAGGCCGGGCGTTCGACGCCTGCGCGAGGTCCGGATGGAGGCCCTCGTGGCGGACGTCGCGCGCGTCCTCGGCCCCTCCCTCCCGGCGAACGTCGTGCTTCGTGTCTCGGTCGCCCCCGACGTTCCCCCGATCGGCGCCGACCCGGACCAGCTCCACCGCATGCTGGTGAACCTCGGGACCAATGCCTGGCAAGCCATGCAGCCGGACGGAGGTGTCCTCGAGATCGGGGCCCGCCGGCACGTCGTCGACGACGCGCAGGCGCTCGACGTGCCGGGGCTCCCGACGGGGCCGGCCGTTGTCCTCTGGGTGAGGGACGAGGGGTGTGGCATGGACGAGGCCACGCGGACGCGCATCTTCGAGCCGTTCTTCTCCACCAAGCCCTACGGGGAGGGCACTGGGCTCGGCCTGGCGGTCGTGCACGGGATCGTCCGGGCCCACGGCGGGGGGATCGTGGTGGAGAGCGAGGTGGGGAGGGGCACCACGTTCTCGATCTACCTGCCGGTGACACCGCTGGCTCCGATCCCCGAAGCGCCTGCTGTGGGGGCCGCGCCGGTGCCGACGACGGCGCCTCGGATCCTCTACGTGGAGGATGACGAGGCGCTCCTCGAGCTGGCGGAGCACGCCTTCCGCCGCCGCGGCTACCAGGTCGCGTGCTACGCCGACCCGCTGGCCGCGTTGACGGCGTTCCGCGCGAACCCCGCCGCGTACGACATCGTCGTGACCGACCAGCGCATGCCCCACATGCTCGGGGAGCAGCTCGTCGCCGCGCTCGCGGAGGCCCGGCCGGACCTGCCCATCGTGCTGATGTCGGGCCACGTCACGAACGAGGAGGCGGTGCGGATCCGGGCGCTCGGTGCGAGCGCCGTGGTCGACAAGCCGATGAGCATCGACGAGGTGGTTGCGCTCTGCTCCCGGGTGTTGGCGGGGTCGGTCTGACTCAAGGGATGACCCGGGCCAGCCTCAGGAGCTGGCTGCTGAACACGAGGCCGCTCCGCTGCACCGCCGGGTGGTTGATCTCGAACCGGATGCGTCCGCGCTCGAGGAAGAAGTTGACGAGGAAACCCGCCTCCGCGTAGCCGGGCGTGTCGCCGACGGTGAGGATCGGCTTGCCGTCGGTCTGCCGGAGGACGGCGGTCAATGTGCGCTTCCCGGCGTGCGAAAGCCACGCGAGGTGGCACTCCGGCAACGCCGTGAGGGCGTCGAGGTCGTCGAGGTCGTCGAAGTAGCGCACCTCGCCGCGCCGACGCTCGAAGCGGCGCGCGCGCGCCATCTCCTCGAGGAGGCCCCCGAAGGGGTTCTCCCCGACCACGCAGAGGACGAACGGATCGTCGGGTGCGGGGAACGTCTCCGCCGGCCAGTCGACGAACTGCGTGAACCGCACCAGGAACTCGGCCTTCAGGGCGTACTCGCGCGTCTGCCCGTGGGCCTCCCCGCTCGCGCACAGCGTCAGCAGCGCGAAGGCGGCCACGAGGGGGAGGAGCGGGCGGCTCACCATCCGGGGTCAGTCGAAACGGTAGGTGTAGGTCACCCGGGCGACGTATTCGCGCGAGCCGTCGGGGAGCGGCGCGTGCCCGCCATCGTACGGTTGCAGGTACGCGACGTGGGCGTCGAGGAGGTTGTAGGCGCCCACGCCCACGTCGAGCCCGTCCACGCCGAGGTCCCGGTACTGGAGGAACAGGTTCACCAGCGCCACGGGCGGGAACCGCGTGATCTCGTCGTGGCCCGTCCACGCATACCGTTCGCCGAAGAGGATCGCGGTCGGGTTCACGGAGAAGGAGCCGACGAGGCGGAGGCTGCCGTCCATCGTGAGCTTGTGGGCCGGGAAGGCGAGGAGGAGGTCGTTGCGCCCGGGGACGGCGTACGTCTCCACGTCGTTCTTGCCCGCCGACGTGTAGAAGGAGTACCCGAGCTGTACGCGCCCGATCGGGTGCCAGACCCGCCAGGTCGCCTCCACCCCCCGCGAGCCCGTCCTGCCGGCGTTCGTGTAGGTCTCGACGAGCGTCCCGTCGACCTCCTCGCCCTCGAAGACGATCGGATCGGTGATCGTGAGGTCGAACGCGTTGACGGTCGCGAGCATGTACGGGCCGATCCGGGCGCCCACCTCCGCCTCGAGCGCGCTCGTCCGCTCCGGCTCGACCTCGGGGTTGAGGTTGACGTTCTGCACCCCCGGCGCGCGGAAGGCGCGGCTGTAGAGCAGCTTCGCGTGGAACGGCTCGAACACCTTCGTGATCACGGCGCGCGGGACCAGCGAACCGCCGTAGGCGCTGTGGTGCTCGTAGCGCAGGCCCGCGTGGACGTGGGCGATCGGGCCGAGGTACCGCGCCTCGCCGTAGGCCGCGCCGTTCCACCAGGTGGCGGAGGTCTCCCCGTCGTAGAGGGTCTGCAGGCCGCCGATGAACGGGTCGTCCAGCGCGGCGTGGTCCTCGGTCGCGGCGACCCCTGCGACGAGGGTGAGGTGCCGGGCGGCGTTCCAGGAGAGGTCGAGCGCCTCGACGTAGCGATCGACGTGACGGTCGGCGAAGATCGGCGAGCTCCGATCGGTGACCCGCCACGCGTGCTGGCGCTTGAAGGACAAGCGCGGCGTCAGCGTGACGGTGTCACCGAGCTTCCAGACGTAGGACGCGTCCGCGTAGTACCCCCGGAACGTCTGCTCGACCTCCGGGATCACCGTGCCGAAGCCGTCCGCGGTGGTGGTGCGGTGTCCGTCGTAGAGGAAGCGCACGCGGAGCCCCTGCCAGGCCACCGTGGCGCCGAAGCCGCGGGGATCGAGCGCCGAGTGGCCCTCCATCGCGTAGGTGGTGCCGTCGAAGTCGGTGTAGGCGCGGTCGCTGCGCTGCCCCTGCCCGACGGACGCGTGCGCGGTCACCGAGAGTCCGTCCACCGCCTCGATGGGGGCGGCGAAGAACAGGTTCACGTTGCGGCGCGCGTAGGCCGCCTCCGTCTGGCCGTAGTAGCCGGACACGAACGCGCCGTGCAGGTCGTCCACGGAGCGCAGGACCACGTTGATCACCGCGAGCTCGGCGAAGCCTCCGTAGACGGCCGACCCGGGGCCGCGGATGACCTCGACCCGCTCGATCAGCTCGACGGGGTAGCGGTTTCCGAACTGGGTGGTGGAATAGTCGAGCTCGTTGAGCTCCTGCCCGTCCACCCGCAGCAGGACCTTTCCTTCGTGGCCCCACACGCCGCGGACCCCGACGCCCACCACGCCCTCCACGTCCACCCCGAAGGAGACCCCGGGCACGAGGCGGAGCACGTCGACGAGGTCGCGGGCGCCGGCGTCGACCATCTCCTCGTGCGTGATGACGGTGACGATGCCCGGCGCCTCGCGCGCCGTGAGCGGCACGCCGAGGCTGGGCGCGTCCACCGGGATGCCCATGAGCTCCTCGATGGAGAGCCCGTGCCAGGGGGTGTCCTCGGGGGTCACCCGCCGCTCGCCGGCACGTGCGCGGGCGGGCACTTGTTCAGCACCCCCCAGTAGAGGCCGAGCGTGCGGATGAGCGCGACGAGCGCGTCGAAGGTGACGGGCTTCACGAGGTAGGAGTTGGCGCCGAGGTCGTAGGCGCGGCCGACGTCCGGATCGAGGCTCGACGACGTGTAGACGACCACCGGCAGTCGGTGGAGATCCGGGTGCTCGCGGATCCACGCGAGGACCTCGAAGCCCGAGCGGCGGGGCATCTTGAGGTCGAGGATCACAGCGATGGGGACGACGTGCCCGGGATCGCCCGCGGCGCACGCGGTCAGCCACGCGATCGCGGCGTCGCCCCCGTCGGCGGTGTCGACGGGGTTCGCGAGGTTGGCCGCGGTGGCGGCGCGCCGGAAGAAGAACAAGTCGTCCAGCTCGTCGTCGACGACCAGGATGGGGGGGAGGCCACCTGACATGTGGAATCGAAGCTAGTGACGCCGAACCGGAAGTCCACGCGACAATTCGGCTTCGGAAGCCGAGCCGCTCCCGGCTCGTCACGGCTCGGCGCAACCGCTCGAAGGGGCGCCCGGGAGCTCGATCCAGAACACGCTCCCGCGGCCGAGCGTCGAGGAGACCCCCGCCGTGCCGCCGCACCGCTCCGCCCCCCGCTTCACGATCGCGAGGCCGATCCCGGTCCCGGGGAATTCGTCCTCGCGGTGGAGCCGCTCGAACACGCGGAAGATGCGCTCCTGGTGCTCGGGGGCGATACCGAGGCCGGCGTCCTCCACGCAGAGGCGGACCGTCGCGCCGCGCGCCTCCGTCCAGACGCGGATCCGCGGACGCTCCTCGGGGCGGGTGAAGGTCGCGGCGTTGAGCAGGAGGTGCGCGGCGACCTTGACCAGCGTACCGCGGTGGCCCCGGACGTCGGCGAGCGGCTCCACCACGACGAGGTCCGCGTCCCGGGCCCGCAGCACGTCGTCGACCTGGGCCCGGGCTTCGGAGACGACCGCCGACAGCGCCACCGGGCCGATCGCGATCGGCTCCAGGCCCATCCCGCTGTAGGCGAGCAGATCCTGGATGAGCCGGTCCATGCGCTCGGCGGAGGCCAGGATGTGGCGGAGGTACGCGCGGTCCGATTCGGGCACGAGCGCCCCGGCGTCCTCCAGGACGGCGCTGCCGTAGCCGTGGATGGAGCGCAGCGGCGAGCGCAGGTCGTGCGCCACGGTGTAGCCGAAGGACTCGAGCTCCCTGACCGACGCGGCGAGGCGCGCCGTGCGCTCGGCCACGCGGCGTTCGAGCTCGGCGGTGTGCTCCTCCACCCGGGCCGTGAGGCGCGCGTGCAGGATCGACACGGCCACGACATCGGCGAGGTCGTGGACGAATTCCATCTCCTCCGGCATCTCCTCCGGCGGGGGATCGCCGACGAGGCCGACGAGGATGCACCCGAGGAAGTCCTCGCGCGTCCGCAGGGGGATCGGCAGGAGGCGGCGGGCGCCCGCCGCGCGGGCGGCGCCGAGGAAGGCCGGCATCTCCGGCGCGCCCGCTTCGACCGGGACGACCTGCCCGCTCGCGAGCAGCCGGAAGAACGCGGCGTGCACATCCGCCATCGCGATGGGGTCGACGGCGTCCGCGAGGGGAGGTCGGGCCGAAACCACCCGCGCGCTGCTCGCCCCCGGCGAGACGTCGACCACCGCGGCCCACGCCACGCCGCCGACCTCGACGACGTGGCGCAGCGCCTCGGTCGCCACTTCGCCGGAGGGGCGCCCCTCGAGGATGGCGGTGTCGATCTCCCGGAGGGCCGCGAGCCGCCGCGCCGAGCGCCGCCACGACGCCTCGGCGAGGTCTCGCTGGCGCCGCCGCTCCTCGAGCGCCACGAGCATCGCGTTGAACCCGCCGGCGAGCGCCTGGATCTCGGGCCCCCCCCGCTCGGCGGCGCGCATGGTGAAGTCGCCGTGCGCGCGGATGCGATCGGCGACGCGCGCGAGGTCGAGGATCGGGCGGGAGAGGCCCCGCTGGAGGAGGCTCGCGAGGAGGACGGAGAGCAGGGCCAGCGCCGCGCCGAGCCCGGCCACGGTCGCGGCGTAGGTCCTTGTCCGCCGTTCCAGGCGCGCGGTCGAGACCGCGACGCGGACGGTCCCGTAGCGGGTTCCCTCGCGGGACACCGGCAGGAGCGCATGGAGCTCGTCCTCGGCGAATCGGATCGAGGCCGTCGTTCCCGGGTCGAGCGCCACGGGGGGGGCGGCGGCGCCGGCGCGCTGCCACGCCGAGAACAAGCGTCCGCCGCTGTCGTAGAGGGCCGCCGACGCCATGTCGGGATCCTCCTCCAACCGCGCGAGGGCCGCGACGGACTCCTCCCGCGCGTCGAACGCGAGGTCGGCGGCGCCGTTCGCGCCGACCAGCAGCGCGATCGTGAGCGTCTCCTCGCGGATCGCGCGGCGGAGGGACCGGATCTCGCTCGCGCCGAGGACCCCGAACCCGATGGCCATCACCGGCAGGACTGCCGCGAGGATCGCCACGATGAACCGCACCCGGATGGAGGCGCCGTTCCACCGGGTGGCAATGGCATTCAAGGTCACCTCCCCACCGCGCGCCAGGATGGTGCGATGGAGTCCGGGTTCGGCACGACACCTACACCGTGGACACCTCACGCACCCAGCGCGCGGAATTCCGCAGCAGCTCCGTCGCCACGTGGGGCTCCACCGCGGGCGAGAACGGGTACCCCCGTGACGCGCCTCGGACGGCCCTCAGGGCGGGAGGACGAACCGGAAGGTGGCCCCGCGTTCGACCGCTCCCTCGGCCCAGATCCGACCGCCGTGCCGGACGACGATGCGGTGCGCGATGGCGAGCCCGATGCCGGTCCCCTCGAACTCCGCGCTTCCGTGGAGGCGGCTGAACGGCAGGAACAAGCGGTCGACGTGCGCCATCTCGAACCCGGCCCCATCGTCGCGCACGAAGTACACGACCTCGTCCCCCGACCGCTCCGTGCCCATCTCGATGCGCGCCGTGGGGTGACGCTCGGTGTACTTCCACGCGTTCTCGAGCAGCCGCTCGAGGAGGATCCGGACGAGGCCCGGGTCCGCGAACGCGTGCATGCCCTCCTCGAGGACGAACTCGACGGAGCGTTCGGGCGCCGCCCTGCGGAGCGCCTCGGCCACGTCGCGAGCGAGCGCGCTCAGGTCGACGTCCGTCCGCCGCGTCTCCGTCCGCACGACGCGCGCCAACGCGAGGAGGTCCTCGATGATCTCGTGCCCCCGTCGGGCGGCCTGGGCGATGCGGTCGACGGCGCGCAACCCCTCGGGACCCAACGCTTCCGCGTGGTCCGTCCGGAGCAGGGCCGCGAAGCCCGTGATGGATCGCAGGGGCGCGCGGAGGTCGTGGGACACGCTGAAGCTGAAGCTCTCCAGCTCGCGGTTCGCCTCGGAGAGCTGGGACGTCCGTCGGGCCACCTCCGCCTCCAGGCGCGCGTTCTGCCGGGCGAGCTGCTCGTCGCGCTGCGCCACCGCGCTCGTCATCTCGTTGAAGCACTCGGCCAGGCGCCCGAACTCGTCGTTGCGCGCCACGTCGAGCCGCACGGAGAGATCCCCCTTCGCGACCTTGGCCGTGCCCGACGCGAGGGCGTGCAGGGGCTCGGACACCTGGCGCCGGAGCACGACGTACAGGATCGCGACCTCGAGGATCAGCGAGAGCGTGCCGAGCAGGAGGACGAAGCCCGCCGACTGGAACGCATCCAGACGGTTCAACGACTTCGGGTACTCGACGACGAAGTACCAGCCGGGGCCTTCGATCCGGCCGATCGCGAGCCAGGCGTCGCCGGCCGGGTGGTCGACGACGACGCCCCGGCCGATGTCGGGCGTGTCGACGACGGTGCGGTAGATCGCCTCGAGCTCGGGCGAGTGGGCGTCGGACAGGGTGTAGGTGCCGCCCGAGGCCAGGATGCGGTCCGCGAAGTCCGGATGGGAGATGAGCCGCCCGTCCTGCCGGAACAGGATGTTCGTGGCGCCCGGGAGGTGGTCGGTCTGCGCACGTTCGAGGAGATCCTCCAACAGGAGATCGTGCCCGACGGCGGCGACCCAACGGCCCTCCAGGTCCACCGGCACCACGACGGAGGCCATCCATTCCCGGGCGGTCTGGTCCTGGTAGATGCCGGTCCACGCGGCGGAGCGCGTCGGGTTCTCCGCCGGCGTGGCCACCCGGTGGTACTCCTCCCCGGTCATGTCGAAGTCGGTCGCCGTGTCGCGGCCGAAGTCCTTGCCGGGCCAGAAGACGATCGCGCCGCCGGCGGGCGTGATCAGGTAGGTGTTCTCGAACTGCGCGCGCCACGCGCCGCCGTACGCCTCGACCAGAAACCACCCGGCGGAGAGGACGCGCACCGCGTCGGCGTCCATCGGGTGCATGGGCGGCGCATCCGCCGACATCGCGCTGGCCCCCGGCTCCGTGTCCGACCAGCGGCCGTCCGCGCGGCGGACCAGGTGTGCGTCGACGCGCGGGTCGAGGCGCGCGGCCCCGGGGGCAGGCGGGCGCGCCAGCTCCTCGTGCAGCGCGCCGCCGAGCGTACGCAGCGTGGATTCGGCGAGCAGGAACGGCGCGGATTCGCGGGGAATCCGCTCGCGGATGTAGGTCTCCAGGGTGCCGACCGCGCGATCGTCCAGCGTGTTCAGCAGGTGCCAGGTCGTCGCCAACGTGGTCGCGCAGACCACGAGCGCCACGCGGGCGGCCATGTTGCGCAGCGCGACGGCCGCGACCGACCGATACACAGCCACAATGGGCAAGCCTCCTCGATGGAAGCCTTACCACAGTGTGGCGGGCGGACCGAGTCGACCGGAGCCCTCCATCACCGTCGCGCGCCGATCGACGCCGCTACGGCAGGCCCGCCACGTCTGGCAGGTTCGCGCGGACCCGCTCCTCGGTGACCACGTACCTTCGCACCCGTCGAATACGCGGCCAGGATCCAAACGCCACTTTCACCCAATGCAATTTCGCACAATCGGGTGTGCGAACACCCGACGCCCGAATCATCGGCCCGTGGGCATCGGCGGCAGCGACTGGAGGTAGGCGAACAGCGCCTGGAGCTCGGTGTCCGTCATCTTCGCGGCGAAGGGCGCGACGTTGCTCATCGGCGCCTGCAACGTGGTGCCGTCGGGGCGCTTCGCCTCGCGGAGGGCGACGGTGAACTGCTCGAGGGTCCACCCCTTCATCCCCTGCTCGTGCATGGTGATGTTGCTGGCGGCCGGCCAGCTCGGATCGCCGCTGGTGATGGGGCCCCCCGAGTAGTCGGCGCGGTGGCAGCCCGCGCAGACCTGCGCGAGGTGGGCGCCGAACGTGGCGGTGTCGTCGCTGCCCGGCGGTAGGACCTCGTGGGCGCGCAGGTGGTCGGGGTGCTGCGCCGCCGTCAACTCGAACCTGCCGGTCGCCACGAGCATCGTGCCGACCGGTCCGAACGTCGGCGGGGCGACCTCCTCGTCGACCGGGGGCTGCACGCGGATGTACGTGACGAGGTCGGAGAGCTCCTGGTCGGACATCCCATGGTAGTCCGCGGACGGCATCACGGTCGGCCGGCCGTCGGGCTTCACGCCGTGGCGGATCGCGCGATCCCAGTCGGCGGCGGTGTAGTTCAGCGTGCGGCTGCCCTTCCCGGTGGTCAGGTTCGGCCCGAGCAGGGCGCCGATGGCGGGCTCGTCGATCATCGTGCCGCCGCCGAGGTCTTTTCCGTGGCACTGGACGCAAGCGTAGCGCGACTCGATGAGGTGCTTTCCACGCGCGACGGCGTTCGCGGTCGCGAGCGATGCGAGGTCCACCCCGGCGAGCAGGTCCGCGGGTGGCGCGGCTGGGGGGGCCGCTCCAGCAGCCGAGGCGCCGACCGGGACGTTCCCGGAGACGGCGACCAACTGGGTGGCGCCGCCGGACTGCGCCGCGACGTCGGCGAGCCGCTCGGCGCGGATGGCGTCGAGCTCGGCCTCGGTGAGGGGCCAGGGCGTCGCGAAGTCGACACGGTGGGTCTCGTAGACCGTGTCGAGCCGGGCGGCGGCCGTCGCCTTGCCCCACAGGAAGGCGCCACCGAGGCCCACGACCAGCACCCCGAGTACGCCGCCTGCGCCCTTGACCAGCTTGTTCACTCTCTCTCCCACGGCACGACCGCGGAGGGGTCTACGATGATTCCCCGAACAGTACAAGCGCGGCGGTGAGGATCCGCCGCCCGCCTTCACCTCGGTCGTGGCATGCTGGGCGCCCCGACCCGGAAGCTCCGCATGTCCGCACGCCTGTCCGCCCTCCTCCCGCTCCTCGGGGTCCTCGCCTGCACGGCGCCGTCCGAGGGGGATCCCGCGCCGGTCGACGACACCGCGGCCGACCCCGCCGCGACGTTCTGCGCCGAAAACGGCTTCGGCACGGCCACCCCGTGGGACGCGGTGGGCCCCTACGGTACGCTCCGGCGCGGGATCGCCGAGGACTTCGAGGCGCCCCTCGCCGACGGCACCACCTGGGGCCTCGCCGCGCACTGGTCCGGCTGCGAGAACTACCTGTTCGTCCCCGACACGATCACGCGCTCCTCGGGGGACGACCGCTCCATCTGGCTGCGCGACCTGGACGACCTCGTGGCCGGCTCGCCGCGCAACACCCACTACTTCTTCGTGTCGTTGCAACGCGACGCCGACGCCGAGGCCTCCATCGACGCCATGGCCGAGGAGGTCGCGGACGTCCTCGGGGATCTCGACGCCGAGGCCGCCGCGTGGTGGGGCGAGCGGCTGCACGTAGTGGGCGTGCCCGCACGGGATCTGGGCGGCTTGCCGGAGAGCGTGCTGCTGCGCGGCTTCGGGGACAGTGGCTTCGCCATCGACCGCACCCAGCGGATCCGCGGCGTCGGCTCCTACGCGGACGTGAACCGCTACGACGGCGCCCTCGCCAGCGCCGGCTACTGGCCCTACGAGAACAACCTCGCCTACGCGGCCCACGAGGCGCGTTATTTCGAGATGGAGGCCGCCCGCCAGGCCCGCCTCGACGCCGAGCAGGCCACGGTGGTGCCGCTCTGGACCGGCGAGGTCATCTCCGGCTATGCCGAGATGGACATCGCACTCCCGAGCGCCACCGACATGGCGACGTTCGACACCTTCGAGATCGACGTGGACATGCGCTGCCCCGACACGGAGGCGGCGGAGCAGGGCAACTGTGGCGCCTGGGACTACCTCGCCTACCTGTGGGTCCAGGACGACGACGGCACCTGGATCGAGCTCGGTCGCTTCATCACCACCTACCACCGGGAGGCCCGCTGGGTCTCCGACGTGACACCCATGATGGCACACCTGCTCGAGGGCGGCACCCGCCGCTTCAAGTGGGAGTGGGCGCCCGAGTGGAACACCCAACCCACCGAGACCCGCCTGTCGCTCCGCTTCAGCGATCGGGCCAAGGGTCACAAGCCGCGCGCCGTGACCCGCGTCGCGACCGGCGGCAGCTTCGGATCCACCTACAACGACGGCCGCGAGCCCGTGGACGTGAGCGTGTCCGCCGCCGCCACGAAGGTCGAGCTCTGGGCGCTCGTCACCGGCCACGGCGCGGCCACCAACCAATGCGCCGAATTCTGCGACCACCAGCACGAGTTCACCGTGGGCGGCGTGGCGCACGTCGCCGACTTCCCCGAGGCCCAGTCCGCGGACGGCTGCGTGGCCATGATCGAGGACCAGATGACACCCAACCAATCCGGCACGTGGTGGTACGGCCGCGGCGGGTGGTGCCCGGGCGCGCCGGTGTTGCCCTACTCCGTCGACGTGACCGGGGATGTGGCGGGCGGCACCGCCACCGTCGCCTACCGCGGCCTCTACGACGGGGCCACGCCCCCCGACGGCAGCGGCGACATCGTGCTCAACGCATGGCTGGTCGTGTACGAGTAGAGGCGCGGTCGCGTCGGCGGGCGGCGTGGCTCGCGCCCGCCGTCCCCTACCCTCCGTCCTCCCGCGCCCACCCGAGGCGCGCCGCCCCCCGCAACGCCTTCACCGACCGCTCGGCGCGCGTGGCGCCGCCCCGATCGGCGAACGGCCCGTACCACGCGACCAACCGCCAGGGCCGCCCCGCCCGGGTCGTCCGCGCGCCCCCCACGAGCTCGCCGCCGTGCTGCCGGAGCCGCCGCGCCACGTCCACGGCGATGCCGACGTAGCTCCGCTCGAGCGCGCCCGACCACAACACGTAGACGAACCACGCCCCCGGCTCGGGCGACGGCGGATCACGCGGCGGAGGGGCGGGGCGAACGTCCACGCCGGCAGGCTACCCGACCGGGGAGTCCGGGGCCCGCGGGATCCGGATCGGGGGCCCGGCCGGGGGCTTGACCTGGTGGTCGAACGTGGCGCGCCGGTCCGGCGGGGCGCGGAGGTTCACCCCTGCGCGCCGGCCTCCGCGGCCTCGCTCGCCACCGGATCGACCTCCGGCACCAGCATGAGCAACGGCCGCGGCGAGACCCCGAACACGAGCGGAGGGGCGAGCCAGATCAGCTCGCCGTCGATGGCGACCTTCACCTTGCGCCCCTTCATGTGAACGTTCATGCGTGCGAACGGGAACGTGTCGACATTCTCGGCGGCGCCCATCCGTCCGAGCATCCCGCGGAACGCCAGCCACACCATCGCCAACGATCCGATCGGCCGTACCGTGATCGCCGCCAGCTGCCCGTGCTGCACCACCTCGGCTTCGGCGATCCCGATGTTCTGCAGCTGCAGCAGGTTGTTCCCGACGACCAGCGAGGGCGTCTCGATCGAGCCTGCCACGCCCTCGACCCGGACGGACAGCCGGAGGTTCCGATACTGGCGGAACAGCGTGACGAGCCCCGCGAGGATCGCCACCACCCGGCTGCGCCCGAACCTGTGCTTGTACAGCTCCCGGTCCTCGAGCAGCCGCGGATACAGGCCGAGGCTTGCGTTGACGAGGAACACCCGGTCGTTGACCAGGCCGATCTGGACGGGGCGTACGGTCGCCGTCAACAGCGCGCGGGTCGCCTCCTTCGTGTCCGTCGGGATCGCGTGGGCCCGCCCCGTGAAGTTGAACGTGCCCTGCGGCAGCACCCCGAACGGCCGCCCGCTCTTCAGCACCGCCTGCGCGACGGTGTTGATCGTGCCGTCCCCCCCGGCGGCGACGACGATGCCTCCATCGCGCTCCGCCAGCTCCACGGCGCGCTTCGCGATGGCGGGGAGCTCCCGCGGATCCTCGGCCACCAGGATCTCGAAGCGTCGGCCCGCCTCCCGGAGCACCTCGGCGATCTCGTCCTGCCGCGTCTGCGCGGCGATGTTCCCCGAGCCTCCATTGAGGACGACGAAGAGCGGTTCCTCGTTGTTCATCGGATCGGGGGGCTCCTCATCGCAAACCTCGGGCCTGTCGGCTCCCTGCCGATACACACGTCGGGATGCGGGGCAAGTGGGAGCGTCGTTCCGTGGACGCAAACCGCGTGGCGGACGTAGGCGAGGGACCTGTCGAACAGGGGGTCGACTTACGTCCGCCGGGCGGACGTAGGCGAGGGACCTGTCGAACAGGGGGTCGACTTACGTCCGCCGGGCGGACGTAGGCGAGGGACCTGTCGAACACGCCCGGCTCACCGGAAGCGTGGAGCGGATCCGGCCGCAGAGCTCGCGGGCCACGGCGTGGAGTCCGGGCACCGCGCGCAGGAGCGGGGCGTCGAGCACCCGGGCCTCCAGGGACGCGTACCGGACGAGCACGCCGGTGAGCGCGCCGCCCCACCGGAAGCGCTCGATGGCCGCGCGGACGTCGGCATCGGCGGTGTCCTCGGGCGGGGCGTCGAGCACGCCGAGGAGCCACGGCGCGTCCTCCGGATAGAGCCGGAGGTGCTCGACCACCAGCGCGCTGACCTTGCCCTCGCGCAGGTCGCCGCCCCGCTCGCCGCGGTCCTGGTCCCCGTAGAGGTCGAGCATGTCGTCCGCGAGCTGGTGCAGCACGCCGAAACGCACGAACTCCTGGCCGAAGTGCCAGGCCGCGGCGGGCGAGAGGCGCGCGATCATCGCGGCGCCCTCGACGGGGAGCGCGAGCAGGGCGCCGTTCCGGCCCTCGGTGGCGCGCCGCCAGGTGTCCCAGTCGGTGCGCCGCCCCCCGAGCAGGTCGAGCGCGAGGGACCGACCGCGCATGGTCGCCTCGGCGCGGCGCGCGACCGCCCGGGCGAGACGCCACCGCACCTCCCCCTCGGCGTCCACGGCGTCGAGCGCGAGGAATGGGAGCATCGACAGGAGGTCCTCGGCGCGGTGGCCGCGGCGCACGCGGTCGCCGCCCCGGGAGTCGAGAAGCGTGGCGTCGTGAACCAGCTCGCACGTGGCGGCCCACCCGATGCCCTCCTCCCGCGCGCCCCCGAACGCCTCCAGCGAGGCGAGCGCGAGCCGCGCCCGGAGCCGCTTCCCACCCGTCGTGAGGCGCTCGTACACTCCGTGGCCAGCGCGCTCCAGGGGGATCGCGACGGCGAGGCGGCGCATCACGGCCTCCACGTCCGGGAGCGCGTCGTCCGTCCACGGCGCCAGCCGATCGATCTCCCGCTCGTCGCGCTGCGTGGGGATCAACCGGTCACACATCGGCTGGGCCATCGGTGTCCTCCGTGCCGACGAGGGGATGGCGTGTATCGCCGATACATGTATCACCCGGATGTATCAGTCCGGCGCCGACACACGGGCCGGCTCCTCGAAGCACCCCGACGAGGGCATCGGCGGTAGCTCGCGGGTGCTCGCCCGCATCCACGGCCTCCATGTCTCGGCGACTTGATACACAGTGATACATCCGTGACACATCACCGCGGCTCCGGATCTCGAAACGGCGCTGGTCGAGGGGCTGGCCGGTGTCGATCAATTTCTGGACGCCGAGGACGCGGCGTTCGTGCCGCCCCGGGCCCGCGTCGACCGTGGGCCCGGCGCGCGCGTGCTCGCCCTGTCCACGACGGAGACCCCCCGATGCCGCTCGACGCCGTGCCTTTCGACCTCGCCGGAACCTGGGCGCTGGAGGCCGCGATCGCGTCGATCTCCAAGGCGCCCGTCATCGGGGAGGTACGGAGCGTGTCGCGGGGCCGGCTGCTGGTCACGATCACCGCGGACGGGCAGGGTTGGAGGCAACACCAGGAGGTCTGCACCTTCGGGATGGAGGGCGGCTCCGTGCTGGCGCGCACCACGCTCCCGCCCGCGTGGGTGATGGCGATGCCGCCGCGCTCCTACGCGGTCACCCTCTCGGCCGATGCGGAGGGGTGGGTGTACGACGCCGACACGGGCCTGGAGCTCATCGGCTACGACGGGAGCCGCGGGCCGCTGCCCTCCCGGGGCGACGAGCCCCACGTGGTCGACGCCGATGGGGACGGACACCCCGGCGCCACCGTGCTCATCGAGGTTCCCGGGTTCGGCGTGGGGCAGATCTACGTCGCGAACCGGGGCCACAGCCGGCTCGTCGGGCGGGCCGTGAGCGCGGATCGCATCGAGGGGAACATCGTCATGGTCGAGATGGCCCAGGCGACGCTCGGCGCGAGCCACAAGATGTTCGACTTCACGCCGGTCACGCGCCCCGACCCCCGGCGCTCCACCTTCGCGATGTGGCGGGTGGACGCGGACACGAGCTGCTCGGCGCTGTAGCGCCCCTGCAACGTACGGGACGGCCCGGCGGCGGGCGTGTTCGCGTATGCTTCGCCGGCCCCGTTCGAACCGCGGGCCGGAGCTCCCTTGCCGATCCTGCTCGCCCTGTTCGCCGGCTGCACCGGTGTCCCCTCCGCGCCCGAGGAGACCGGCGGCGCCGAAGTGCCCGTGCCCGTCCTCGCGCCCCCGCCCGACGGCGAGGGGTTCCAGGTCTCGATGTTCGGCACCGCGCCCCCGAACACGGAGGTGTGGCTCTGCGAGGTCTACGATCTGCCCACCACCGAGCAGGCCGCCGTCAACTCGGTCCAGTACCTGCAGAACGAGGGGACCCACCACCTGACCCTCTCCACCACGGCGC
>JAKFCH010000177.1:0-28018 GCA_036676765.1 Deltaproteobacteria bacterium
GGCGCGCCCCGATGCGCACGCGGCGCGCTCGTTCGTCGAGGGAGACGCGCCCATGGACGCCGTGATGCGATACGCGGGGGCCGTCGCGTCGCGCACCGGGCGCTCGTCGGCGCGCGAGGAACCCATGCCGATCGTCCCGCTCCTGTCCGTGCTGCTCGGCTGCGCCCCCGCCGATGGACCGCCCGCGCCGCCCGGGCCGGGAGGGCCGGCGATGCCCGGTGGACCGGGGGCGCCCGGGGGGGCCGGCGTCCACGGGGGCCCCGAAGGACCGCCGCTCGGCGCGTCGGGGGCCGTCCTGCAGGACCCGACGGGTTTTCCACACTTCCACGATCAGCCCGCGCCCGCCGGCCCCGCGCCCGAGCCCGCGGTCGGGGGCGGTGGTTTCGTGCGCATCGCCGCCCGCCCCGCTGGCGGCTTCCGCCCGCAAGTGGCGCTCGGTCCCGACGATCGGCTCCACGCCGTGTACTACGACCGCGTCGACAGCGGCGACGTCGTTCGGTACCGCACGTCCGCGGACGGCGCGGCCTGGAGCGAGCCCGAGACGGTGAGCCCCGAGGTCGGCCGGAACTGGGGCCCCGACATCTTCGTGCGGGCCGACGCGACCGTGGTCGTGGCCTATGATCACGCCGAGGCGGACTTCCGCTCGCGCGGGTGGGTGCGGGAGCGCGGCGCGGACGGGTGGGGCGTCGCCACCGCGGTCACGCCCGACGGGGCGCGGGAGTCCGGCAGCGGGCATGTCGCCGCGGCGGCCGGGGATGCTCTCGCGTACGTCTACATCGGCAAGCCGCTCGACCCGGCGGTGCGCTTCCGCGCGTCGTGGACGTGGCGGCAGGGCGGCGCGTGGAGCGCGGACACGACGTTCACCGACGGGGCCGAGGACGCGTGGCACACGAACGTCGAGGGCCGTGGCGACGGCTCCGTGCTCGCCGCGTACGACACGGGCTTCGGCGGGTCCGAAACCACCCTCTGGGTCGTGGAGGGCCGCGACGGGCGCTTCGGCGCCCCGGAGAACCTGACGGCGTCGTCGTTTCCGGGGGAGCGGGCCAACTTCGCGTTCGAGCCGGGCCGGGACTGGGTGACGTGGTTCCGACGGAGCGGCGGGGTGCCGCGCCACGTCTACGTCCGGAGCGGGCGCCCGGGTGCGTGGGGTGCGGCCGACGAGCCCTCCGCGGGCATCGGGGGCTTCCACTTCGACCCCGACGTGGCCGTGGCCCCGGACGGCACGGTGTGCGTCGTGTGGGGCTGGGACGCCGGCGACGACGCCGAGATCGTCTACAGCCTGCGCCCCCGCGACGGGGCATGGTCCCGACCGCGCAAGCTCGCCGACGTGGACTGGGGCAAGCCCGGGCTGCCGTCCATCGAGGCGGACCGGAGCGGGGCGTTCCACGTCGTCTGGACGCAGGGCGTTCGGGGGAGCAACGAGGTGTACTACGCCCGGGTGGCCGGGGGCGGGTAGCGGGGCGGGGTCACTTCGTCGGAGGTTCCGCCGCCAGGAGCCCCGCCGGGAAGGCGATCCCCACCTTCTTCGAGGCGTCCGCGTACCGGCGCCACAGGTGCGCCCCGGCGTCGAGCGTACGCCCGTCGATGGCGTCGATCTCGGCCGAGCTCGGGAGGGGGATCGTCGGATCCACCGCGTGGATCTCCGCTTGCAGGGTCTGGGCGACCATCCAGTTCATCCCGTGCGTCTTGCGCGGCGTGGGCGGCGTGGGCGGCGTCGGCGGCGTCGGCGGGCCCTTCGGGACGTGGAACTGGTTCGGGTCCTGCTTCTGGAGGAGCACCGCGAGCTCGTTCACCGAGAGGTCGCCGTCCCGATCGGCGTCGGCCCAGGTCCACGGGCGATCGGGCATGGCGACGCGGGTGTACTCGGACTCGGCGACGCGTCCGTCCCGGTCGAGGTCCATGCGGGTGCGCACCTCGCCGAGGACGGCGGGCCCGGTCCAGCCGCCGGTCGCGGAGGGGGGGCCGAGGATGGCGTCGAGGGTCCAGGGGCTCGGCAGGTCGTAGCCGGGCCCGCCGGGGGGAGGTCCGGGCGGACCCTGAGGAGGCGGGCCGGTGGGATGCGGACCCGGTTGGACGTTCGGGGTGGGGCCGCTCGGTAGCGTGGTGGTGGCGGGCTCCGAAAGGCCTCCCGCGCATGCGACCTGGAGCAGGAGAAGGATCACCAGTACCCCCGCTGCTTCAGGCTTTCCTTCATGGCCTCGGGCAGGCCCTCCCCCGCGGAGGTCGGCTGGTCGAGGTGCCCCATCCACTCGACCATGCCCGCGCGGACCTCCACGGCTTCGGCGACGTCGAGCCCTTCGGTCAGCCGGAACGAGGGGCCGTCGAGGGGGGCGGCGGCCAGGACGTCGAGGATGGGCGGGGTGCCGGAGGGGAGGCCGTCGTAGGTGAGGCGCCCGTCGGCCGACCGCGCGCTGGTCATCCGCAGGTTGTAGAACCCCTGGCTGAAGGCGAGCGCCCGGCCCTCGAAGGGCTCGCCGCGGACCGCGGGCAGGAGCGAGTGGCCCCGCGCGCCCGCGGGTGGCACGGCACTCGCGAGCTCCAGGAGGGTGGGCATCACGTCGACCAGCTCGACCAGCCCGTCGACGCGACCGGGCGGGTTCCCGGGGATGCGGACCATGAGGGGAACGTGGGTCTCCCAGTCCTGGACGTCGCAGCAGTGGTTGTAGATGCCGTCCTCGCCGAGCTGCTCGCCGTGATCGGCGAGCACCACCACGATCGTCTTCTCCAGCAGGCCGCGCGCGGAGAGCTGGGCCATCAGGAGCCCGAACAGGGTGTCCTCGTACGCAACCGCGCCGTCGTAGATGGCCCGGATGAGCGTCTGTTGCTCGGCGGTCACCGGCTGGGTGGTCCCGTCGGGCAGCGTGGCCCGCCCCTCGGCCGAGCGCGGGCGGAAGAGGTCGAGCGTCGACTCCTCCATGCGCCGCTGGCTGGGGTAGAGCTGGCCGTCGATGACGCTCTCCGACGCGCGCATCAGGGTGTCCTCGAACAGGTCCTGGGCCTGCCGATCGGCCGCGACGTACCCCCACGGCGTGGGCTTGAGGTAGCGGGCGTGCGCGTCGTAGCCGTGGACGAACGCGAAGAAGGGCCGGTCCTCGTCGTGCGCGTCGATCCAGGCCATCGCGGACGGGATGGTGTGGAAGAACGAGGCGAAGTCCTTGGCGACCGTGTAGGTGTCGAAGCCCTTGTCGAGCCCCATCGACTGGACGAGGTCACCGCCCGCCACGAACGCGCCGGTCTGGTAGCCGTAGGTGCGGAGGATCTCCGCGAGCAGCGGGGACGAGCCCAGCACGGGCTTCCGATCGCGGCCCGCCTGCTCGGATGGGTAGCGGCTGGTGAACAGGCTCGCGTGCGAGGGGCCGGTGGTGGTGGTCTGGCTGTAGGCGTGCGTGAAGACGACCGCCTCGGACGCGAAGCGGTCCAGCGACGGCGTCAACCCCGCCGGGCCGCCGTACGCCCCGAGCCGGTCCGCGCGGGTGGTGTCGAGGGAGACCAGCACGATCGACGGAGGCGCCTCGCCGCTCGCCGAGGCGAAGCATCCGGCGAGGGTCGCGATGAACCACATGTACTGCCTCTCGGGGCCTAGCGAACCACGGCGCGACCGGACGCGTCAAGGCCGCGGCGGGTCACCGTGGCAGGCAATAGTCGGCCTCGTCGAGCGGCACCAGCGGCACGTCGTCATAGGGCAGCCACGCGGTGGGCGGCTCGGCGCCGTAGATCGGCCAGTCGCCGAAGGCCCGCACCACGAGCGTCGCCTCGTTGCCCGAGACCTCGGCCACGAGCTTGGTCCCCGCGGCGTCGACCTCGGTGCCGCGCGTGACGATGGAGAGCTGCGGCACGGTGTCCACGGCGGCGATGGGCGCCTCGGCGTCCACGGGGACGAAGAAGGCGTCCTCGCAGTCGAGGACGTAGACGCCATCGCTCGCGCCGGCCCAGATGAAGTGGTGGGCCCACCCCTCGGGAGTGACGAGGAACGGGTCCACGTGGACGGCCGGCCAGGGCACGACGCGGCTCGACAGGTGAGAGCCGTCGATCGCGGAGAAGAACGACATCGCGAGCGTGAACGACCGGTCGTCGTGCACCAGCGTGAACACGCCCACCATGGTCCCGTCGGGGGAGGGGACGGGCGCGAGGCGCGCGGGGGCGGCGCCGGTGCCGTCGTCCAGCTCGGCCTCGAAGGCGTCGGGCAGCTCCAGCTCCGTGGTGGTGCCGGTCGAGAGGTCCACCAGTCTCGGCACGAAGGGGTCGGACGCCTTCCACCAGAAGAACCGATCTTCGTCGCGCCGCCAGAACACGGGGCTCTGCTCGATGCCGCCGCGCGTGTCGGCGTCGTCGAGGACGAGGAGCTCGCGGCGGTTGGTGAGGTCGGGGTCCGCCTCCACGAGCACGATCTCGAAGTCCCGCGCGGCGTCATCGGCGTAGTAGGGCAACGAGGGATCGGGCGTGCGGTACCGCGACACGACGACGAGGGCGTGCGTGCCGTCGGGAGAGTACGTGCCGTTGACCTCCCGCTCGACCGTCGTGAGGTCGGTGTCGGTGTCGGTGTCGGTGTCGGTGTCGGTATCCGTGTCCGTGTCCGTGTCCGTGTCCGTGTCGGTGTCCGTGTCGGTGTCGGCATCGGCGTCGGTGTCGTCCTTGGTGGGAACGGCGGGGCCGGGGCAACCGATCAGGAGTGCGAGCGTCAGCAGGGAGCACCTCGTGGGTGCGGACGTTTAACCGCTGCCGGGTCGGCCGACGGTGTTGTAGAGTCCGCGCCTCATGCCCCACCCCCACGAATTGACGGCCGCCCACGCGGCGCTCGGGGGCCGCCACGGCTTCCTTCCGCTCCGGACACCGGCCGACGCGCTCCCCTCCTGGGCGTCCCCCTACCAACTGGCCGCCCTCGAGCTCCCCCAGCGCTACCATCGGTCCGGGGGCTCGGTCCGGCCCTGGCTCGCCGAGCTGTTCCACGAGACGGACGCCGAGCTGATCCAGCGCGTCGACGCGCTCGCCGAGCCCGCCTTCGACCGGCTACACACGCTCGTCGCCGTGTTGTGTCACGCTTTTCGTTGGCACACCGCCCCCCCACCCCAGTCGGCCTACGAGGAGACCCGCCTCTCCCTCCCGCCGGGCCTCTCCTCCGCGTTCATCGCGTTGGCGCGCCGGGGCGGGCATCCGCGCGTGGGGAACCTCTACACGATGGTGCTCTCCAACTGGCGGCTCGACGGGGTCGCGGGTGGCGAGTGCTACGACCCCGAGGCGCTCGCGGGGGAGCGGATCCTGACCGCCGTTCCGTGGCTCGCCCCCCCGGAGAGCGAGGCGCTGTCGGCGTTCCTGCGCACCGGCATCGAGACCGAGGCCCGCGGTGCCCGGGCGGTGGCGACGGCGGTCGGCGCGGTCGGGGCCGTCGAGCGGGACGCCCGGCACGAGGTGACACAACTCCTGGAGCGGCTCCACGCCGAGATCGTGGAGATGGGCCGCCCGTTCAAGGCCTACATCCAGAAGGCGCGGATCGGCCCCGATACGTTCCTGACGTTGATCCAACCCACGACATTGTGGCTGCTCGACGAGGGCGACGGCCCGCTCGAAGGCGCCAGCGGACCCCAGGTCGGCGCGCTCCAGACGATGGACGTCCTTCTCGGCATCTCGCGCGACTCCCCGATGGGCCAGAGCTGCCTGGGTACGCGCGCCTACCTGCCCACCCGGCATCGACGGTTCCTCGAGGTGACGGAGAATTGGGCGCACATGCTCCCGACCTACGTGGAGCGGCGCGCGGACCGAGGGCTGACGACCGAGTTCAACGCCTGCGTGGGCGCGGTGAAGGCGTGGCGCCTCGTGCACCAGAAGCGGGGCGCCATCTACCTCCGCGGCGAGGCGGCGGGCGCGGTGGCGGCCTACACCTCGACCGGAGGCGTCGTCGCATTGGCGGACGAGCGCGTGAGCCGGTTCGAGGAGTCGATGCAGGCGAGGGTGGAGGAGACGGCGGCGGCGTTGGTTTCCGTGACCGTGGCGGTGGAGAGCCCGGAGGCGTCGATTCCGGCCGGGTAGTCGCGTCGGGGCACCCCGCCCGCGGGCTCGCGATAGGAGATCGGATGCACCCGCAGCGGCTCCGCTGATCCTCCTCGCCTCGTTGGCCTCGGCCTGGGCCGCCTCGATCCGCGTGGACGCCACGGTCGACGCCGACCTCACGACCGTCCGCGGCACGCTGTCGTACGCCGGTTGTGCCTGCACGCTCGTCGATCCCCTCGCGCTGTTGTCCGTGCCAGACGACGATCGCACCCGCGTACGCACGTTCCCGAACCGTGACGACACCGGCTCGGTCACCTGGGCGCCCGTTCCCGGGACCACCGACCAGGTCACCTTCGAGGCGCGCCTCCCGACCCGCTACGGCGATGTCGGGGCGCTGCCGCGGCGCGGGTTGAGGGCCAACGGGGGCTGGCATCCGCTCGTGGTCGACGAGGTCGGCAACCCGGTGACCGCCCAGTGGCGGGTCGAGGTGGCCCTCCCCGAGCCGGTGGTGGGCGTCCTGAACGGCGAGGTGGGGACCGGGGTGCTCCTGTGGCAGGGGTACAGCGACCGCGCGGCCCTCGCGGTCGTCCCGCGTGGCCGCGTCACGACGATCCCCGCGGGCGGGGGGCGCATCCGCTTCGTCGAGGCGGGCCACGTCGAGAAGCGTGTCCACGCCCGGATCGCCGCCCTCGCGAACGACGGCGGCTGGCCCCTGCGCGGCGCGCCCGACCTGACGATCGTGGAGGATCTCGACCTCCTCCACCTCGCCACCGCCGCGCCCGGCATGGTGTACCTGAGCGACCGCGCCTTCCGTGTGTCACCGGGGCTCGGGCCCTACCACGGCGCGCCGGTCCGTCGTGCCATGGTGGAGGCGTCCGTGCCACGCGGCGTGGGTTGGGAGCGCAGCTTCATCGGGGGGGCCCTGACCCGTGGGCTCCCCGTGCCCGACATGCGCAAGACGCTGGGCGCTTTCGCCTGGAACCCGCTCGTGGACGCGCTCCTCTACGACGGCACCCTCCCCTACTACGACGCGATCTTCGACGAGCCCTTCGACCGCAACCCCAGCCTCTTCGAGCTCGCCCATCCCCGGTTCCCGGCGCCCGCCGCCGCGCGCCAGCTCGACGATCTGCTCGGCGAGGGCAGCGCGGTCACGCTCTCGAAGCTCTTGCTCGAGGGGCGCTCCCTCGAGAACGCGTGCCGGACGCTCGGGGTGCCCGAGCCCCTCGTGGCGGGGTGGGGTGCGCCCTACCCCGACGACCAGGACTACACCGTGAAGGTCCAGGACGGCGTCGTGGAGGTGGAGCGGAGCGCGGAGGCGGGGGCGCCCGCGGAGGTCGTGCTCGTCACCCTCGACGGCGTGCCCGCCGCGCCCTGGATCGCCGGGCCCGGCCCCGCCACCCACACCATCGACACACCCGACGTCCCCAGGAACGTCCGGGTGGACCCCGACGGACACACCCGCCAACGCGACCTCTCCGCCGACCGGTGGCCCACGCGTTGGACCGGCACCTTCGCCGGTCACCTCTCCAACCTGTCTCCCACCCAGAAGGGCTTCGATCTCCAGGGGGACGCCGCGTTCCGCCGCCAGAACGACACCCACAACCTCCTGCTCGTGTCCGGGGCCCACCACCCCCAGGACATCATCGGCGGGAGCCTCGGCTACGCGCGCTACTTCGGCCCGCTGCTCGACCGGCGCGAGCGTGCCCACCGCCTCGGCATGAGCGTGGGCGCCGCGCTCCTCGACGCCGGCTTCCAGGCCACCGACAGCGGCGCCGTCGCGCTCGACACCACCCTCGCCTACGCCTGGGAGACCCGCGTCGGGGACATCCCCCTCTCCGGCCACCGCTACAGCGCCAACCTCGGCCTCGGCATCGTGCCCGACGGCGGTGACATCTGGGCGTCGGCCACCGTGGGCGCGGTACAGTTGGTTCCCATCGACCCGCGCCAGGTCCTCGCCCTGCGCGTCGGCGGCGGCTGGGCATCCGGCGCCGTGCCACACCGCCTGCTCCCGCTCGGCGGCGGCGACGCCGTCCGTGGCGTGCCCGTCGACGCCGTCCTCGCGAACGAGCGGGTCGTTGCCAACCTCGAATACCGCGCGACCCTCTTCCGGAACGCGTCTGTTCCGCTCCCGTTCTTGTGGTTGTCCGAGCTGCAGATCTCGCCGGGGATCGAGGGCGGGGCGGCGTGGCGGGGGCCGTTGACGTCTGAGGCGCAGACGTTCGGGGCGGTGAGCGCGACGCTCGGGCTCCACACGGTCACCGACGCCTTCGGGGTGCGGCCCGTGTTCGCCGGGATGACGATGGCGGTGCCGGTTTGGACGGAGGGGTTCGAGGGGAGGGTGGTGCAGTTCTACTTGGAGTTTTCGCGGGGGTTTTAGGTTGGGGGCTGGCGGATTCGTCCTGACCCGCAGGCGTAGGCGGGTCGAACTCGCGGCGGCCAAGGGCTTTCTTTGTGGCCACGCTTCCGGTAGTCTCCGAGCGTCGCAAGGTCGTGCCCGCATGCTCCTCTTCGTCGCCCTCCTTCCCGCGTGCCTCGTCAACACCGAGCTGTACGAGCGTCGCAAGGAGGAGCTCTCCGATCACGACGGCGACTCGTTCACCGCGATCGACGACTGCGATGATGCGGCGCCGGACGTCTTTCCCGGCGCCGTCGAGGTCTGCGACGGGATCGACAACGACTGCCAGGGCGGTGTCGACAACGACGCCACCGATGCGACCGCGTGGTACCCGGACATGGACCTCGATGGCTATGGGGCGACCACAGCAGCGCCCGTGGTCGCGTGCGAGGCGCCCGCCGGCTCCGTCGCCAACCTTCTCGATTGTGACGACACCACCAATTCGATACGACCGGGTGTCGAGGACGTTCCCTACAACGGAGTCGACGAGGACTGCCACGAGGGTGACCTCGTCGATGTCGACGGGGACGGTTCGGACGCGAGCGTGGCGGGAGGGGATGACTGCGACGACGCGGCGGCCGGGGTGCATCCGGAGGCGGTCGAGGTCCCCTACGATGGAGTGGACCAGGACTGTCAGGGGGGAGATGCGGAGGATCTCGATGGGGATGGGTCGGCGGGGATGGAGGCGGGCGGGGGGGACTGCGACGACGCGGACGCGGCGAGGTTTCCGGGGGCGGGGGAGACGTGGGCGGACGGCTTCACGGACAATGATTGCGACTCGGTCAATGAGCCCGCCGTGTTGGAGTTCGGGGCGGAGGTCTGGTCCGGGTGGCGTGCGGGGGACCAACAGGGAAGACGAACAGCGGCCCTCGGTGACCTCGACGGAGATGGACTCGATGACGTGCTCGTCGGGAGTGAGTACGATTCGACGCTCGGCGAGAATTCGGGTGGGGTCTACGCCCTGGATGGGGCGGCCACTGGCTCGCTGGAGGTCGCTCGTGCGCTGCTGCCAGACGTGCCAGGGCTCTTTTTCGCCTCGGATGTCGACGCGGGCGTCGATGTCACGGGGGACGGAGTCGCCGACCTGCTCATCAGCTCCGTCGGCTCCGCAGATGTCGTGGGCACGGCGTGGATCGTGGACGGGGCTGACTGGCTGACAGAGGGAGACGCGACGATCGGTGAGGTTCAAGCGGGTTCAGTCGTCGGGAGTGCCCCCGGAACCTATGGGCCCACGAGCGTGAAATTCGTAGGTGACGTCAGCGGAGATGGTATCGAGGACATCGCGCTGGGCGAGTGCTGCGGGACCTCCTCGGGCTCAAGCACGCTGGGCCGTGTCGCGATCTTCTCTTCCGATGCCTTCTCAGGCTCCATCGAGGATGCCGAGGTCCTCATCGACGGGTGGGAGAACATCTACATCGGTGGGGACATCGACTCGCTGGGGGACCAGGATGGTGATGGCCTCGACGACCTGCTCGTGGGCGGACTGGGTGGGGTCGCCGCGGCGGTCGTCGGGGGCCGTAGCAGCGGGCTGCTCGTCAATCTCGCCATCACCTTGGTCTACGGGGACCCGTCCACGAGCTACAGCCCCCGCAACGTCGGAGATCTGGACGGAGATGGTCGTGACGACATGGCGATCCTGGGGAACGACGAGGAGGGGCTCATCTACCTTTTCAACGCGCTGGGTGCGTCCCCGACACACGGGGTGGACTCACCCTACTGTGTGTTCGATTGGTCGGAGCACGGTGGAGTGCACGATATCGTTCCCCTCGGAGACCGCGACGGAGACGATCGAGCAGACCTCTTCATTCCGCAGTTCTACTCGGATTCCGGAAACCAGCGAGCCTGGATTCTCCCTGGGAGCGCACTATCCTTCGGCGGATCGGTCGAGGCCGGCTCCTCGACCTTGAGTGCAGTCAGCCTGGTTCCCACAGCGGGCTTCGGGTACAGCGCTGCTCTCGCGGGGGATGTGGATGGAGATGGGCAGGACGATATTCTCATCGGTGCGCCGGCCTATTCGGCCACGGAGGAGGACGCGGGTGCTGCCACCCTTCTCCCAGTGCCCCAGTGAGAGACCTTCCGAAACTCGTTCACGGCCGCACGAGCGAAACGTATACGTTCCGATCGAAGCCGTCGCTTGCCTCGTCGTTGCGGAACTCCACCACGAGTTGTCGAGCTCCGTCGGCTTCACAGGGTGGGGGCTCGATGGCGGCACGTTGGTGGAGGACGATGTCGAGCGACTCCGAGCAAGCGGGCTCCCATCTGATGTTTAGCGCCGCACCGTACTGACCAGGGTCGTCGACGTCTATCCGGACGAGCATGCCGGTCCAAAAGTCGGACCTCGCCGATATGGAATGTCGGGTTCCGTTGGAGTAGAGCGCCCAACCGCGACCTCGCTGGTATGCCGAGCTTTGCCCCTCACCGAATGCGATCCACCCGATGCCTTCGTCTGCCAGCCACCTCGCGCCCTTCGCCACCTCGATCCCGGTGTCTGTGTGTCCGGCAGCCAGGAGCGCCCTTGCGTAGTGCCAACGAATCCAATCCTGGGACGGAAAGCGTTCAACTAGGCCGGCCCATCGTTGGGCGATCGTGTCCGGGGAAGGCAAACCACCCGCTCGACACCGCCAGACCATGTGGGGCGAACCCGACCGGGATGGAGCCACGTGGGGTAGAAGATCCTGCAACCAGGCATCGGCGGTCTCCTCCCCGTTCTTGCCGCGCCCATAACGAATGCACCAGATGTCGTTACCGTTATGATAACGATCCAGGATTTCCTGCACGATGTCGCCGTCTTCGCTGGCGATCACACGCGCCGTAGCCCGGTCGGTGAGCCCCGCGTTATCCCAGATTCGAACGTCCTCGAGGTTTCCGGGCAGCCCCACGTCCGAGATCGCGGCGCCCGCCCCATGGGGTACGCGTTCGATCAGGAAGCTCGTCTCCTCGAGTAGCGCAACGGCCCACGGTGTGCGAACGGCATCCCAAGGATGTCGCAGAAACCAGGTGTTGCGCCAGCCAGCGACAAGAATGCCCTTGCCATCTGCGAAGCCCTCGTGAGAGGGCTCCCACGAGAAGCCGAAGACACCCAGCGCCGCTACCAGCCCCAGAGCCGGAAACGGCCGTTTACGGGGGCTACCGTGCGCCCAGGCTGCGGCCACGCTTGCAATGAGTCCTGGAACCAAGAATCGCGCGTGCCCCATCCAGTCGCCGCCCGCACGTACGAGGAGCGATATCTGGATGAGCAGCGGAACCCAGGTCCAGGGCGAGATACGCGAGCGAAAGAGGTATGTCGCAAGCAAGATCCCACCGGCCGATACCAGTTCACGTGCCATCTGCCGGAACCCGACGCCGTACTCCTCGATTGCGGCGATCTTCACCAGGTAGGGAGTGGGTAGAAGGTAGCCGAAGTATGAGACTCGGACGAGGTGGTAGAGCCCGAGGGCGCACAGCGCCGCCGAAACCACTTTTTCAGGAGATCCCCATTCACGGCCGAGGGTGAGACGTCTTGCAAGTGCGACGCCCAGCCACGCGAGACCTTCCGGCCGAGTGACCGAAAAGAGCACCAGGAGAAGCACTCCTCGTGCCCATTCATCCCGCCGTCCGAGCACGAGCGGCCAGGCGAGCGCGCCGAGGAGGGTGGCGAGCGCAGTCTCCAAGCCGGCCGTCGACCAGTACTCGAACGGCTGCCACGCAGCGACCAGCACAGCGAGCAGGTACCGCTGCGGACCTAAAGACGGACGCGCGAGGGATGTGACGACGCACAGGCTGCAAACGAACGCCAATACCCGTGCATAAATGGAAAGGTCTGCGCCCACCAAGGCACCGAGCGCCATCAGCGCGAGATGTAGCGGACTGGAGTACCCCTCCACTCGCACGCCGGTATTCCAAGCAATCTCGCCATGCTCGACGATGTGATGCGCGTAGGCGAACACGATGTAGGTGTCGTCGATCTGACCGGGTAGATATGGAACGGCCCCCCAGAGCAGGATGAGGAAGGCGGTGAGGATTGTTGCGGAAGGGGCAATCACCCGCCAACTAAACCTCATCTGTGGCGGTCCGCGGCTTGGGTCCGGTAGCCCTCTTCGCGCTGGTAGGCGCGAACGCCACCAGGAGCGCGCTCGGCCGGCATGCCGTGGTCAGCCAAGGCCCCATGCCTCGAGCTCCACCGGTTGTTCCCACATGCTGGGGAGTAGTCTCGCTCCACAGTCCCGCTGACTTTCATGATGCTTCGCCCGGTCTCACGGTCGGGCATTAGCACCGGGAGCGCCGCGCTGTCCACGATGCCGCATCGGAAGGTGCGGCTGCGCGGGAGAGGCCGGCAGGAGCAGGACCAGGTCGTCGCCGGCCCACCCCAGTCTCGTAGCCGCGCCGGCCGTCAGGGTGCGGCCGTCGCCGTGCGCCGAGCGCAGGCATCCAGGTCGTCGGAGGGCGAGGCAACCGCGATGGCCACCTCCAGCATCGACCCGGGGGCGGCGGTCTCCGGCGAGGGGAAGCGGAAGCTCTGCAACTCACGCGTGAGGCAGGCGGTGAACGGCTCTACGTCATCCGGGTCCTCGGTCACCCAGGCGACCCGGCTCCCGTGTCGGGGGAGCTTCACCTCGAATCGGACCCGTGAGCAGGTTCCCGGAGGGAGGGCCGCCTCGACCGCGCAGGCCTCCAACATCCCGAGGTTGTGCCGCACGACCTCGTCGGCGACGCCCATCCCGATGGACCCCGAGCCGTGTGCGTGGAGGACACGCACGTGTTCTGTTCCGGCCGGCGCGCGGGGGACCTCGTGCTCAGGCACGCCAAATGCGCAGGCGGTGACCAGCAGGAGGAGCCAGATCATGCGTCCGGCAAGACGAGCCGTTGGCTCGGCTGGATGGCATCGGGGTTCGGGCCGATCACGTCGCGGTTCACTCGTAGAGATTCTACCAGCGCGAGGGGTCGCCGAGTCTCCTGGGGGGGCCGCCCTTCCGGCCGTGAACGGCGGATGACCCGACCCGTGCCCCTTCCACACGGGCAGCGCCTCGCAACGTCGCTCCGGGATATCCGACCCTCCGATGTCGACCCTCCTCGCCGCCGCGACCCTCGACGAGCGCCTGCGGCTCTTCGCGTTCGCGACGGAGCCGAACCGGGTGCTCTACCTGTGGGTGCTCCGCGCGTTCGACCGTGCTCGTCAACGCTATCGGACGCAGCTGCACGCCGAGGATGTCGGCGCGCTCCTCCACGAGCTCGCCGAGGAGACGGCGGGGGTGCCCGAGGCCGCGAACCTCCCCGGATCGCTCGACGCGCTGGTGGGCTGGGGAGTGCTCGCGCGCACGCAGGACGGGGCGCGCGCGGCGAGCATCGCGGAGTATCGGCGGCGGAGCTCCGTCTACCAGCTCACCGAGCTCGGGCACCTCGCGCACTCCGCGGTGGAGGCCGTGCTCGGGGCGCGCCCCGACGAGGCGGAGCTCCGCCGGCTCGTCTTCGCCGAGCTGCTCGACGAGCTCGGGGGCCTCTCCCGCGCGAACGCCGAGGGCAACGCGGAGCAGGTGAACATCCGCCTCGATCGCATCCACCGCACCCTCGAGGACCTCGCGCGGCGCGCCGGCCGGTTCTACCTCGCCGTGGGCGAGCTCGCGCGCACACACGACGCCGATCCCCAGTCGTTCCTCCTCCACAAGGACCGCCTGCTCGCCCACCTCGAGGAGTTCCTCTCCGAGCTCCAGCGGTACCGGCCGCTGCTCGTCCGCGCGGTGGAGGTCGTCGAGGGCACGGGGGTCGAGGCCCTCGTCGCGGCGGCCACGCGTGCGGACTCCACCGTGTTCGGCGACCCGGAGGCGCGCGTGCGCCGCTGGCAGGCGCGCTGGGATGGCGTCGTGGGGTGGTTCCGGGGCACGGCGGCCGGGCCCGCGCAGGCCGATCTCCTCGACCGGCAGACCACGTCCGCGATCCGGGATCTCTCGGCGCTGCTGCGGCGCGTCACCGAGCGCCGGCGGGGAGGGGTGAGCCGGGAGACGGAGCTGAGGCTCCTCGCGCGCTGGCTGTTCCTCGCCCCGGACGGTGGGGCGGTACACGCGTTGGCCAACGCCGCCTTCGGCCTCTCCGCGCCGCGCCGGCTCGGGATCGCCGAGACGGATCCGGACCTCGTGCCCCCGGGGAAGAGCTGGTGGCAGGCGCCGCCGGTGGCCGTCTCGATGACGCTCCGGGAGCACGGAAAGACACCGAGCCCCGGCCGCCCGGCGCCGATCCGCGAGGACTTCGCCGCCCGGCGGAGGGGGCGGGAGGACATCCGGGCGCGACACACGGCGTCGGCGGAGGCGAACGCCGCGCTACGCGCCATGGGCGCCCTGGAGAGGGAGCTTGACGCCGCGCAATTCGTCGTCCTCCGTCGGCTGCTCGACCGCGCGTTGCGGGCCCGCGCGCCGGTCTCGGGGGTGGTCCGCGCCGAGGTCGGGGAGGCGGGGACACGCCTCCGGCTCACCCACGGGCCGATGGACACGGTGGTCCACGCGCCGGGCGGGCGGCTGCTGCTGCGCGGGCTCCTGCTGGAGATCCTGCCGGCATGAGCGCGCGCATCGCCACGGACGTGCCCGACACCGCGCTCGCCGAGCTGCAGGCCGCCGCTCGCGTGCTGCTGCGGGCGGGGCTCGTGACGGCCACGTACCCGAAGGCGGACGCCCTGCCGACGGTGCGGCGGTGGCTCCCTTCGCTGGTGTACGCGTTCGAGGCGCTCTTCGGCTACCGGATCGAGCACAACCTCTCCGCCGTCCGGGTCCTCCGCCGGCGGGAGCACTTCGACGGGGAGCCCGCGCTCGACACCGACGGGAAGGCCTTCGACGGCCGCCGCTACGCCTACCTCGCGCTCGCGCTCGCGGCGCTCGACCGCGCGGCCCTCCAGGTGGCGCTCTCCGAGCTCGCGGACCAGGTGCGCGCGGCCGCGGGGGAGATCGAGGGGCTGGGGTTCGATCCGGACGTGTTCGCGCACCGGGTGGCGTTCTGCGACGCGGTGCGCGCGCTCGAGCGCTACGGCGTGCTCCGCCTCGCCGACGGCGCGGCCGCGGCCTGGCAGGAGGATCCCGACGAGGGCGAGGCCCTCTACGACGTCTTCGCCGATGTCGCGTTCCTCCTGTTCGCGCCGCCCCGCGGGCTCGTCGGGCTGTCGCACCCACGTGCGCTCCTGCACCACGACGCTGCCGTGGCGCGGGAGGGACGCCGGGCCGAGTCGCGCCAGCGCCTGTGCCGCTTGCTGGTGGAGCGCCCCGTCGTGTACTTCGACGATCTCGACGAGCAGGACCGCCGGCACCTCCGCACCGAGGCACGCGACATCGGCGAGGACCTGCGCCGGCTCCTCGGGGGCGCCGTCGAGCGCCGCGCGGAGGGGATGGCGCTGGTGGACGCGGCGGGCGGCGTCGGGCGGCTGCGGTTCCCGGGGACCGGCACCGCGGCGCAGGTCGCCCTCCTCCTCCTCGATCGGGTCGGGGACGCCCTCGCCGGCGCGCTCACCGCGGCGCGGCCCTCCGCGGGCGACGCCTCCGACGCCCTCGCCGAAGCGCTCGCGCCGGTGCTCGGCGCCGCGCCGACGCCCCCGGCCCCCGAGGGCCCTCCCGTGCCGCTCCTCGCCGATGCGTGGGTGCGCACCCAGGTGACCGAGCTGTGCGCGGTCCACGGTCCGAGCTTCACCGCGGAGCTCCGCGCCGATCCGGCGCGGCTCGCCGCCGCCGCGGTGGACGTGCTCGTCCGCTTCGACCTCGTGCGCCGCGTGCCCGGCGGTATCGTGCCGATGCCCGCGCTCGCGCGCTACCGCAACATCGAGGTGCGCCGACCCCGGCAAGTCGGGCTCTTCGGTGGGGCGTCGTGAGCCGTCGACGCTGTCTACCCGCCGACGTCGCCGCAGCGCGAAGCGGCTGCCCGAAGGACGTCCGATGATCCGCTTCAAGCCCACCCGCGCCGGGATCCTGAACCTCTGGGACTACCGCCGGGAAGAGTTCGTCTTCGCGGACGGGCGCCTCGTCCTCCGCGGGGCGAACGGCTCGGGGAAGACCAAGGCGCTGGAGGTGCTGTTCCCGTTCGTGCTCGACGGGCGGCTCGATCCGCGGCGCCTCGACCCGTTCTCGGGAGAGAGCCGGACCATGCGGCAGAACCTGCTCTGGCGCGGCCAGGAGGCGTCGCTCGGGTACGTGTGGATGGAGTTCACGGCGGGCGACGAGGCGGTGACCGTCGGCGTCGGGATGCGCGCGCAGAAGGCGACCGACCGGGTGGACCACTGGTTCTTCGTCACGGATCGGCGCATCGGTCGCGACTTCGAGCTGGTGGACGCCGAGGAGCGCCCCCACGCCCGGCGCGGCCTCGTCGAGGCCCTCGGCGCCGACGCGGTCCACGAGCGCGCCACCGACTACCGCCGCGCCGTCGACGCCCGCCTGTTCGGGCTCGGCGAGCGCTACGAGGCGATGCTCGACCTCGTGCTCACCTTGCGACGCCCGCAGCTCGCGAAGGACCTCGACCCGAAGAAGCTGTCCGCCGTGCTCGCGGACGGCCTCCCGCCGGTGGACGAGCGGATCCTCGATGACGCCGCGCATGCCTTCGACGACCTCGAGGCCGTTCAGCGCGTCGTGGAGCGGCTCCGGGCCGCCGATCAGGCCGTGGAGGGCTTCCTCGGCGCCTACGTCGGCTACGTCCGTGCGCACGCGCGGGGGCGCGTCGACGCGGTTCGGACCGCCGAGGGAGAGGTGGCGGGGGCCGGCGCGGCGCTCGCGGCGCGGGAGGCCGCCGCGGACGCCGCGAGGGGGGAGGTCGCGCGGGTGAAGGCGGCGGGAGACGCGCTCGCGGAGGACCTGGCGACGACGCAGGGCACCGTGGAGGCCCTCAAGGCGAGCGAGGGATACCGGGCCCACGGGCAGATCGAGGACGTGGCCCTCCTGGCGCGGCGAGCGAGGGAGGACGCCGGGAAACGGGCCGCAGCGTTGGCGGCCGCGGAGGGGGAGCTGGAGCGTCGTACGGTGCGGCGCACCGAGGCGGCCGCGCAGCTCCAGACGGCGAGGGCACGGCTGGCGCAGATGCGGTCGCGGCTGCTCGACAGCGCGAAAGCGGCGGGGATCGGGTGGACGGCGGAGGACGGGCTCGTCGACGCCGACGCGCTCAGGACCGTGGTGCGGGGGCGGGCGGGCGCGCGGGATCAGGACCGGCGCGCGGTGCTCGCGGCGCTGGGCGCGGTCGACGCGGCGAAGAGCGCGTTCGGCACGGCCGAGCAGGCGTTGGCGGGCGCCGAGGCGCGCGTGCGGGACGCGGAGACCGCGCTGGGGTCGGCGGAGACGGCGCTGTCCGCCGCGCGCGTCGGGTTGCGCACGGCGTTGGTGGCGTGGGCGGAGCGACTCGCGGGCGTCGTCGACGCGGATGTCGCGGCGCTTCTCGTCGGGGCGGTGGACACCCTGGACGAGCCGGGTGCGGCCCCGTTGGCGTCGCGGTGGGACGGCGCGACCCGCGATCTTCGGGACACCGCGCTCCAGGATCGGCAGGCGGCCGAGGGCGAGGCGAATCGTCGGGCGACGGCCCTCGCGGAGCTGCGCGCGCGTCACGACGAAATAAGGGCCGAGCGCGATGACGCCCCGCAAGCGCTCCCGACGCGGCCCGCCTCCAGGGTCGAGCGCCCCGGCGCGCCGCTCTGGCGCCTCGTGCGCTTCCAGGATCACGTGCCCGTCGAGGTGCAAGGGGGCGTGGAGGCCGCGCTGGAGGCCACCGGCCTGCTCGACGCGTGGGTCGACCCCGCGGGCGCCGCGCCCGATCTCGACGACGCGTTCCTGCGCCCCTCGCCGGTGGACGGTCCGACCCTGGCGACCCTCCTGGTCCCGGAGCCCGACGGCCCCGTCTCCGCCGACCTCGTCGCGCGGCTCCTCGCCAGCGTGCGGCTCGGCGAGGGCGCGGTGGCGGTGGCGCCCTCCGGGCGGTTCACGCTCGGGCCGCTCTCCGGCACGTACCGGCGCACCGCCCCCCTCTACGTCGGGGCGACGGCGCGGGCGCGCCGACGCGCGCAGCGGCTCGCCACGCTCGAGGTGGAGATCGCGGCGGTGGAGGCGGAGCGTGTCGCGTTCCAGGTCCGCGCCGAGCACGCTCGTGCGCGGGCGGCCGCGATCGACGCCGCGCGGGGGGAGCTCCCCGACGAGCGGCCGCTGCACCAGGCCCGCCGCGCCCGGGACACGGCGGCGGCGAAGGCAACCGCGCAACGGACGGCCTGTGACGCCGCGCAAGAGGCCGCCGACGTGCGACGGCGACAGCTGGTCTCCGTGTCGAACGCGCTCTCCCGCGAGGCGACGGCGCGGGAGGCCCCGTCCGACGCCGCGGGCCTCGACGGGTTGGGGCGAGCCATCGCCGGTTTCAGCGAGGAGGGGGATCGGCTCGTCCGAGCGCTGCAGGACCTCGTGGGGCTGGAGCGCCAGGCGGCGGAGCGCGACGCGGACGTGTCGCGGCAGGCCGCGACGGTCGAGAGCGCGGGGGTCGAGGCGCGCGAGGTCCTGGAGCTCGCCCTGGGGGCGGAGGCGCGGCTGGACGCGCTCACGTCGGCGCTTGGGGCGGAGGCCACCCGCGTGCTCGCCGACCTCGCGGCTACCGAGACTCTTCTGCGCGCGCTGCGTGCCCGCGATCGGGCGCTGCGGGCGGAGATCGAGGCCGCGATCGCGGGGGCCGGCGCCGCGGAGGGCGAGCGGCTCCGCGCGGACGAGGCCTTGGGGCGGGCGCGGGACGCCTTCGTCGGGACGGCGGAGCGGTTGCGGGTCTTCGCGCGGCCGGAGCTCGCGGGGGTGGTGGGCGTCGCCCCCGACGTGGCCACCGCCGTCCTCGCGGGCGCGCCGTGCGACGGGCACGTCTTCGTCTCGCTCGCGACGGAGATGGACGCCGCCACACGCGGCCTCTCGGGCGCCGAGGAGCGCCGCAAGGCGACGCGCACGCAGGTCCAGAACCAGTACGAGGAGCTCGCCCGGCGCCTCGGCGCGGGGTGGAGGCCGGCGCAGGACGTCGACGACGACCTCGTCCTCGTCACGATCGCCGACGTGGAGGGGCCGAGCGGCGTCGCCGCGTTCGGCGAGCGGCTCCACCGCGAGCGGGAGGACCAGGAGGCCATGCTCTCGGCCAAGGAGCGGGCGTTGTTCGAGGACGCGATGCTCGGCGCCGTGTGCCGCGCCATCCACCAGCGCGTGCGGGAGGCCAGGCGCCTCGTCGAGGCGATGGACAGCGCCATGCGCGACCGCCGCCTCTCCAGTGGGCGCACCGTGAGCGTGAGCTGGGTCCTCGACGACGACGCGAGCGTGGAGGACCGCGAGGTGTTCCGGGTGCTCGAGACCGACCCGACGCACCTCGGTCCCGACGCCCTCGATCGCCTCCGCGGCTACTTCTCCGCCCGCGTGCGGCGGGCGCGCCAGGCCGACCCCACCCGCTCGTGGCGCGAAGTGCTCGCCGAGCAGCTCGACTACCGGCGCTGGCGCGAGTTCCGCCTCTCGCTCGTCCGGGCGGGAGAGCGGGACCAGCGCCTCACCGCGCAGGTCCACGCCGGCCTCTCCGGCGGCGAGAAGGCCGCCGCGCTGCACCTCCCCCTCTTCGCGGCGGCGCACGCGCTGTTCGCCGGTGCGCGCCCCGGGTGCCCGCGCCTCATCGCGCTCGACGAGGCGTTCGCCGGCATCGACGATCTCGGCCGCCCCGAGCTCCTCTCCTTGACCGTGCGCTTCGACCTCGACCTCTTCATGACGGGGTACGACCTGTGGGTGACGTGGCCGTGCGTGCCCGCCGTCGCCCACTACGATCTCCAGCACCTCCGCGACGAGCGCGTGGTGGCGATGCTGCGCATCGACTGGAACGGCCAGGAGCTCGTGGAGGCGTGAACCAGCTCGACCGCCTGCGCCAGCCCGACTTCGCGCGCCTCGTCGCGCGGGTCCGCGAGGCCCTCGAGCGCTCGGGTGGCGCCTTCGGAGACACCATCGTCAGCCTGTCCGGCGCAACGGAGGCCGAACGCGACGCCCTCGCGGGCCTGCTCGGCCGCCCCATCCGGGCCGCCGCGCCCCGTGTCCGCCTCGCCGACCTCGACGCGCGCCTGCTCGCCGGTCCGCTCGGGATCGGCCTCGTCGCGATGGTCGAGGCGCTCGGTGGGCCCCTCCGCGATCGCCCCGCCGATCGCGCCATCGCCGCAAGCAGGCTCGGGGGTGCCCTCGATCGGGCCCGCGCCACCGCCCTCGCCGACGCGACGTGGTTCGAGCCCTGGCTCGACGGCCTGCGTCGGGACGGCCTCCTCGCGCGCGCGGTCGACGACGGCTCCTTGGAGACCGCGTGCCACGTCCTCGCGGCCCTCCCCGCGGCGGGGGTGCCAATCGCCACGTTTGCCGTCACCCTCACCGGCGACACCAAGGCCCTCAACCCCGGCCCGCTCGCGACGCTCGTCCTCCGCGCGCTCGCCGAGCAGACCGGAGAGCCCCGCCCACGGGACGCCGAGTCCCGTCGCCGCCTCTGGGACCGCGCCGGCGTCGTCCTCGACGACCTCGCCTCCCAGGTGCTCGTCCTCGGCATCGCGGGCGCGCGCGGGAGCCCCCTCGCGGCGTGGTGCGCCGCCGCGGCCGAGGATCGGGTCCCCGTCCGCCTCACCCTCCATCAGCTCCGCCGCTACGCCCTCGACGTGCCGCCGCAGCCCGTCTTCATCTGCGAGAACCCGGCGATCGTGCGGGTTGCCGCCGCGCGTGCCGGCGCGATGCTGATCTGCACGGAGGGCAACCCGTCCACGGCCTGCGCGGAGCTCCTGCGCGCGTGTCGCGGGAGCTCCCTACGGGTGCGCGCGGACTTCGACGCCGCGGGGCTGCGCATCGCCGCCGCCATCATCGAGCGGTTCGGAGCGGCGCCCTGGCGGATGTCCGCCGCCGATTACCTCGCCTACGAGGGAGGCCCGCCGCTCGGGGAGGGCTGCCCGAACGCACCCTGGGACCCCGAGCTCGGTCCAGCCATGCGGGCGCGCGGGCGCGTGGTGTTCGAGGAGGAGATGGTGGCGGCGTTGGTGGGAGATGTGGCGGGGTAGCGTGGCTTTTTGGTGCCGTGCGCGTTCGCTCACCGGCTGGACGTTCGGCTCGTCAGGGCCGACCCCGTTGCCACCGCCGTGCCAATCGCCGCGACCCAGGGCCAGGGCGAGGTACGCGTCGCCCGCGGCAGGGTCACCTTGCCGAGGTCCCCCTTCTCCAGCAGCGGCCGGATCGCGGGGTAGGTGCGCACGAACAGCGCGGCGCCGGCGAGCATCCCGAGCGCCCCGACCATCGCGTCGCGCCTCCCCTCTCCGATGGCCGCGAGGGTGGTCCCCGGGCAATAGCCGAGGAGCGCGGCGCCGGCGCCGAAGAGCACCGCGCCGCCGACGACGCCCCCGAGCTGGAGGGGCTTGATGTCGAGCTCGACCAGCCCCCGCTGCTCGAGCGCGTGGACGCCCGCCGCACCCACGGCCACGGCGGTTCCCATCGTCTGGAGCACCCGGCTGTCGCGAAGGAGCAGCTGACTGGTGATCACCTCGTACTTCGCCACCTGGCCCTTCTGGAGGAGGGCCCCGAACGCGACGCCGGTGAGGAGCCCGAGGAGCAGCGTCGGAAGCGGGTCGCGGCGCATCAGCGGGTCTCCTCGGCGTGGAGCGCGTGCGCGACGACACCCGCCGTGAGCGCCATGATCGGCGAGAACACCCAGCTCGCGCCGGCGAGCTGGAGCGTTCCGCTGATGCCGTGACCGCTCGTGCAGCCCTTCGCCATCCGGGCGCCGTACATCATCGCCGCCCCGCCCACGAAGGCGGCGACGTAACGCCTGGCGGGGGAGGGACCGAACGACCGGGCCCATCGCGCGGGGACGGCGCGGCGGTCCGTGTCACCGGACGCCAGCGCGCTCGCAAGCGATCCCGCGACCACCCCGGCGGCGAGCGCCCACTCCCAATCGAATTTCGGGGGCCGGTCGGCTTCGGCCAGGTAGGCGTTGGCCCCGGACGCGTCGGGGGCGATCCGCTGGCCGAGCCCGACCGCCGTTGTCTCGAACGCCCCGGTGATGCCGATGGGTCGCCTGCCGGTGAGGAAGGCAAACCAGCTCAAGGCGCCGATGCCGGCGCCCACCGCGTAGGGGGACCAGGAGGTCTGTACGAGCGGGTTCTTCATGTCCGTTCTCCCTCGATCTCGGGGGTGGTGACGGTGCGCTCGGCACCCTTCTCCATGGGCAGCTTCGACTTCTCCCAGGCGGTCATGCCGCCGAGCAGGTTCTCGACGGTGGCGTAGCCGTGGCGCTGCAGGATGCTCGCCGCCAGCCCCGCCCGGTGCCCGACGCTGCACACGAGCGTGATCTTCGGGGCCGCCTTCAGCGCGGGCGCGATGCGGTCCAGGTGCCGGTCGAGGTAGCCGACGTACAGGTGCGTCGCTCCGGGGATGTGCCCGTCCTCCTCGAACTCGGCGTCGTCGCGGACGTCCAGCACGAGGGAATCGTCGGGGGCGGCCGCCAGCTCCTTCGGGTTCACCGTGCCCGAGCAGGCGATGGGCTTGCCGGACTCGCGCCACGCGGCGAAGCCGCCGGCGAGCACGCCGTTCACGCGGTCGATCCCCAGCCGGGCGAGGGCCGGAACGACGTTGTCGAGCGCCTTCATGTCGTCGAGGACGAGGTAGACCGGCGTGGATTCGTCGGCGATCCAGCCGCCGAAGACGCCCATGCCCTTCTCCCAGAGCGCGAGCGAGCCGGGGATGTGGCCGCCGGCGAAGGCTTCGGGCTCGCGCCCGTCGAGGACGAGGCCCTGCTTGCTCTCGGAGGCGAACTTGTCCGGCTGCAGGTAGGGGACCTGGGTGGGCTCGGTCGCCGGGGGGAGGCCTCCCCGCAGGTTCACCCGCTCCATCAGCGCGAAGTAGGGCGGCCGGGGGATTCGTTCCCGCAGCTTGGCTTCCACGAACGCGGACCGCGTCCTGGTGAAGACCGCGTTGTAGCTCCGCTCGATGCCCAGGGTCGAGTCGTCCCGCTCCGCGATGTTGCCGCCGCAGACCGAACCGGAGCCGTGCGCCGGCCAGAGGATGGCCTGGTCGCCCAGGGGCACGAGCTTTCCGTGGATCGCGTCGAACAGGACCCCGGCGTTCTCGCTCGTCTTGCGCCGGTCGGGCAGGTCGGTGCGCCCGGTCTCACCGATGAACAGCGTGTCGCCGGTGAAGATGCCCCAGGCGCGCTCCGGCGCGTCCTCCAGGAACACGGCGTAGCAGGTGCTCTCGGGCGTGTGCCCGGGGGTGTGGATCGCCCGGAGGGTGAGGCCGCCGGCCTTCATCTCCTCGCCATCCCGCAGGCGCACGTCGGAGTGGCCGAACAGGGGATGATCCAGGCTCACGATTCGGGCGCCCGTGACCTTCGCCAGCTCGGCGGAGCCGATGACGAAGTCCTCCTGGCGGTGCGTCTCCAGGATGTACTTGATGGTGAGATCGTTCTCCCTGGCCAACTTCAGGTAGGCATCGACGTCCCGGCGAGGGTCGACGACGATGGCCGCGGCCTTGTCCCCGAGCAGGTAGGCGACATGGGCGATTCCGGGGGTCTTGATGCGTTGGAAGAACACGGTCCCCCTCGAACGACGACGCGCTCGGATGTCTACTAAGCCCCGACGTCGCGAGGGCGTTCGCTCGCGACGCGGGAGGGGGCGGCTTTACATTGGGAAACAGAATGGTGGCGTTTGGGATGGGAGCTCCGTCGGGTCGCCAATCCGGTAGCAGCCCCGGTCAGGACTCGGCGGGAGGGGCGTGCAGGGCCGAGAGGATGGCCAGTGCACGCGGTTCAGGTCCCCCGTGAGGGATCCCGGAACGCCCAGGCGGACTCCTCGTCGTGCCAGCGCCCCACGCCGAGGTAGGTCCATGACGCAGCGGCCTCGGACCGGGCCAGCACGAACGCGGTCTCCCCGGGTCGCCGGTCGGCAACGCGGACGGGCCAACGGTCGGGCGCGGCCAGTACGTCGCGCCCCTCGGCGAGGAGGAACAGGTGTCCGTCCACCCGCGCGGTGGTGCCGGTCGGTGCCTCGGAGAGGCCGAACGCCCCGGCGAGGTCGGTCAGCGTCGTCCCCTCATCCGGAGCCAGCGCCTCGGGACGCACCGCCCGTACCAATCGCGCGTAGGGGATCGCGCCGGCCGCCGAGCGAGACTCGACCTCGGGGTTGTCCGACCGGAGCGCGTACCCGTCCGCCCCGCGGACCACGCGCTTGATGTGGAATTCCGTTCCCTCGTCCTCGGCGCCGATGCCGACCAGCGCGACCTTGCCCTCCATCGTGCCGATGCCCTGGCCGCGCGCCCACTCGAAGATCGCCCAGTCTCCATCGCGAAGCGGACTCACGCCGCCGTCCATCGAGGAACCCGTCACCCGGACGGCGAATTGTCTGTCACTGACGGGACCTGGGAGGAGGACCTCGCCCGACTCGGGTGCCAGGTTGCCCGTGCCGTTCCACCCCGCCGCCGCCTTCAGCGTCGGGAACGCGACGAACCGGCCTCGCTCGGTCGCCAGCGTCACCACCTCGCCGAGCGGCTCCATCCACCAACCGTCGGGCGAGGGCCGGAATCGCACCCGGAAGTCGGTGCTCGGCCGCCCCGCCTGGGGCCCGAACCAGCGCCGAAGCAGGTCGGGGAGCTCGTTGCGGTCGCGTCCCACGGGGTGGGCCACGTTCACCGCCACCTTGGCGAAGCGGAAGCGCCATGGCGCGCCGTCGGGCAGGCGGACATCGACATCGCCGGTGGGCAGCCGGTCGCGCCGGGCGCCGGTGGGGAGGAACAGGATTGGGTCGCGCTGGTTCCACGAGACCTTCGCGTCCACCGCCTCGCCGCCCCCTTCTCGCCGCCGCCGATACGTCGCCAGGCGAGCGTCCACCAACTCACGGGTCATCGCAGCGAGCGTCTCCACGTCCGCGGAGGGCAGGCGGGGGACGAGCCGCGTCCCATCGAGCTTGAACCAGGGGCCGTTGCACCACGCCGCGATGGGGTTCTTCCGCCAGTACGCCGCCCACAGTTTCGGATCGAGGTGCTGCGGATCGGGGTGCCGCGCGTCTTCGAGGTCCCGCACGCCATCAAGGTCCTCGAACAGCTCGGGGGACCGGACCAGCAGGTCGTGGGAGCGCGCTGCGAGGTCGGCGAGGTCCATCCCGTCGTGCAGCGCGTCCGCGTCGAGAAGCACTTCGAGCACGACCATCTTGAAGCACTTCGTCATCGGCGTGGACTGCACCTCGCGCAGCCATGCGCCGGCCATCGTGAAGACCGAGGCCTCCGCCTCGCTCAGGTCGCCTTCCGCGGTCACGAAACCAAACCAACCTTGGTGGCCGGTCAGCAGCGAACCAAGTGTATACCCGCGTCGCACCAGCTCGCCCGCCATCGGACGCTCGCCACGCGCGGATCGCAACTCGCGGTACGCGGCGACGAGGGCGCTCGCGCCGCCACCCGCCGGCAGGAGCCGCTTCAGCAGGTCGATCGCTTCGAGCTCGAAGTCGAGCGAGCACTTGGGCGGGAGTTGCGTGACACCGCGCGCCACGAACGCCTGCAGCGACCCCTCGCCTCCTCCCAGGCTCAACAGCGTGCGCACACGGTCGAGGAACACCTTGTGGTTTCCGACGAAGTCGATCACGACGAGCCGCGCCTTCCCCTCGGCCTTCCGCAGTCCCCGGCCCAACTGTTGGAGGAACAGGACGGGCGACTCGGTCGGGCGCAGCATGACGACCCGATCGAGCGGGCGACAGTCGATCCCCTCGTTGAACAGGTCGACGCTGCAGATCGCGTCGATCCGCCCCGCTTCGAGGTCCTGCAACGCGGCGGTGCGGTCGTCGGAGTCCTGGCCGCCGTGGCAGAGGCGCACGCGCACGCCGCGTGCCCCGAGCCAGTCACGCACGAACACGGCGTGGGCGACGGACGCGCAGAACACCATCGTCCGCGACCCGGACCTGCCGGGCTCGTTCCAGGCGGCCCAGAGCTTCTCCATCCGCGCTTGGGTTTCCAGCGCGGTCGACAGCTCGGCGACGTCGAACCGGCCGCTACGCCAGGAGATCGGCCGGTAGTCGGTCGTGTCCGCGAGGCCGAAGTACGCGAACGGGACCAGCAGGTCCTCGCCGATCCCGGTGCCAACGTCGGCGCGGTAGGGGACATGGTCGTCGAACAGGCCGGGGACATCGCCACCATCGGCACGTTCGGGCGTCGCGGTGAGGCCGAGCAGGAACGCCGGAGAGAAGTGGGCGAGGATGCGGCGGTAGGACGGGGCGTCGGCGTCGGGGCTCCGGATAGCGATGCCACCGACAATCAGCTCGGTGACGAGGGCTCCGTGGAAACCCAGGAAGCCCGCCTACAAGCCTTCTATGAGGCGGCTTGCGGCAGGCGCGACACCTCGTTGGCCCGCGTGTTCCGCGAAGAGGGAGCCAGCGGCAAGAACCTCGACCGGCCCCAGCTCCAGGAGATGCTCGCCGCCTTCCGCGCCGGTCAGGTCGACGTGGTCATGGTCACCCGCCTGGATCGCCTCTCGCGCTCGCTCCTCGACTTCTACGAGCTGCACCGTGCCTTCGAGGCCCGGAACGTCCAGTTCGTGTCGCTCAACGAGTCCTTCGACACGTCCCAGCCCATCGGCCGCGCGGTGCTCAAGTTGGTCCTCGTGTTCGCCGAGCTGGAACGCGAGCAGACCGCCGACCGCACCCGCGTCGCCATGCAGGCCGGGGCCGAGCGCGGCCTCTGGAACGGCGGCGCCCCCAACAGCGCCGGCACCCGCTACTTCTACAACCGCTTCGTCTCGACCTCGAAGGAGGCGACCTCGACCTGCTCCATCGGCCAGCTCCCGGCCGGGGCGTTTGAGGACGCGGTGCTCGCCGTCGTCCGCCGCGTCGCCTCCGGCCCGGTGCTCGTGGCACGCGCCATCAACGAGTCCAACCGCATCGCCAAGGACCTCCTCGAGCCGGCCCGCGCGCGGCTCAGGACGCTCCAGGCCGACTTCACCGCCAACAAGGCGGAGCGCCACCGCCTGCTCGACGCCATCATGGCCATCGGGGCGGCCGGCATGGACACGGCCCGCGACCGCATGCTCGCGCTGGAGGAGCGTGGGCGGGCGCTCCAGCAGGCCATCGCCGACGGGGAGGGCAAGCTCGGTGTGGACGAGACGCGCACCCTCTCCCTTGCCGCCATCCACACCGTCCTGCGCGACTTCGACCAGCTCTACCCGCACTTCACCCCCGGCGAGCGCCGGGAGCTCCTGCACGAGATCATCGACGAGGTTCGCGTCCATCGACCGCGTCGAGGTCGCGCTCTACGACGGAACGGAGGGCAAGGTGCGCGGTCCCGGCGGCGGTGGAGGGAAGTCCTCGGCCGTGGCTCACGCGGTTCACGGGGAGGTTCACGCCCCGGGGAAGGAGCGTGAACCATCACCCGGTACCCAGGGCGCTGCGGGCGCTACTGTGAAGTTAGCGCAGCGCGTGGATTGGCTCCCTTTGCTTGAACAGGTCCGGACCGTTTCCGTCGTACCCGAGCCGGACGTTCGGGTTCAGATGGATGGGTTGAACCCGGTGATCTTGGGGGCGGGGCTCTCGGGGAGGGTGGGGACGGGGTTGTCGGTGGTGGCGGAGGGCGGAACGTGTCAACATGATTGAGACACAGAATTGGAAAGTTCTGTGAGCGGCAACGCGGTTGCGGTGCCGACGTCGTTGGGCTTCGGTTTGTTGATCCA
>JAKFCH010000178.1:0-32921 GCA_036676765.1 Deltaproteobacteria bacterium
GCCCCCGCCGCGCCCGTGCAGGTCGGGCTCTCGACGCACGGCCGCGAGGTCGGCGGCCTCGGCATCGCCGCCATCGACGAGGCCGCGTGGTCCCTCTCCCTGCTCGCGCCCGCTGGGTTCGAGCTCTTCACCGTCTCCGGGCCGCCCGCCACCGTGGCGACCGGCCTCGCCGCCTGGCGGCCCTGGCTGGAGAAGCTCCCCGTCGAGCGGGACCTCCGTCTCGCCTTCACCCCCGCCGACGGCACCTGCCTCGCCCCCGGTGGCCGCATCCGCGCCGTCGCCACGCCGACGGGCTGGGAGCGGCGTTGGCGCGGTGACGGCGGCCGCGCCCGGGCCGTGCGCGACGGGGATCGCGTGACCCTCCACGACCGCCGGCGCGGCTACACGCTCACGCTGCTGCTCGCGCCCGCCTCGGAGCCCGATGCGCCTCGATGACCTGATCGTGATCGGGCTGCTCGTCGCCGTCCTGGTGCTCGACACGGTGCGCGGGGTCGACGGCCTCGCGCTGCCGGTCGTGCTCGCCGCGTCCGGCACCATGCTCTACCTGCTCGCCGGCCGACGCCGGCCGGAATTCGCGCCGCCCCCTTCGCCGCCACGCCCGGTCGTGATCATCCCGACCAAGGACAACGTGGGCACCCTCGGTAGCGTCGTGGCCCGAGCACTGCAGCACGGCCTCCATGTCCTCGTCATCGACGACGGGAGCACGGACGGCTCGGGGGATGTCGCGCGCAAGGCCGGCGCCGAGGTGATCACCCACCCGAAGAACAAGGGGAAGGGCGCGGCGCTGCTCACCGGGATGCGGTACGCCGCCCGGCTCGGCCACACCCACGCCATCTGCCTCGACGCCGACGGGCAGCACGATCCCGCCGACATCCCCGCGTTCGCCGCCGCGATCGCGGCCGAGCCGGTCGCGATCTTCGCGGGCGTGCGCGACCTCTCCACCGCGCCCGAGATCAGCCGCTTCGGGCGGAAGTTCTCCAACTTCTGGATCTGGGTGGAGACCGGGTGGCGGGTCGCGGACAGCCAGTGCGGCTTCCGCGCCTATCCATTGGCTCCGGTGCTCGGCCTCGCGATGGGGGGCGGGCGGTACGAGCTCGAGGTCGAGGTGCTCACGCGGTCGTTGTGGGCCGGCGTCCCCGTGCGCGACATCCCCTGTTTCGTGTACTACCCCCCGAAGGAAGAACGGGTGACGAGCTTCCGGCCCTTCCTGGACAACGCGCGGATCTCGTGGATGAACGCCCTGCTGGTCATCGAGCGCATCCTCTGGCCCCCGCGTTGGCGCCTCCGCATCCGGGGCGCCGAGTCCTGGACCGGACGCTCCCGAGGGACCGGTGCGGGCTGGCGGCTCGTCCTTTTCCTCAAGCGCGTGTTGGGGCGGCGCGTGGCGGCCGGGATCGGCACGTTCCTCGCTGCCTGGTACGTGGCGTTCGCGCCGAGCGCCCGCCGGGGCCTGGAGAGCTACCGCGCGCGGATGCTGCCGGACCGCTCGCCCCTGTCCGCGAGCTTCGCGATCTTCCGGAGCTTCGCGCACGCCCTCATCGACCGCCTGACCTACACGGAGTCGGGCCCCGCCGCCTTCCAGTACGTCCGCGAGGGCCAGCAGTACCTCCTCGACGCGTTCGGGGAGCCCCGCGGCGCCATCATCCTCGGGGCGCACGTCGGCAACATCGAGGTGTCGGCCGGCAGCGGGGAGAACGCCCCGCGGATGAAGAAGCTCCACGTCCTGCGCTTCGAGCTCCCCGGCGATCACGGCCGCGCCGTGATCGCGAGCATGCCCGAGGCGTGGCGGCCGAAGGTCATCGCCGTGAACATGGACGAGGGGTTCTCGGCCCTCTCGGTCGTCCGGGCGCTGCGCGAGGGCGCGGTGGTCGCGATGATGGGCGACCGCCTCATCGACGATCGCACCGTCACCGTCGATTTTCTCGGCGGCCCGTGCCGCTTCCCCGCCGGCCCCTGGCTGATCGCGGCGCTCGCGCGCGTCCCCATCGTGGTGGCCGGCGCCTTCGAGGAGGCCCCCGGGACCTACCGCGTCGTCGCCACGCCGCCGATCCATTGTGTGTTCGATCGCAAGCGTCCGCGCGAAGAACAGGTCCGCGAGTGGGCCCAGCTCTACGCGGACCGGGTAAGCGAGTTCGTGCGACGCTACCCGACCCAGTACTACAACTTCCACGACGTGTGGGCCCGACCGCCCGGAGGCCCCATCGCGCCGCCGGTGGCCTCCGATGCCGAGCGGTAGATGCGTGACGCCCCACCCCCTCCCCTGCAGAGTATGCCCATGAACGCCGAGATGTCCCCCAACGAAGCCGCGCGGTTCGCCGCACAACGCCTCGCGTTCTCACCCCTGGTCTTCCAGGCCTGCCGCGCGTTGCGGGATCTCGGCATCCTCGAGATGGTCGCGCAGGCCCGGCGGAAGGGCGTCACCGCGAGTGACGTGGTGGCGAAGGGCAAGGCCTCCCCGTACGCCGCCGCGCTGCTGCTGGAGGCCGGACTGGGCGCCGGGCTCTGCACCTTCGAGGACGTGGCACCCGAGCCGCGCTTCTTCATCACCGCGATGGGGGTGTACTGGCTCCGGGACGAGCTCACGCGGGTCAACGCGGAGTTCACCCACCACGTCTGCTACGAGGGCGCGTTCAACCTTCGGGAGGCGCTGGTCGAAGGGCGGCCCGCGGGCCTGCCGGCCATCGACTCCACCGGGGCGTCCACGGTCTACGAGGCGCTGAAGAGCCTGCCCCCCGAGGTCCGGAAGGCGTGGTTCGACTTCGACCACTACTACTCGGACGGGGTGTTCGAGGCCTGCCTGCCGCGGGTGCAGCAGCCGGGGGTCCGCCACGTCGTCGACATCGGCGCGAACACCGGTCGCTTCTCCGGCTTGTGCCTCGATGGCGGCATGGAGCGGATGACGCTCGTCGATCTCCCCGGTCAGCTCGCCGTCGCGCGGACGAACCTGGAGCGCCACGCCGCGCGCGTGACCTACGCGCCCACCAACCTGCTCGACTTCGACGCGCCGCTCCCCAAGGGCGCCGACGTGTACTGGCTCAGCCAGTTCCTCGACTGCTTCGGGGAGGACGAGATCCGCTCCATCCTCTCCCGGGTGCGCGCGGCGATGCGGCCGGACTCCACCGTCTACATCCTCGAGACCTACTGGAACCAGCAGCAGTACGAGGCAGCGCGCTTCTGCCTCATCGGCACGTCGCTGTACTTCGCGTGCATGGCCAACGGGAACTCGCGCATGTACCACTCGGAGGTCATGAAGCGGCTCGCGCGCGAGGCCGGCCTCGCCGTCACCGACGAGGTGAAGCACGTCGGGTTGTCCCACACGCTGCTCGTGCTCGGCGCCGCGTAACGACGCGGCGGAGGCGTCCGGACCAGCGGGGACGAGTGGCGGAGGCGGGTGGCGGGGGCGGAGAGCCCGGCCGCCTACCCCGCGGCCTGCTCCGCGCCCTGGCCCGCGGCGCCGCGGTCCTTCTCGGCGACCAGCTTGTGGACGTAGCCGTGGATGTCCCCCACGGTCTTGAACGCGCGCGCGATCTCGTCATCGAGGCGGACGCCGAAGCGCTTCTCGATGGCGATCATCATGTCGGCGGCGTCGAGGCTGTCGAGATCGAGGTCTTCGCGGAGGCGCGCGCTGGGCACCACCATGTCGGCCGTGACCTCGAACTGCTCCACGAAAATGCGATCGAGCTCGGCGATGATGCTGTCAGCGGACCGTGCCACGTCAGGACCTCTCGGAAGGGGCGACTGAACTAACCATGAAGCGGCGCCGATCGCAACATTGCGTGACGAAAGGACCAACCGGAAGTAGCGCTAATCGAGGGGTTCCGGGGGGGCGCCGATGACCAGGCTCGCGTTGATGCCTCCGAACGCGAAGTTGTTGGACACGATGCGACGGATGCGGCGTTCCAGCGGCACTTTCGGAAGAAGGATGCGGGCGACGTCGGGGTCGCTGAGGTTGAGCGTCTGCGGCACGACCGAGCGCCGCATCGCTTCGATACAAAGAATCAGCTCGGTCGTGCCGCACGCGGCGAGCATGTGGCCGAGGTGACCCTTCAGGCTCGACACCGGCACATCGCCCCCGAAGACGCGGAAGGTCGCCTCGGCCTCGGCGGCATCCCCCACCGTGGTGCCGGTGGCGTGGGCGCAGACGTAGTCGATGTCGGCGGCGGTGAGGCCCGCGTCGACCAGGGCGCGCTCGATCGCCATGACCATCCCGTCGGCCTCGGGGGAGGACATGTGGGTCGCGTCGCAGCTCTCGCCGTAGCCGAGCACCTCGGCGAGGATCGGCGCGCCGCGCGCCCGCGCCTTCTCGAGATCCTCCAGGATCACGATCGCGGCGCCCTCGGCGCACACCACGCCGTCGCGGCTGCTGTCGAAGGGGGCGGGGCGGGTGTGGGGGGCGTCCTCGTGGCCCCGGCAGCCTGCCCGCACCACGTCGAAGGTGGCGGGGCCGAGCACGGTGAGCTCGTCCGCGCCGCCGGCGATGACCGCGTCGGCGCGGCCCACCCGGATGAGGTCCGCACCCAGGCCCACCGCCTGGTTCGACGCCGCGCACGCGCAGCACGGCGAGACCACCGAGCCGGTGACGCCGTAGGCGAGCGCGATGTGGCTCGCGACCGTGTGCGACATGACGCGGAGGAAGCTCGTGCTCGGGATCGCGCGGATGGAGTTGGAGCCGAGGAATTCGCGCCAGAACTCCTCCATCGCCTCGGGGGAGCCGGTGGTGGAGCCGGCGACCACGGCGACGCGGCCGCCCGCGAGGGTCTCCATCGGGAAGGCGGCGGTCCGGAGGGCGTCGGCAGTGGCGGCCGCGGCGTATTGCGCCATGCGCGCCATGCTCCGCCGGTGCTTGCGGGGGATGCGCTCGGGCTCGAAGTCGCGCACGGGCGCGGCGATGCGCGCCCCGAGATCGCCCACGTGATCGAACGCGGGGATGCGCACGACACCGCTCCGACCGTCGAGCACCTCCTGGAAGGCCTGCGCGGGGTCGTTCCCCAGCGGCGTGACCATCCCCATTCCCGTGATTACGACGCGCCTCATTCCGCCCTCAATTCCCGCATGAAACGGGCGCTCCCGCCCAGGAGCTCCGCGCACACCACATATGCCGACATCATCGCGCCGCAAATGCCGGGGAACCCGACGGTCTGCCCCACGTTGACGAGTCCGCGCACCTTCGAGACCATCGGGAGGCGATAGCGCCCCATCTGCGCGACGGAGTGGAAGTGGCCGTAGGCCGCGCCCTTCCACGAGCCGTTGAAGCGCTCCGTCGTGAGCGGCGTGCTCGCCTCGGAGTCGACCACCTCCCACCCCGGGTAGTCGGCGAGCATGGTCGCCACGAAACGATCGAGGACCGCCTGCTTGTAGGCGCGATAGGTCGGCTCACCCGCCCGCCGCGCGGCGGCGAAGCGCTCGTAGTCGGTGTAGACGAGGCCGAGCACGACCTGGTCGGCGCCGGGCACGGGGGCGGGATGCCGCTGCCCGGGGCTGGTGAGGAAGTAGAAGGGCACCTCCTCGGACGTGGTGGGGCGGTCGAGGGTGTCGAGATTCCAGGAGTTGAAGCGGTAGAGGTTGCGATTGCCGAGCGGGGAGAGATCCCCCTTCACGCGGAGGTAGGCGCCGACGTGCCCGCGGCCGGGCTCGGAGTCGCGGACACGCGACGCGTAGGCGGGCCGCACCGAGCCCTCGGGGAGCATGTCGAGGGAGACGCGGGGGTGCACGTCCGCCACGACGAGATCGGCCTCGTAGTGCTCCCCGTCGGCGGTGGTCACGCCGGACGCGCACCCGTCGCGCACCTCGATCGACACGACCCGGCGCTTGAGCGTCAGGGTCCCGCCGAGCTCGCGCAGGCGCCGCACGAGCGCGAAGGTGAGGCGATCTCCCCCGCCCTCGATCGACGCCGGACCCTGGAGGAAGTGATCGGTGATCACCGCGTGCATCCCGAAGGGCGCCTGGGCCGGCGGAACCCCGTAGAGCGCGGCCTGCCCTGACACGACGGCCCGGAGGCGAGGGTCGTCGAAGCAGGCGGAGGCCACGTCGAGCAGGCTGGTCCGCTCGAAGGGCAGGATCGCCTCGGCGGGCACGCTGTCGTCGAGGTTGAACCATCCGTACGAGCGCACGGCCTCGCGCGTGAGCGCGATGTACTTGTCGATGCCGGCGCGCGCCTCGGGGAAGGTCTCGACGAGCCGATCCCGGTACCGATCGATGCCCGCGGGCACGCGGAACTCGAGGTCGGGGAAGCGGAGGATGTCGAAGCCGTCGGGATCGAGCGCGTGCCACTTCACGGCGTCGTACACGCCGAGGTGGTGCATGGCCCGGCCGAAGAGCTGGTCGGGGCGCGCGCCGCCGACGTAGTGGAAGCCCGTGTCGTAGCCGACGCCGCGCCGGAAGAACCGATGGAGGAAGCCGCCCGCGCGCGTGTGCTGCTCGAGCACGGTGACGGACCAGCCGTCCTTCGCGAGCAGGATGGCCGAGGTGAGCCCGCCCATCCCCGAGCCGATGACGACCGCGCGCTTCACGCCCCCTCGACAGAGAGGACCGTCGCCTGGAGCGAGGCGGTGCAGAGGACACGGTCCCCCTCGCGCACGGTGCCCTTCGCCCAGGTCACGCCGAAGCGGCGGTCGGTGATGGCGACCTCGAACACGAGCCGCACCGGGGGCTCGGCCATGCCCCGGAACCGCGCCTTCTCCACCCCGGTGAGCACGGGCTGCCCGCGCTCCCCGGCGATCGCGGCGAGGCAGCCGAGGGTCTGCGCGAGGCCCTCGAGCATGACGACGCCGGGCACGAGGGGGCGGCCCGGAAAGTGCCCGGGGAACTGCTCGGGGGTGAAGTCGGCCTCGCACCGGAGGGTCCCGCCCTCGATCGACACCACGCGGTCGACGTAGAGCTGCGGCGGGCGGTGGGGGAGGAGCGAAGAGACGGGAGGGAAGTCCATCGAACCTCGGTCAGGGGGGGGCAAGGAGGATGGCCTCCGCGTCGGCGAAGGAGCCGGGCGACTCGATCCGCAGCGCGACCGCAGAGGGGACGACCCCCTCGGCGACGAGGCGACGGGCCTCGTCCTCGGCGCACGCGCCGTCGGCGCAGTAGACGAGCACGGGGGCCCGCAAGCCGAGGAGGATCGAGGCCTCCGCGGCGGGCGCGCCCGGCACGGTGTAGCTGAAGTGGAGCCGCGACGCTTGCGCGGGGCCGCCGTCCACGAGCCCGGCGTGGTAGCGCAGGTCCGCCGCGTGGCAATTCGACGCGCTCGCGAGCACCACGGCGGTCTCGGGGCCGAACACGCCGGGCGCCACGTCCGCCGCGAGGTTCCGCACCGCCGCGAGCGCGGCGATGCCCCCGCGCACGTAGGCGTCCGCCCGGCCGAGCGTGGGCGGCGCGCCCGGAAACACGCGGGCGAGCGGCAGATCGTCGGTGGCCACGCGCGCCGTGGCGATCGTGGCGACCTCCCGGCGCGACGCGGGACGATCGTCCTCCCCGCCGCCCCGGACGGGCCCGAAGACGATCGCGGCGTTCACGCCTCCGAAGGCCGCGCTCACCGAGAGCCCGACGCGCGCGTCGCGGCACGGCGCGACGGTGATCGGGCAGTCCGGCGCGGTGATGTCCGGCGGCGCGGGGGCGCGGGCCCCCTGGAGGATCGCGAGGACCACCGCGGCTTCGAGCGCGCCGGCGGCCCCGAGGGTGTGGCCGAGGACGGGCTTGCAGGCGTGGAGCGGCACCGGCCCCTCGAACAGCGCGGCGAGGGCGCGCGCCTCCATCGCGTCGTTGAAGACGGTGGCGGTCGCGTGTGCGCTCACGACGCCGATGTCCCCGGGTGCGAGCCCCGCGTCGGCCACGGCGGCGCGCGCGGCCCGGCCGAGCCCCGCGCCGGTACGGTCGGGCGCGGTGAGGTGCACGCCGTCCTGGGAGAGGCCGCAGCCGAGGAGCGCCGCGAGCGGCACGCGCCCGGCGGCACGGGCGGAGGCGGGGGTTTCGAGGAGGAAGGCCGCGGCGCCCTCTCCGAGCACGAGGCCGTCCCGATCGGCCGCGAAGGGGCGGCACGCCTCCTTCGACAAGGCGCCCAGGCCGGCGAACCCGGCGTGGATGTAGAGCGACAGGGCGTCCACCCCGGCGACGACGACGCGATCGCAGCGGCCGGCACGCAACCAGCCGCGCGCGACCTCGAAGGCGGCGGTCCCCGAGGCGCACGCCACCGAGAGCGTCGTGGCCGGCGCGAGGCCGAGGCGCGCGGCGACCCGCTCGGTGGGGCGCTGGCGCCAGCCGGAGAGGTCGGTCGCCTCGGAGCGGGCGCGGGCATCGCGGTGCCAGGCCTCGAAGGCGCCGGAGATGGCGCCGGAGCTGGTCGCGACCACGAGCCCCGCGCCCTCCGCCGGGCACACGGACTCGACCACCGCGAGGAGCATGGCCTCGGCATCTCCCGCGCCGGCGAGCGCCGCGAACGGGGAGCGCAAGGCATCCGAGGCCCACGGCACCGGGCGGGCGAGCGACCGGCCGGCCACCACGGCGTCCACCAGGGCCTCGACGCCCCAGCCGGCGGCCGAGACCGCCTGCATGCGGGTGACCCACGGGGTCATGCGCGCCTCGCGGCGGGCGTTGCGGGGGTCGAGACGGCAGGCGACGCGTCGGCCTCCAGGGCCTCGGTGAGCGAGCTGGCGCGGATGCCCCGCGCGCCCCACTCGTCCAGGATCTCGGGCAGGAGCGCCTGTGTCGGCCCCGGCCCCTCGTGCAGCAGCACGATGTCGGTGCCGACGACCGCACGGCAGCGCGCGCGGAGCGTCTCGGCGCGGATCGGTACGCCGTCCAGCGTGCGGACGGAGCACCACGCGACCTCGAGGCCGGCGGCCCGCGCAGCGGCGTAGACCCGCGGGCTCGTGGCGCCGAAGGGCGGTCGGTACCAGCGCACCGCCGGGGCGCCGAGGTCGGCCAGGATCCGCAGGGCCCGGGTGAGCTCGGCGGCGCCCAAGGCCGGCGGGCGCACGGTCAGCCACGGGTGGTGCGAGAGCCCGTGGAGGCCGATCTCGTGGCCGCCCGCGAGCATGGCGCGAAAGAGGTCGGGGTGGCGCTCCGCCCGGTCGGCGAGCACGAAGAAGGTCGCGTGGGCGCCCGCGCGGGCCAGGGCGTCGAGCAGCGGCCCGGTCGACGCCGGGTGGGGGCCGTCGTCGATGGTGAGCGCGGCGCGGCCCGGGTGGATCCCCCGCTTCACGCAGGGGCCGAACAGCTCGAGCTCCGGCCGCGCCGACGCGATCGACACGCCCCCGAGCAGCCCGCCGAGCGCGACCAGCCCCGCCACGGTCGCGACGCCCGGCGAGATCGCCCCCGCGCCCGCCGCGATGCCCGCGCCGATCCCGGCCGCGCCGAGCCCGAGCACCCAGGCCTCCAGCCGCGGCGCCGTGGCGCTCATCGGTGCACCGGCGCGCGGAGACAAGTGCTCACGCGTGGGCCTGGATCGGCGCCCGGGGCCACCTTCGCGCGGCGCACAACGCGAGGAGCCCCGACGTCACCCCGAGCACGACGCCGACCACGACGCTGCCGAGCAGGCAGGAGAGGAACAGGTCGGGGGCCTGCTGGAGCATCGTCCAGAAGGTGCCCTCGGCCAGGGGCGCGGCCATCGCGTCGACGTTTCCGTGCCGGAGCCACTCGCCCACCGCGACCTCGCCGCTGATGAGGAAGGGCGCGAAGAACGGGTTGGAGATGTTCGCGGCCGCGTAGAGCAGCGCCTGGTTCAACTTGAGCCAGCGGGCCACCACCACGCACACGAAGAGGTGGATCCCGTAGATGGGCAGGCTGCCGAGGAACACGCCGAGGCCCACCGCGAGGGCGATGGATCCCGGCGTCAAATGCTCGCGGAGGAGCAGGTGGACCCAGCTCCGGAGGCGGCGGATGTACGTCCGCATCCCCTACCCACCGTGGGCGGACGCACGCACCGCTTGCGCCAGCGCGGGCATGCGGTCGGCCATGAGGCGCGAGGCGGTGGGGCCGGTCCGGAACACATCCCCCGCGAGCAGGCTCACGATGCCGCGCCGGAAGTACGGCTTCTGCAATTCGCGCGGCGCGAGGGCGAGGGTCATGAAGTCACCCGCGTACCAGTGGTCGATGACCTTGCGGAAGACCCCGGCGCCGTCCCGATACTCGGCCTCCCACGCGTCCAGATCGCCGCCGGTCAGCGCCGCCGCGAGCCCGCGCGCCCCGTGCAACCCGAGCAGCACGCCCGAGCTGAAGGTGGGGTCGATGAACGTGGCGGCATCCCCGCAGAGGGCGAAGCCCTCCCCGTGGAAGGAGGTGGACGTGGCGGTGAAGTCGGTCAGGCCGCGGAACGGCAGGATGCGCTCGGCGCCCACCATGCGCGCGGTCGCGTCGGGCGACGAGGCGATGGCGGCGAGGAAGCGCTCCTCGGCGGTGCCGCGGATGGGCGACGCCGGGCTCAACACGACGCCGACGCTGGCGACATCGCCACCGAAGGGGATGAGCCAGATCCAGCCGCCCTCGATGCAGCAGATGACGATGTCCCCCGGCTCGTCGGGCGAGAGGAACTTCACCCCGCGGTAGCGCGTGCCGATGGCGGAATTCTTCAGGTCGGGATCGGCCACGCGCAGGCCGAGCTGGGAGGACAGCCACATGGCGCGCCCCCCGGCGTCGACGATGCGGCCCGCGGACATCGCGCCCAGGGTCGTGTGGAGGGTCCGCGCGGGGATGTCGGCCTTCAGCGCCTTCCCGAAGACGATCTCGCACCCGGCGGCCCGCGCGAGGTCGCGCCAGCGCAGGTCGAACACCTCGCGCTGCACCTGCCAGGCGAACGTGTGGCGGGGCGACTCGGCCTCGGAGAAGTCGAAGCGCACCGACTTGCCGCCCTCGCAGAAGACCGCCCCGTGCTTCACGACGAACCCGGAGGTGTCGAAGCCGAGCTCGTCGAAGATGGCCCCGGATCCGGGCAGCATCGACTCGCCGACCACGCTCTCCGGCCGCTCGATGGACTCCAGCAGGGTGACCTTCACGCCCTTTCGGGCGAGGTAGGTCCCCAGCGCGCACCCCGTCGGGCCTGCGCCGACGACGAGGACGTCGGGGTTCATCGATTGGCCTCGATGAAGCGGGCCAACGTCGCGACGGAGGCGAAGGCCTCCCTGGCGCGCTCGTCGTCCGGCATCTTCACTCCGTGCTCCTCCTCGATATGGATGGCGAGCTCGAGCGCATCGACAGAGTCGAGCCCGAGTCCTCCACCGAAGAGCCGGTCCTCGTTTCCGATGTCGACCGCGTTCACGCCTTCCAGCATGAGTACCCGGACGATCATCTCCTTGATCTGCGTGTGTAGATCGTTCACGACCTCAACCTCCGGGCCCTTCTAACTCGCGATGAGGCAAACGTGACCCTGCTGCTCTTGCTGCTGGCCTGCTCTCGGGCGACCCTCCAGGTCGGCGCCGTGGACCGACCGCCGGTCGACGCGGCGATCGTCCCCGGGTGCCCGAGCCTGGAGGACGGGCGCCTCTCGCCCTGCCAGTGGCGACGCGTGGTGTGGGCCCAGCACATGTGGGCCAGCGGACGCACGCGCTCGTTCATCGTCTCGGGGAACGCCGTCTACAACCGATACGTGGAGGCGGAGGCGCTCAAGGCCGGGCTGGTCGCGCTGGGGGTTCCGCCGGAGCGGGTCCACCTCGAGCCGCGCGCCCTCCACACCGACGAGAACATTGCCTACGCGCTTCGTATCGCAGACCACCACGGGTTCGATTCCCTCGCCATCGTGAGCGACGCGGTGCAGACCCTCGGCACGTGCCAGATGGTGCGGGAATGGTCGGGCGGCGAGCGGACCTGCCTGCCCGCGCCGATGGACTACACCCTGGTCCGGACGCGCCTCGCGATGGGCCTGCCCGAGGCGCGGTCGGAGCCCGTCCCCGCCGCGGAGTGGGTGCCGCTGGAGGAGCGGGAGCGCCGCATCGCGGAGCAGCTCGGGCTCCGCAAGCGCGGAAATTCCCTGCTGATCTACATGGGCAAGAGCCTGCTCGCGCCCTTCGGCCTGTCGCGTCCGCCCCCCCTGATGCCGCCCCTGCCGCCCCCCTGACCCGCGCGTCGCCCCGGCCTCAGGTGGTGGAGTTGCCGCCGCGGTGCCGGACGTCCTCGGCCTCGACCAGGAACACCACCATCTCCGCCACGTTCGTCGCGTGGTCGGCGATCCGCTCCAGGTGGCGGCAGACGCTGGTGAGCGCGAGGGCGCGGTCGAATTCGTCCGGCCGCTCGTGGGCGATGCGGATGAGGAGCGCGAAGGCGTCGCGGTTGAGCGCGTCGATCCGGCGATCGTTCCCGAGCACCACGCGCGCCACGGCGCTGTCCCGGATCTGGTAGGCGCGGACCGCGTTGGAGACGGCGGTGAGCGAGGCGTCGGCGAGCTCCTCGACCTCCTTGCCGGCGGAGAGGCCGGGGCCCTGCATCAGCTCGAGCGAGCGCTCGGCGATGTTGACGGCGAGATCGCCCATGCGCTCGAGATCGGTGACGACCTTGAGGTTGACGGTGACGAAGCGCAGATCCTCTCCGAACGGCGCCCGGCGGGCGAGGAGGCGGAGGCTCATCTCGTCGGCCTCCATCTCGAGCCGGTCCAGCTCGCGATCGCTCCGGATCACCGCTCGCGCCAGCTCGGCGTCCTGATCCAGGAGCGCGCGGACGGCGTCGCGGACCATGCTCTCTGCCCGGACGGCCATGCGCGCCATGTGCACGCTCAGGTCGTTGAGCTCGCTGTCGTACTTGGAATCGAGATGACGAGAACCGAGCATCAGCCGAACCTCCCGGTGATGTACTCCTCGGTCTCCTTTACCCGAGGACGCGTGAACAACGTATCGGTCGGCGCCACTTCGACGACGCGACCGTGCAGGAAGAAGGCCGTCGTGTCCGACACTCTCGCCGCTTGCTGGAGATTGTGCGTGACGATCACGATGGTGTAGGCGTCGCGGAGCGTCTGCATGAGCTCCTCGAGCTTCGCGGTCGCGATGGGATCGAGGGCGCTCGTCGGCTCGTCCATCAAGAGCACCTCGGGCTCGACCGCGATGGCGCGGGCGATGCAGAGGCGCTGCTGCTGCCCGCCCGAGAGCATGAGCGCGGAGGCGGCGAGGCGATCCTTCACCTCCTCCCACAACGCCGCGGCGCGGAGCGCCCGCTCCACCCGCTGCGCCAGCTCGGGCTTCGGGAGCTTCATCCCGAGGCGGAGCCCGTAGGCCACGTTGTCGAAGATCGACTTCGGGAACGGGTTCGGCTTCTGGAACACCATGCCGACGCGACGCCTGAGCTTCACCACGTCCACGTGGGGCGCGTAGATGTCCTGGCCGTCGAGCGTGAGCGAGCCCCGGACCGTCGTGTTGTCGAGCGTGTCGTTCATCCGGTTGATGCACCGGAGGAACGTGCTCTTCCCGCAGCCGGAGGGCCCGATGAGGGCGAAGATCTCCCGCGACGCGACGCCGAGCGTCACGCCGTGGAGCGCCTGGGTCGTGCCGTAGAAGAAGTCCAGGCCCCGACTCTCGAGCTTCATGAGTGCATCCGGGCGCGCGCGCGGGCGCGGAGGTACGTCGCGGAGAGGTTCAACAACGCGACGAGGCCGATGAGCACCGTCGCGGTGGCGAAGGCGATCGGCCGGACGCGCGCGATGTCGTGGTGCTGGGTCGAGAGGATGTAGAGGTGGTACGGCAGGGCCATGAACTGGTCGCCGAGGCCGGAGGGCAAGGACGGCAACGAGAACGCGACGCCGGTGAACAGGATCGGGGCGGTCTCGCCGGCGGCCCGGGAGAGCCCGAGGATGACCCCGGTGAGGATCCCCGGCGCCGCGGCCGGAAGGACGTTGGTCCGGATGGCCTCCCACCGGGTGGCGCCGAGCGCGAGCGCACCGTCGCGATAGGCCCGCGGCACCGACTTCAGGGCCTCCTCCGAGGCGGTGATGGTGGTCGGCAACGTCAGGAGCCCGAGCGTGAGCCCGGAGGCCAGGAGGGAGAGCCCGAGGTTCATCCCGTGCACGAACAGGCCCACGCCGAAGAGGCCGTATACCACGCTCGGCACGCCCGAGAGGTTGCGGATCGACAGGCGGATGAGCCGGATCAACGCGCCCTCCCGCGCGTACTCGACGAGGTAGATCGCCGCGGCGATGCCGATGGGGACGCTGCTCGCGGCGGTGAGGAGCGTGAGGAGGAACGTGCCGAGCAGCGCGGGGAAGATCCCCCCCTGCGTCATGCCCTCGCGCGGGCTCTGGGAGAGGAACGCCCACGAGAGCTCGGACGCGCCGCCGGTCACGATGTACCCGAGCAGGGCGACGACGAGCACGACGAGGCTGGCGGCCGCGAGCGCGAGCGTGGAGAAGCCGATCCGTTCCCGCAGGGTCACGCGCGCCTCCGGATCACGAGGACCTCTGGACGCCGCGACGCAGCACCATGTCGCTGACGAGGTTGACCACGAACGTCATGACGAAGAGCACGAGGCCCACGGCGAAGAGCAGGTTGTAGTGCCGCGAGCCCTGCGGCACCTCGCCGAGCTCGATGGCGATCGTGGCGGTGAGCGTGCGCACGCTGTCGAAGAGCCCGTGCGGCAGGGCGACGGCGTTGCCGGTAGCCATGAGCACGGTCATCGTCTCGCCGATGGCGCGACCCATCCCCAGCATGACGGCCGCGAGGATGCCGGACGCCGCGGCGGGAAGCACGACGCGCACCAGCGTCTGCCAGCGGTCGGCGCCGAGCGCGAGGCTCGCCTGGACGTAGTCCTTCGGCACGGCGCGCACGGCGTCCTCGGAGATCGAGATGATCGTCGGGAGCGCCATCACCGAGAGCAGGATCGCGCCGTTGAGCGCGTTGAGGCCGTTGCCGAGGTTGAACACCCGCGCGATCAGCGGCCCGACGAAGACGATGCCGACGAAGCCGACGACGACGGAGGGGATCGCGGCGAGGAGCTCCAGGATCGGCTTGATCACCTCCCGCGCGCGGGGGGGCGCCACGAACGCCAGCCAGGCGGCCACCCCCACGCCGACGGGCGCGGCGATGCCGATGGCGACGAGCGTGACGAGGATCGTGCTCACGACCATCCCGAGCACGCCGTACGCGGCCTTCGTCGACGAGGTCGGGTTCCAGTGCGTGGACAGCAGGAAGTCCTCGCCGACGGAGGGCGCCCCCTCGGTGTGGCGTCCGAGCTCGGCCAGCTCGTCCTCGGAGAGGAGCGCGCGCTCCTCGACGGTGAGGTTGGCGATGCTCACGCCGTCTCCCTCGCCGAAGGCCTTCGCCCCGTTGACGAGCAGGACGCCGAAGATGCCGACGAGGACCAGGATCGACGAGGCGGCCGCCAGGGCCAGCACGCCCTCGATCAGCCGCTCGCGGAGGCGGCGCCGCGCCCCGCCGCCCATCTCCCGCGGCAGCTCGACCTGCTCGAGCGCCTCCATGTCAGTGGCCCGCAACCAGGGCCTGGTTCGACGCGACGTAGTCGGCGGCGATGGTGTAGAAGCCCATCTCCTTCACGATGGCCTGCCCCTCGGGGGAGGCCTCGAAGGCGAGGAAATCGCGAACGGGCCCGGTGGGGACGCCGTTGACGAACTGGTAGAGCGGGCGGGCGAGCGGGTAGGCGCCCGAGAGCACCGCGGCCTCGTCCACCGGCGAGATCGGCGCTCCGCCCGCGGTGGAGACCTTCAGCACCTTCACGCCGGCGCCCTTGTCCCCGGAGACGTAGCCGGCGGCGACGTACCCGATGCCCCCGGCGTCGGCCTTCACGCCCTCCACGATCTGGGCGTTGCCGTTCATCTGCTTCAGCGAGGAGGCGTATTCGCCCTTCACCGCGGCGGACTTGAAGTAGTCGTAGGTCCCGGAGTTCGACTGACGCCCGTAGAGGCTCACGGGGCCGCCGGCCTCCCAGGTGGTGCGGTCACCCCGGAAGATCGCGCCGAGGGTGTCCATGTCGATGCTGTCCATGGGGTTCGCCGGGTTGACGATGACGGCGAGGCCGTCCGTCGCGAACACGAAGCTCTTCACGTCCACGCCCTTCCGGCTGGCCTCGATCTTCTCGGTGCCCTTCATGTCGCGCGAGCTGTTCGCGATGGTGGTCGTGCCATCGATGATCGCGGCGATGCCTGCGCCCGACCCCCCGCCCGTGACGGCGATGCCGACGCCCGGGTTCTTCTGCATGTACACCTCGGCGAGGCGCTGCACGAGGTTCACCTCGCTGTCCGAGCCCTTGATCTGGATGGTCTCCCCGGCCGCCAGCGTCGGGGCGGGGGCGGGGCCGGGAGGTGCGGACCCGTCGGGCGTCGCGGTGGAGGGCCCTTGGGAGCAGGCGAGGAGGAGCAGGGAGACGAGCATGGCTTCTTCCGGGGACACGCGGAAGGTATCGGCGGCCCGTGTCGGTCACGTGACGATTCGGGGGCGCTTCGGAGCGCCGGTCAGCTCTCGTCCACCGGCTCCCGACTGAAGCGGTAGCCCACGCCCCGCACGGTCTCGATGTGGCCGGCAGCCGCCCCCAGCTTCTCGCGCAAGCGCTTCATGTGGGTGTCGACCGTCCGGGTGTACATGTCCGGCGGGAGGTCCCACACGTCCTGGAGCAGCTGCGCCCGCGACTGCACCCGGCCCGAGCGCCGCATCAGGGTGAGGAGGAGCTTGAACTCCGTCGCGGTGAGCGCGATCTCCTCGCCCTTCACGAACACCCGGTGCGCGCCCTCGTCGACCGCGAGCACCCCCACGTCGAGCGATCCCCCGGCGGCCGGGGGCTCGACCGGCGGAGCCGCGCCCCGGCGGAGCACCGCGCGCACGCGCAGCACGAGCTCGCGCGGGCTGAACGGCTTGGTGACGTAGTCGTCCGCGCCGACCTCGAAGCCGACGACCCGGTCGATCTCCTCGCCCCGGGCGGAGAGGATGATGATGGGCACGTCCTTCGTCTCGGGCTCGGCGCGGAGGCGGCGGCACACCTCGGTGCCGGGCAGGCCCGGGAGCATCAGGTCGAGGATGACCAGCGAGGGCGGGGTGCGCCGTGCGATCTCGAGCGCCTCCAGGCCATTCGACGCCGCACGGGTGGTGAGGCCCTCCCGCTGGAGCTGGTGGACGACGAGGTTGCGGATGTCTTCTTCGTCCTCGACGACGAGGATCGGACCTTTTCGTTCCATGGGCTGGGGTAACCGCCGCCCGCGCGGGGCGGTGTGACATCTTGGCGACGGTCTGTCGACGGCTACCTCGGCAGGCGCGAATCGCGTATCGTGTCCACGCCGCGGCGTTCCGCCCGGACGAGGGGCTGTTTGTCCGACGACGACCCAATCGCTGCACCCCATCCGGAGGATTCCGACGTCGGCCTGTCCTCCGACGGGGACAGGCCGCGCCGCACCCATCGGCCCGACCCCCTCCTCGGCACGGTGCTCGACCAGCGCTACCTCGTCGTCGGGCTGATCGCGCGCGGCGGGATGGGGCGGGTGTACCGGGCGGAGCAGGCCCCCCTCGGGCGCGTGGTGGCCGTGAAGGTGCTCGACGTGGGCGCCCACCACCAGGAGGACGCGGGTCAGGATCGGGAGTTCCGCAAGCGGTTCATCCGGGAGGCCGAGACCTGCGCGCGCCTGACCCACCCCCACACCGTGCGGGTGTTCGACTACGGGCAGACGGACGACGACGTCCTGTTCATCGCCATGGAGTACCTCGAGGGGCGCAACCTCTTCCAGGCCATCCGGACCGACGCCCCGATGGACGCCCCCCGCGTGATCCGGATCGCGCGCCAGATTGCATCGTCGCTGCGCGAGGCCCATTCGCTCGGGCTCATCCACCGCGATCTGAAGCCCTCCAACATCATCCTCACGCGCCCGGGGGGGGACGAGGAGTTCGTGAAGGTGGTGGACTTCGGCCTCGTGAAGGAGATCCGCGCCGACGCCGAGCTCACCCGTGACGACGCCCTCGTCGGCTCGCCCAGCTACATGTCGCCGGAGCAGATCCGCTCGGCCGCGCTGGATCAGCGGAGCGACCTCTACTCCCTCGGCGTATTGATCTACGCGTGCCTCACCGGACGCGCGCCGTTCACGGGGGCCACCTCGCTGGACGTGCTCATGGGGCACCTCCACCGTCCGCCGCCGCCGCTCGCCGAGACCTGCCCGTCGATGATGCCCGTGCCCGCGCTGGAGGCCGTCGTCCTCCGCTGCCTCGCGAAGGACCCGGCCGACCGCTACGCGTCGATGGACGAGCTGCTCGGCGCGCTCCAGGCCTGCGCGGGCGCGCCCACCGGCCCCGTCGCTCCGACCGTGGCCGCCCCGGAGGCGACCGTCGCCGTCGCGCCCTCCCCCGACGCTCCCTCTCCCCTCCCCAGCCGGGGCGAGGTCACGCCGTCGTCGGTGGCCGGGGCGGGGATCGGCGCGTTCGTCGCGCTCGCGCTCCTCGCCGGAAGCGCGGTGTGGTGGACCGCCGGCGCCACCCGCGCCCCGCCCGCCCATCCCCTCCCCTCCGCTTCGTCGCCGCTCCGGGCGGAGCTGCGCGTGCCCGCGTTCCTGACGCCGCCGGAGGCCCTGCCCGCCGAGGCGCCGGATTCGGTCGGCCCGGTGGCGAGCCCCCTCCCGGCGGTCGCTCCTTCCGCGGACGCCTCGACCGCCGCGCCGGCGCCCCGGACGGCGCCCGACGGCGCGCCCCCCTCCGTCGTGACGCCCCGGCCGCCCGACGCCCCGGGCACCCCGACCGCCTCGAACCCGGAGCGCCGGGAGCCGACGCGCTCGGCGCCCCCGGTCGAACCGACGCGGACCTCGGACATCCGGGATCCGTGGGTCGAGGAACGATGATCCCCCTCCTCCTCTGGTGCCTGGCGGCCGCCCGCGCAGAGGAGCCCCTCCCCGTTGCGCCCGATCCCGCCTCGGTCACCGACGCGGCGGACGCGCGGGCCCGCGAGCTCTTCCAGAACGGCGTCATCCTCTACGACGAGGGCCGCTACGAGGACGCCGTCGCGGCGTGGGGGGAGGCGTGGCGCCTCTCCGGGCGGCCCCTGCTCCTCTACAACATGGCGAACGCCACCGAGCGTCTCGGGCGTTGGACCGAGGCGATGGATCTGTTGAGCCGCTACCGTGCCTTCGCGCCGGCCGACGAGCGGGAGACCCTCGACCGGCGCATCGGCAACATCGAGCGGCGGATCGCCGCGGAGCTCCCACCCACCGGCACGAACGGGAGCAGGTCCGTCGCGACGGTCCCTCCCCGCCGGCTGCCCGTCGCCCCCCTCGTGCTCTTCGGCGTGGGTGGCGTGGGCCTTGCGACCGGGGCCGCGTCCGGGCTCCTCGTGCTCGACGCACGGGCCGAAGCCGACGCGCTCTGCAGGGAGGCCCGTTGCCCGGCCTCGGCGGGGCCCGCGCTCGCGGACGACCGCACGCGTTCCCTGGTCGCCGACATCGGCCTCGGCGTGGGCATCGCCGCCCTCGGCGCGGGCGTGATCACCCTCGCCGTGGGGCCACGATCCGCCGTCCGGGTGGGTGTTGCCCCGCGCCCGACCGGCGCCCTGGTCACCGTCGGCGGGGAGCTGCGGTGAGTCGCCCTCCCTTCGACGCTCGCCCGGGCGCGACCGTCGTGCTGCTCCTGACCGGCTGCTCGTTCTCCACCTACGACTACACGCCGTGCGAGACGCACGCCGAGTGTCGGGAGGCCTTCGGCTTCGGCTACACCTGCGACGACGACGGCCTCTGCGGGGAGGTCGAGGTGGAGCCCCGGTGCGGGGAGACCTGGCCCCCCGACCTGTTCGAGCGCGCCGAGGACCATCGGGACGCCATCGTGCTCGGCAGCCTGTTCGACTACGAGGCGGGGGCGCCCCAGCGCCAGGCGGCCCGGCTGGCCTTCACCCAGGTGGCGGACCTCTCGGGGCTCGACGGGCGGCCGGTCGCGCTCGTCGAGTGCAACTACGCGGCGAATCCCCGACTCGACGATCTCCCCGCCGACGAGGCCACCCGCCTCGCCGCCGCCTGGCTCGCCGAGACCCTCGGCGTGCCCGCGATCATCGGCCCCTCCACGTCCGCGACCGCGGAGGCGGCCTACTACGTGACCTCCCCGGTCGGGACCGTGCTCCTTTCCCCTTCGGCCACGAGCCCCTCCCTCTCGGTGATCGACGGCATCACCAAGACCGACGACGCGCCCGGGCTCTTCTGGCGCACGGCGCCGCCCGACTCGCTCCAGGGGGCCGTGGTGGCGGAGGACATGCGCCGGCGCGGCACCACGAACGTGGCCGTGCTCTACCAGACGGGCTCCTACGGCGAGGGGCTCGCGGGGGTGTTCAACACGGCATTCGTCGAGAGGGGCGGCGTGGTGGTGCTCTACCCGTTCGCCGACGCGACCGCGCGGGACGTGGCGGTCACCGCCGTCGCGAGCAACACGCCGAACGAGGTGTTGTTCATCTCGTCGCTGGGCAGCGATGTCGCCGCGTTCCTCAACGCCGCCGCGGTCCTCGACGCCTACGTCGACGTGCCGCTCTTCCTCACCGACAGCGCCCGCGACGAGGACGTGCTCGCCGACGCCGCCAGCGCGGCCGCCCTCTTCGACCAGGTGCGGGGGACCTCGCCGTCCGTCCCCGCCGGGGATGTCTACAGCTTCTTCTCCGGCGCCTACGCGAGCGCCTACGCGCCCGACGCCGCGTCGGACTCCGTCTACACGGCGCACGCCTGGGACGCCGCGTGGCTCGCCATCTACGGGGTCGCCTGGTCCGCCTCGAACGAAGGGGCGATCTCCGGCATCGGCGTCGCCCGCGGCCTCCGGCACCTCTCGAGTGGCCCCGCCATCTCGCTGAACCCCACGTCGTGGACCGAGGGGCGCGCCTGGTTCGCCGACGGAGAGGGCATCGACGTCACCGGCGCGTCCGGCTCGCTCGACTTCAATCCGGACACCGAGGAGACCACCGCGCCCATCGACGTCTGGATCATCACGGCCGACGCCGGCGGCGCGTCGTTCGCGACCGAATATACCAGCGAGCCATGATGCTGCTCCTCCTCGCCTGCGTCGGCTCCGCCTCCGGAGACGCCGCGGACCGCGCGCGCTACGTCGCCGGGCTCGCGTCCGGGGACTGCGCCGCGATCGAGGACCCCACGCTCCGAGACGATTGCCGCCAAGCGACGGCCGAGGCCCCCGCCGACTGCGAGGCCGTCGTCGACCCCACGGTGCGCGGCGAGTGCTGGTTCCAGCTCGCCGAGGCGACCTCCGACGCCTCCTACTGCCCGCGCGCCGCCCCGTTCGCGGACGACTGCGCGATGCACGTGCTCTCGCGCGGCTTTCCCACGTGGTTGCCGAAGGGAGTCCGCCCCGGTGAGCAGGAGGAGGCCGCCGCCGCGCACATCGCCGCCGCGGGCCTGGCCCCCGACGACATCCGCCCGTGGTCGGCCTACTACCGCCACGTTCTCGGGAGCACGCGCCCGCTCGATCGGGCCGCCTGCGATGCTGTCTCCGACGCGGCGCGGCGCGAGGCCTGCAAGCGCACCGGCGTGTCCCTCTACCAGGACCTCCTCAACCACGCGCGCGATCGAGGGCTCTACCCCTGCGACGGCGCGCCCCTCCCCACGCTGCTCGCCTACACCCCCGACCCCGAGCTGGACGCCGTGCGCGCCTCCCGGAGCGACCTTTGCCCCTCGCGTTGATGCACGTCCCGCTGCTCCTCGGGGCGCTGCTCCTGGGCGGATGCGCCGGCCCCGCGCCGGCCGAGGCCTTCCGCGCCGCGCTCGCCGGTGGCATCCCCCTCGACGAGGCCCTCTCCCTCTGCGACCGCGCGGGGGAGTCCGCCGAGGAGTGCATCGCCACCGTGGTCCGGGGGCACGCGGACGCGCCGATCGAGCGCTGCGCCGCGCTGCAGAGCGAACAGTGGCGGTCCGAGTGCGCCTTCGGCATCGCCGAGGCGCGCGCCAAGACGGGTGACCGGTGGGGCGCGCTCACCGGCTGCGGCGCCGCCGGCGCCTACTACAACGAGTGCCTCTACCACGCGTGGACGTTCGAGCTCCAGCTCGCCGCCGAGGGCCTCGGGCGCGCCGTGGCGGGCATCGAGAAGGCCCGCCCCATCGTCACCTACTGGGCCGCCATCGAGACCATCGGGCCGGGTGCGGAGGAGCTCCTCTGGGCCGACTGGTGGTACTTCGCGCACGCGCGCAACCGGCCGGCCTCCCTCGCCGCGTGCGAGGTGCTCACGGACCCCACCGATCGCCGCCGGTGTGACGAGGGGACCCGAACCTACGTGCGCCGGAGCGTCGTGGAGGCCCTCCTCCGCCCCAACACGCCGACCGACACGAAGGACCGCATCTGCCGCGGCCAGCCCCAGGAGGCCCTCGCGCTCCTCGGCGAGCTCTACTCCCCCGACCCCGCGCTCGACGCCGAGCTGGTCGCCGCCGTGACCGCCGGCTGTGCGCCCGGTCGGGCCGCCCGCCCCTGGAACCCGGTCTTCCGTGCGCGCGGCACTGCTGGTTAGCCTCGCGCTGCTCGCGGTCGGCTACGGCGCGGTCCGCGTCGGGGTCGTGCCGCGGAGCGAGGCGTGGTCGCTCGTCGCGGCCGACGCCGACGGCGCGCTGTTGTGGGCCTCGCTCTCCGTGGGGAACACCGGGCTGCTCGACGACCAGCTCACGACGCGGCTGCTGCTCCTCCCGAACGGGCCGGGGATGATCGAGCACCGCGCGTCGTGGGGGCCGAGCACCCTCGACGACGCGGGCGTGCGCGGTGGCGCCGACGCGCTCGTATCCGTGGCCGACGGCTGGGAGCTCCGGGTGGGCGGCGAGGGCCTCGGCGCGCGCGTCCAGGCCCGGGGCGCCGCGCCGGGCTGCCCGCCCGAGATCGGGGAGATGGCGGGGGTGGTGGAGGACCGGGTGGACGGGCGGCTGCTCACCGGGCCCGCCATCGTGACGCGCACGCGCATGGATGGCCACGAGGAGGGCACTGCCCTCTACGTCTTCGGCGCGGGCTTCACCGCCGCCATCGAGCCGCTGTCCGACTGCGGCGCCTGGGTGCGCGCGGGGGACCACACCTGGAGCGGCGTCGCGGCGCCGTTCCCCGTCGCGAAGGGCACCGCCCTGACCCTCGGCGCGTGGACGCTCTCGTTCCGCTCGGCCGGGGAGGCCGTGGTGCAGGACGGCTGGGGGCACGCGCTCGCGGCAGAGCGGCTCGTGGCGCGGGCGTTCGGGTTCCGCCAGCCCCGAAACGAGGTGCGCCGCGCGATGATGCGCGTCGAGGGCCCGGGCGTCGAGATCCTCGCGCCGGCGCTGGTGATCCGGCGAGAGTGAAGGCGCGGGGCGGCGGGTGGCAGGGGCCCGCTCGCTTTGACCCCCCGGACGCGGAAGATTACAGGCGCCCCTCGAAGGGAACGCATGCTCCTCGCGCTGTTGCTCGTGTCCGCACCCGCCGATGCCAAGGATCTCCGCTCGCGCATCGGCATCGGCTTCCATGAACAGTTCGGCAGCGTGTCCGCGCTCTCGCTGCGCGTCGGCATGCCCAGCGGAAAGCCGACGTCGATCGTGCAGATCGAGGCCGACGTCGGCGCCGATCTCGCCGCCCTCACCGACCCGAAGTTCTTCGCCGGCGGGCGCCTGCTGTTCTCGGTGGTGGCCGAGGACAACATGAACCTCTACCTCGGCGCGGGCGGCGGCTACATCGTCGACGGGCCCGACGGGGTCGTGCGCCTCCAGCCGGTCGCGGGGGCCGAGTTCTTCTTCTTCGGGCTCGAGAACCTCGGGTTCTCGGTCGAGTGGGGCGTGAACGTCGACCTCGGCGCCGCCTGGGCGGTGAAGACGGTGGGGTCCTCACCGGCGGTTGCGGCGCACTACTACTTCTGAGGGCGCCCCCTTCGGTACTTCCGAGGGCGCTCCCTACGGGGACGTGACCGACACCTCGGTGGACAGGGCGCCGGACACGACGGTCCAGGTGCCGGCGGGGACCTCCCCGATCGTCCAGCTCACTTCCAGCATGCAGACGCAATCGCAGTCGTCGCCCACCGAGGTGACGACGTTGTCGATCCTCGCCGCGGCGGGCGTGAGCGTGGCGACGACCTCCATGGTGGGGCAACAGCCGTAGGCCCACCCGTCGTGACGCACGTCGATGGTGCCGGGCGTCGTGCTCGTGGCGGCGAGGCCGGGGCCGTCGGTGCTGTCGCACGTCGCGTCCGCGCCGGTGACCGGGAGCGCGCACGTGGCCGCTCCTTCACACGCTTCACCGGTGTCGGTGTCGGTGTCGGTGTCGGTGTCGGTGTCGGTGTCGGTGTCGGTGTCGGTGTCCGTGTCCGTGTCCGTGTCCGTGTCGGTGTCGGTGTCCGTGTCCGTGTCGGTGTCGGTGTCGGTGTCGGTGTCGGTGTCCGTGTCGGTGTCCGTGTCGGTGTCGACGTCGGCCGGCGTGCCGGTCTCCGGCGCGTCCGTATTCCCCTGGCATCCGAGCCCGAGCCCACCCACCAACAACCAACCTGCCACGAATCGGGTCATGCGCGCCTCCGCCCCTACCGTAGAGCGAGACGACGCCGAGCGCCAGCGTCTGAACGACGGGATCGCCTCGGTCAGCTCGATCGATCGACCGTGACCACGCCCTTCAGGTTCTTGAGCCGCTTGATCAGCAGCGAGAGCTCGCCCACGTCGTGCACGGCGATGCCGAGGTCACACACGGCCCGATCGTCTTCGGTGGTGCGCATGTCGGCCCGCCAGAGGTTGATCTTCGCCGAGGCGCAGGTGCCGGTGATGTCGGCGAGGATGCCGGGCCGATCGTCGCACACGAGGCGCAGGAGGCCCTGGTGCAGGGTCTTGACCGAGCCGTCCCAGTCCACGGGCACCACCCGATCGGCGTCCAGGCCCTTCACCATCGCGCAGTCGGCGTTGTGGATGGAGAGCCCGCGGCCACGCGTGATGTAGCCGATGATGGACTCGCCCTTCATCGGACGGCAGCAGCGCGCGTAGTCGACGAGGATGTCGCTCTCGCCGTTGACGATGATGGCGCTGTCGTTGGCCCGGCGGACGCGCTGGATCCACGCGGAGAGCGCGGAGGGCGGCGGCGTGGGCGGCGCCTCGGGCTCGACCGGGTGGAGCACCCGCGCGGCCTCGGCGGGGCTGGTGCGCCCGCCCACGACCTCGAGCGCGAGGGCGTCGAGGTCCTTGAAGCCGGCGTCCTTCAGGCGATCGCCGACCCCCTTCTCCTGGAGCTCGCGCTTGAGGCTCGAGCCCACCTTCCGGAGGGCGCCGTCGAGGATCTCCCGGCCCATCGCCACGCCGTGGTCGGCGAGCATGTCGCGGAGCTTCTTGCGGATCTTCTCGAGCGCGCGGTGGCTGGTGGCCCACGCGAGCCAGTCCCGGGACGGATGGGCGTCGTTCTTGGTGAGGATCTCGACGGTGTCGCCGATCTTGAGCGTCGTCCGGAGCGGCACCATCTTGCCGTTCACCTTGGCGCCGAACGCGTGGTTCCCGACCTCGGTGTGGATGTGGTACGCGAAGTCGAGCGCGGTGGCCTGCTCGGGGAGCAGGATCACGTCCCGTTGCGGCGTGAACACGTGGATGGTCGCGCCGAGGTCGCTCCGGGCGGCCTCCATGAAGTCGGCGGGATCCTCGATGTCGCGCGCCATCTCGATGAAGCCGCGCAGGCGCGCCACGTCCTCGAGCTCGGTGTTGGTCACCGCGAGGCGGCCGTTCTTGTAGCGCCAGTGGGCGGCGATGCCGGTCTCCGCGATGCGGTGCATGGCGGCGGTGCGGATCTGGATTTCGATCTGGCGCCCATCCGGGCCCACGACCGTGGTGTGGAGCGACTGGTAGCCGTTCGACTTGGCGACCGCGATGTAGTCCTTCATCCGGCGGGCCACGGGGATGAAGCTCGCGTGCACGAACCCGAGGGCGACGTAGCAGGTCTCGCGGTCGGGCACGATGACGCGGAACGCGAGGAGATCGTGGATGTCCCCGAGCTGCTTCCCCGACTTCTGCATCTTCCGCCAGATGCTGTAGAGGTGCTTGACCCGCCCGGTGACGTCGGCCTGGATGGAGTACCGGGCGAGCGTGCTCTGGAGCAGCGCGACGGTCTCCTTCACGTGGATGTCGCGCTCCTCGGCGCCCTCGGCGAGATCCTCCCGCAGCGATGACCAGGCGTCGGGGTGGAGCCAGCGGAAGCAGAGGTCTTCGAGCTCGCCCTTCACGAGCTCCAGGCCGAGCCGGTGCACGAGCGGGGCGTAGATGTCGAGGGTCTCGCGGGCGATGGACTGGCGCTTCTCGGGGCGGTGGTGCTCGAGCGTGCGCATGTTGTGGAGCCGATCGGCCACCTTCACGATGATCACCCGCAGATCGCGCCCGAAGGCGAGCACGAGCTTGCGGAAGTTCTCGGCCTGCTCCTCGAGCTTCCCCTTGTAGGTGAGCTTCGAGAGCTTGGTGACTCCTTCGACCATCTCCGCAACGGGCTTGCCGAAGCGCTGCTCGATCTCGTCCCGGGTGGCGAGGGTGTCCTCCATCGTGTCGTGGAGGAGGCCGGTGGCGATGGTCTCCACGTCCATCCGCAGGCCCGCGAGGATGTTCGCCACCGCCAGCGGATGAATGAGGTAGTCCTCCCCATTCTTGCGCACCTGCCCGCGGTGGCGGAGCGCCGCATATTGGTAGGCCTCGGTCACCAGCCCGACGTCCGCCCCCGGGGCGTACTCCTGCACCCGCTGGATCACATCCTGGATCAGCGCCGTGTCACCGTACTGAAGGCTGTCGGAAGACATGGGGGGCCCCATCAGTCTGTGCGCGCCGGTCGAGGCTTTGTCAAGCCCCGCCAGCGCCGGTCAAGGACCGAACCCAGGTCTCGCGCCGGGAGCGACGCGACAATTCTGCCAGGAAAATCCCCTGCATTTGGGCGTGGGCCGTCTCCAGCACGTCATTCATGACGAGATAGTCGTATGCCCCACAATGGGCGATCTGGGCGGTGGCGTCCCGGAGGCGCCGGTCGACCACGTCGGGTCGGTCCGTGCCGCGGGCGTGGAGGCGCTCCCGGATGACCTCGATGCGCGGCGGGAGCACGAAGATGGACACGGCCTCCGGGTAGACCGTACGCACCTGGGCAGCGCCCTGGCAATCGATGTCGAGCACGATGGAGCGGCCCTCTTCGAGCGCCTGGAGCACGGGTGCTCTCGGCGTGCCGTAGAGCGTGCCGTACACCTCCGCGTGTTCGAGCAGATCCCCCGCGCTCAGCATCTCCTTGAATCGCTCGGGCGTGACGAAGTGGTAGTCGACGCCGTCCTGCTCGCCCCTGCGGGGCGCCCGCGTGGTCGCCGAGACCGAGAACTCGAGGCCCGGCACCCGGTCGAGCGCCGCTCGGAGCAGCGTCGTCTTGCCGGTGCCCGAAGCCCCGCTCACCACGAAGAGCGCGCCGTGGTCCGGGGGATCCCATCCACGCAATTTCATCGGCCCGTCCAGAGGTATACGCGTCCGGTCGCCGACGCCTCGCCGTCGACGCCCTGGGCACCGACGGCGAAGTCCGACCGCCCGTCGCCGTCGAGATCGCCCTCGCCGCTCGAGAGGGCGTCTCCGAAGTAGTCGCTCGCGGCCTCGCCCGATGCGCGCCACGCGATGTCGCTGTCCCGCGCGGCGCTCGACGCGTCGGGTGCGAGGAGCAGGTAGGCGGCTCCCTGCAACGCGAGCCCGGTGGGGCTGTCGAACAAGGCACCGATCAGGAGGTCCCGCGTGCCGTCGCCGTCGAGATCCCCCGGGGTGGCCATCACGTGGCCGAAGCGGGCCCCCGCGGTGGAGCCGGCGATCGTGAGGTCGGCATCCACGGGCTCGAGCGCGGTCGCCCAGGACGGGCCGCCGAGGAAGGCGTAGACCGAGCCGGCGTCGGCGCCCCCCGTGTCGTCCTGGTAGGCGGCCACGAGCAGGTCGTCGACGCCGTCCTCGTCGAGGTCCACGCCGCCCAGCACGTCGTAGCCGAAGCGATCGCCCGCGGCGGCGCCGGAGAAGCGCGTGACGGACGCGTCGGCGAGCGTCGTCGATCCCGTGCCGACTGCGCCGCCGAGGACGAGCCCCGCCGCGCCGGCCTCGCTGCCGCCGTCGGACGCGCCCTCGGTGTCGGCGTACATGGCGCCGAGCACGGCGTCCTCGTAGCCGTCCCCGTCGACATCGCCGACGAAGCGGGTGGTCCAGCCGAGGCCGTCCCCCTCGGCATCCCCGGTGATGCTCCAGTCGGCGCTCGCGAGGGTGGAGGTGCCCGAGCGGCGCTCCCCGGTCCCCGCGAACCAGCCGACGGTGCCGGTGGTGCGCCCGCTGTCGGAGGCCCCCGGGGCGGCCACCAGCAGGTCGGTGAAGCCGTCGCCGTCGAGATCGCCGGCGGCGAGCCGCGCCCCGACCTGGTCGGCGGCGGTCGCGGTGACCTGCCAGTCGGCGCCGGACGGGTCGGCGCCCATCCCCGGCGTGCCCCCGCCGTGGACGAGGTAGGTGATCCCCGAGCCGAGCCCGTTCGCGTCGGCGTCCGCCGCGGCGAAGAGCAGGTCGGCGGCGCCGTCGCCGTCGAGATCCCCGGGGGCGGCGAGCGAGCGGAACCCGCCGAGCTGCCCGTCGGTCCACGCGCCGTCCCAGCTCGCGATCGCGTCGGCGGTCGTGAGGGCGCCGTCCGAGGTGCCCGCGAGGGACGACCCCGCGAAGAGGTACACCGCGCCGTCCCCCCCGTTCTCGCCGTTGGCGCCGACGAGGAGCTCGGAGAGGCTGTCCCCGTCCATGTCACCGACCAGCGCGATCGACTTGCCGAAGGCGCCGCCCGCCTCCGCGCCGTCGATGGTGAGGGGGGCGTCGGACGCCGCGACCTCGCCGCGCCAGGCGATGTCGATGGTCACCGACGCGCTCGCCGAGGTGGCGAGCCCGCCGGGATCGGTGGCGGTGACCGTGCAGGTCCACACCTCGCCGCGGTGGGTGTCCGCGGCGGCGATGGTCTCCTCGGAAAAGCCGATGTCCACGCCGTCCCGCGCCCAGGACCGCGTGAACGTCAACACGTCCCCGTCGGGATCGACCGTGTCGGTGTCGAAGAGGCAGCTCAGATCGTCGGTGTCGGTGGGCGCCTCGGGGGTGAGCGCGATCGTCGGCGCGCCGGGCGCCGAGTTCCCGATCTGGAAGGTGGCGGACGTGTAGGTGACGGTGTCGTAGCTGTCATCGAGCGTGACCGCACAGACGATGTCCTGCCCGGGGAGCGCGAGCCCCGCGGAGAGGACCTCGGCGCCCTCCCCCGCCGGGGCGCCGTCGACGGTCCAGGCGTAGCCGACCGCCAGCGCATCCCCCTCGATGTCGGTGGCGCCGGTGACCGTGCAGGTCAGCGGCGTGTCGACGGTGGCCTCGGCCGGGCCGATGGTGACGCTGTCGGCGAGGGGCGGCGCGTTGCCGATCGTGATCGACGCCGTTCCCGCGGGGCCGTCCTGCGCGCCGTCTTTCGCCCGGACCTGGACCTCCCACACCTGGCCGCGGAAGACCCCGAACGCGCCGACGCTCGGAGAGTCGCCGTAGGGCGCGCCGTCGAGTGTCCAGGCATAGGTCAGGGTGAGGGGCTCCCCCTCGGGGTCGGCGGCCTCGGCGTCGATGGCGACCGTGAGGTCCTCGAAGCTCACCGCGTCGACGGGCTCGATGTGTACGACGGGGGCGGTGGGCGGGGCGTTGCCCTCCCCGACGGTGTACGCGACGGTCGCGGTGGTGCTGTTTCCCGCGGAGTCGGTGGCCGTCACGGTGAAGACGGTGGTGCCGGCGTCGACCCCGAGGCGCTTCGAGAAGGTGCCGTCCGGGTTCACGGTCAGGTACGAGGCGACGGTGCCGTCCTCGACGATGACCTCGAGGGCGTCCGGCGCGTCGATGTCGTCGGCGACGAAGCCGGAGAGGATCACGGCGTCGGGGCCGTCCCCCACCGGGTCGTCGAGCGTGAGCACGGGGGCGGTGTCGACGGGATCGCCCGAGTCGTCGGGATCGGGCTTGTCGTCCGGCGTGGCGGGGCACCCGGCGAGGGGGGCCAGGAGCGCGAGGAGCAGGAGGGGGCGCAGGTCGGCGAACAACATCGTCACTCCACGTTCGCGGCCTGCTCGCGCATCCGCTCGAGCACGCTCTTCATCTCCAGCACGCGGGCGGCGACGGGATGTTCCGCCGCCTTGCTGCCGATGGTGTTGATCTCCCGGTTCATCTCCTGGAGGAGGAAGTCGAGCTTCCGCCCCACCGGATCGTCGGCCACGAGCGCCTGCGAGAACTGCTCGCAGTGGCTCCCGAGCCGCGCGATCTCCTCGGAGATGTCGGACTTGTCGGCGAGGATGGCGACCTCCTGCGCGAGCCGCGCGGGATCGACCCGATCGTTCATCAGCCGCGCGAGGCGCTCTTCGAGGCGCTGGCGGATGCGGTCGGCCACGCCTTCGGCGGACTCGGCCACCTCCGCGCAGAGGCGGAGGAGCGTGTCGAGGTTGCGGCGCAGGTCGAGGGCGAGGGCGGTGCCCTCGGTCGCGCGCATCACGGCGAGATCGGAGAGGGCCGACTGCACGGCGACCTCGCACAGATCCCACTCGGCGAGGGCGTCGGCCTCGGCCTCCCCGGTGACGAGCACGCCGGGCTGCGCGAGGATGGCGGCGAGGGGGATCTCGCTCGCGTCGCGCTGGACGCGCCGGGCGATCTCCGTCATCGCGCGCCGGTACTGATCCACGAGCGCGAGATCGACGACGACGCGGGTGGCGCCCTCCACCGAGCTGCGGCGGACCATCGCCTCGACGCGGCCGCGCTGCACGCCCTCGCGCAAGAGGTTCATGATGCGCGGCTCGAGCACGTTGTACTCGCGCGGCACCCGCACCTGGAGATCGCGGAAGCGGTTGTTCACCGTCTTGATCTCGACCACGACGGTCAGCGCGCCGTTGCTCGCCTCCCCGCGCCCGAAACCGGTCATCGAGTTCATGTGGCCTCCCCGCGCCGTTGGCAGTCGACGCCGTACCCGGCGAGCGCGACCGACCCCCCACGCGAGGCAGGCGGCCGACGACCCTCCTCGCCGGGCGTGGTTGCGCCGACCGGGCGCTCCCGGCCGTTGATCCCACGCAAGCGGTCTCGCAGCCCCAACACGCGCTCCCGGCGCCCATGCTAACCCGCCGTGCATGACCGTCCTGCTCCTGACGTGGGTGACCGGATGCCGATCCGATCCGCCGACGCCCGTTCCCGCGCCCGACCCGGGGGCCGACGCACCGACGACCGACGCGCCGGAGCGTGCGGTCCGCCCGGTCGCGCTCGTGCTCGAACGCGGGCGGATCGACGACGGCTGGGTCAGCGTGCCCGCCCCGGACGACGTGCTGCTCGCGCCCCCCGCCATCGGCGAGGCCCCGGACGCGACCGGCGCACGGCGATGGCGCGCGCTGCTCCCCTCCGGACCCGGCGTGGCGCGGGTGAAGCGCGCGGGGTGCGGTCCCGTCGAGATCCCCTACACCGTCGGCACCGTCCCGCTGCTCGTGCTCGCCTACCCGACCTGCGCCACCCCCGACGCGCCGACGCTCCCGGGGGAGAGCACCCGCCTCGATCGAACCGAGGCGCCCTGGTCCCTCGTCGAGGTGCTCCACGGGCTCGAGCTGTTCGAGGCGGTCCCCTCCCCCTCCCCCGGCCAGGACGACGGCCCCGCGCGCTACGTCACCCACGCCGAGGCCGCCGCGATCTGCGCGTGGTCGGGCGCGCGCCTCCCGACGAAGCGGGAGTGGGCGGTCGCGCGCACGGGTGCCACCGGCACGCCCATCGCCGACGCCACCCGCGATCGGCTCGGCTCCACGCCGATCGGCGAGGCCGCGCGCGCGTTGGCGGGGCTCGCGCCCCACACGGGGCCGGCCGGACACCTCGATCTGGACGGAAACGTCGAGGAGTGGCTCGCGGACGGCACGGTGGCCGGCGGCAGCTACGTCTCGCGGCCGGACGAGCTCGGGATCACCCGCGAGGTCCCGGCCAACACGCGGAGCGAGACGGTGGGGTTCCGGTGCGCGTGGGATCCGCCGTAGCTACGAGCAGTCGCCGTCGGTGTCGTCGTCACACTCGTACTCGCAGTCCCCGTCCTCGTCGTACGTGTACTCGCACGTCGGGCCGTCCTCGAACTCGTAGGTGACGACCCCGGAGCCGTCGTAGTCGAGCTCGGTGGTGACCTTGGCGTAGTCGTCGCCGTCGTCGAAGACCTCGTAGGACTCGTCGAGCGAGCCGTCGAAGTTCCGGGTGGACGAGCCTTCGCACGTGAAGGTGTCCCCGCACGGGATGTCGAAGTCGGAGGTGCTGATGCCGTCGGGCCCGGTGACGGTGTCGTAGCTGAAGTCGTCCCCCTCGACCGCGGAGGTGCGGGTGAGGTCGCTCTTCAGCTGTCCGGAGTAGGTGAAGTCGCCCTCTTCGCGCTCCCAGGCCCACACGGAGCCGTTCTCGTAGCTGCCCTCCATGACGGCGGCGTCCTCGACGGAGCTGTCCTCGCTCCAGGTCGCCACGGTCATGTCGCAACCGGTGCGCTGCACGCGGTGCTCGGTCACGAAGACATCGCCGAGCATGTCGGTGACGGTGTCGGTGAACAAGAGGTCGAGGTTGCCGTTGTGGAAGACGGTGCCGAAGCCGCGGGCCTCGCTCTTCCGCAGGTAGAACCCCTCGTCGTAGCTGGTGACCCAGGCGAAGTCACCCTTCTCGGAGTCGTAGATCCCGAGCAGGTTGGTGCGGGGCGTGTCCAGGGGGTCGAACTCGAACTCCCCCGAACCGTCCCCTTCGAGGATGTACGCGAGGAGGTCGTCGGACCAGTAGTAGACGTCCTGGTCGCACGCGGCTTCCTGGTCGATCCAGGCGGAGCAGCCGAGCAGCGTGAGCGCGAAGAGCATGACTACCTCGAACGGCGCGCACCATAGCCGAACCCGCGCCGGGTCACCACCCGCGCGTCCGCCTGTGCGACGTCGACCTCGACGCGTCCCCCCCACGCGTCACCCCACGTCGAGGAGGCGGGCCATCGCAGCGTGCGTGTCCACCGCGAGGAACCCCCGCGCCAGCCCCGCCGTCCACGAGGCGTAGACCCGCGGGTCGACATAGGGCGCGTCGAGGCGGCCACGAC
>JAKFCH010000179.1:0-9355 GCA_036676765.1 Deltaproteobacteria bacterium
CCTGGTCGTAGTCGGAGGCGCCGTCACAGTCCTGGTCCAGGCCGTCGTACCAGGCCTCGGTGGCCGCCGGTGATACATCGGCGCGTGTGTCGTCGCAGTCGGCGCCGCCCGCCGGGAGGGCGTCGAAGCCGTCGGCGTCCTGGTCGTGGTCCGAGCCGGCGTCACACGCCTGGTCGATCCCGTCGTACCAGATCTCGGTCGCGCCGGGGTGTGCGCCCGCGTCGGTGTCGTCGCAGTCGGCGCCGCCCCACGCGTCGGAGGGCTCGCGGTCCCCGTCCTGGTCGTAGTCGTCCCACCCGTCACAGTCCTGGTCGACCCCGTCGTACCAGGCCTCGGCGGCCCCGGTGCGGATCGCGGCATCCGTGTCGTCGCAGTCGAGGCCGTGGCCCCAGATCCGCTGCCCGTCGCCGTCCTGATCGTAGTCGTCCCGGGCGTCGCAGTCGTGGTCGATGCCGTCGTACCAGGCGTCGACCGCGCCGGAATGCACGGTGGGATCGCCGTCGTCGCAGTCCCCACCCCAGCCGGCGGCACGGTCGCCGTCCCCATCCCGGTCGTAGTCGTCCGACGCGTCGCAGTCCTGATCGACGCCGTCGTACCAGGTCTCGGGGGCGTCGGGGTAGACCGCGGGGTCCCCGTCGTCGCAGTCACCCGCGAGGACGCTGACGCCGTCGCCGTCGGTGTCGTCCTCCCACACCCGGATGGTGGACGGGCTGCCCCAGAGCCACTCCACATCGTCCCCGCCGTCGTCACACCCGTCGGGGGCGTACCAGGCCGCGCCGTCGATCTCGACCGCGACGAAGAGCCACGCGGGCACGTCACCCGCGGGGACCGCGCCGGTCCAGCCTCCGGCGCCGTCGTCCAGGAGCGACCAGGTCTGGTCGGGCCCCACCAGGTCCACCGCGGTCACGAACCCCGCGCGGTCGAGCGGCACCGTGACGGCCACGTCGAGGTCGTAGCTGGCGGGCGCGTCGACGGGGGTGCCGAGGGTGCCGAGCACGGTGCCGGCGGCCGACCACTCGATCGCCATCGGGAGCACGGGGCCGCTCGTGACGTACGTGCGGTGGTCGACGATGGCGTTGTAGATCGTGTCGCGATCGAAGGCCTCGGTCTCGTCGAGCACCGCCACCGTGAGCCCACCGCCGTAGAGGTGGGTCGGTTGTTCGGTGTCGAGGCCGCACACGCCGCCCGGACGGGTGTCGTGCGAGTCGGTGCCGCCGACGAACCCGAGGGTGAGCGCGTACCCGTCGGGATCGAGCGCCGCCAGGGTGGTCGAGGTGGCGTAGATGCCCTCGCCCGGAACGTCGTAGTCGCCGTCGTCCAGGCCGTTCCCGTGCTCCGAGTAGATCTCCACCGCGGGGGTGTAGTCGACGTCGTGGCAGGTCCAGTCCGTCGGCATCGGCATGCGCACCGAGGGGTGGTGCGGGAGGAGGAGCGCGGGCCCGAAGCCGGTGGTGAGCCGGTCCATCCAGGCCCAGATGTCGGCGCACGTGTCGACCGCGGAGCCGGTGCCGATGCGGATGTCGGTGAGGGCGACGCTGGAGAGCGTGACATCGTCCCCGAACAGGAGCAGGGTCTTGTGGCCGAGGCGCTCGCCGGTTTCCCGCACGGTGAACCAGATCTCGCCGGCGGGGAGGGTCACGAAGCCGCCCGCGGGATCGTTCGCGGCGAGCACTTTCGCGTTGAGCGCGGTCCACTCGGTGGCCGTCAGCGACGGGCCGCTGTTGATGTGGTCGGTGAGGGCCACGAAGTCCAGGCCGTTCTCGCGCGCGATGTCGAACACCTCCGCGAAGTCGCCGCAGCTCCCCTCGCAATCCCCGAAGTCGGCCGAGCCGCCATCCCCCGAGTAGCCGGTGTGGGCGTGCAGATCCCCGACGTAGAACGCCTCCCCGCCGAAGGTCTCCGATGCCCACGCCGGCGAGACGCCCAGCGCGAGCGCGAGCGACGGGAACAGGGCCGTGCACGCCGGGGTTCGCATCTGGGTCCATGCTACCGCAATCCGCGCCGATCGTCGCGCCGGGCCGCGGGTTAGGACGCCGTGGGCCCGCGGGGCGCCCCAACCGCGGTGAGGAGGGCTGACTCGATGGTGCCAGGGATGTCGCTCGGATTGACGGAGGTTTCGACCGAGGATCTGAAGCGGGCCTACGGGCTGCTCCACCGGGGGGAGCTCGACGTGCCCGTCAGCCCCTGGGGGTTCGCCCGCGTCGGGCTGCAACATTGCCAGAACCCGCTCCTGACCCAACTCCGAGGGTTGGACCTCGCCGGCGTGCGCGCGGTGCTGACCTGTGTGCTCGCCGAGCGGGTGGCACGGGGCGTGCCCACGATCCGCCGCGACGACGGAGAGTAGCCGCACCCGGGGGCCTTCTCTCGACTGTAAGCTGCCTGGAAGGACGGCCACCCGGGCCACGCGTACACTGTCCTACATGAGCTGCCACCGTACGCAAAGGCCCAGCCGCAAAGCTGGCTTCTCGCTCGTGGAGTTGATGATCGTCGTCGCGATCATCGGTATCCTCGCCGCCATCGCGGTGCCGAGCTTCATGGACATGCAACTCAAGGCGAAGCGCGCCGAGCTTCCCGGTGCCGTCGACGGCATCAAGACGGCGCAGCTCTCGTACGACGCGAGCTTCGACACCTACCTCGAGCTCTCGCTCCAGCCGCGGGTCGACGCCGATCTCGACAAGAACGCCGTGCCCTGGAACCTGACCGCCGCCGACTGGCGATCGGCCGGATGGGCGCCCGACGGGGCATTGCGGGGCAACTACCAGGTCGGGCTCAGCCCCATCGACCACCCCGAACACGCGATCCTCATCACCGCGCGCGCCGACCTGGACGGGGACGACGCGCTCAGTGAGTACACCGCGAGCGAGTCCTACAACGCCACCATCACCGAGGTGCGCAAGCTCCTCTACTGACATGTGTCAATAGTGGGGCGGCTTCTCGTAGATCGCGGCCTCCTCCTCGGCGGCGTCCTCGGGCTCCCCGTCGGCCCGGCGGGTGCCCGCGGCCCGGAGCTCGGCCACCTCGCGACGGAGCGCGGCGAGCTCGTCCCCCAGCGCGCGCACCACCGCGTCGAGCTCGTTGACCTGGTTCTCCAGCCACGCCATCTTGACCTGCAGCTCGACGTTCTCGTCCATGCGACCTCCCGCGCGACGGTTATCGCGCTACCCCAGCGCCGTGTCGAGGACCATCATCGCCGCGAAGCCGATCATCGCGCCGAACGTGGAGAGGTCGGTGTCCTCGTGGGACTGCGCCTCGGGGATGAGCTCCTCGATCACGACGAACACCATCGCCCCCGCCGCGAAGCCGAGCGCGTACGGCAGCAGCGCCGTGGACAGGCCCACCGCCCAGGCGCCGAGCAGCGCCCCGACGGGCTCCACGACGCCCGAGAGCTGCCCGTAGAAGAAGGCGCGGCCGATGCTCATGCCGTCCCGCCGGAGCGGAAACGCCAGCGCAAGGCCCTCCGGGATGTCCTGCACGCCGATGCCGAGGGTGAGGACCAACGCCTCGCGCACGGAGGGCGCGCCCTGGGCGGTCGCGTCGACGCCGCCGAAGGCCACCCCCACCGCGATGCCCTCGGGGAGGTTGTGGAGCGTGAGCGCGAGCACGAGGAGCGTGGCCCGACGGAGGCGGGTGCGCGGCCCCTCGGCGTCGCGCGTGGCACGCCCGAGGTGGAGGTGGGGAAGCAGCTTGTCGAGCACCGCGAGGAACGCGCCGCCGGCGAGAAAGCCCACGGTCGCGGGCACCCAGTGGGGGAGGGGCCCGCCCTCGGCCAGCGCGAGCGCGGGCAGGAGCAGCGAGAAGCAGCTCGCGGCGAGCATCACGCCGGCCGCGAAGCCGAGGGTGCTGTCGAGCACGCGACGATCGACGTCGCGGGCGAACAGCACGGTCGCGGCGCCGAGCGCGGTCATGCCCCAGGTGAACACGCCGCCGCCGAAGGCGAGCAGGACGGGTGCGATGCCCGTGAGGTCCATCGATCTTGGGTAGTCGCGGAATGGGCGGCCGCGGGTCAGCCGGAGGGGGCGGGCGGCTCGGTGGGAGGGGCGGGCTCGGCGGGCCCCGGCTCGACGGGGGCCTCCTCGTCCTTCTTCCGCTTCCGTTCGGACGGGGGCCGGCGCACGGACGCGTTGCCGGACCGCGTCACCAGCGGAAAGTGCCAAGCGACGCGCGCGTGGACGAAGAACGGGAGCTCGTCGAGGTCGGTGCCCGGGGGGAGATCGCGGTAGAGGTAGATCGCCGGCCCCAGGTCCAGGGTGAACGAGCGGAGGTCGCGCGGGCCCCAGAACCGGCTCGACCAGCCGAGCGCGACCCAGGCCTCGTAGAAGGCGAAGGGCAGGGTGGTCGCGACGTTGGCGAAGAAGCCGCTGCGCCACGGACGTTGCCCGAACTGTGTCGACAGGCCGCCGGCGAACATCAGGTTCGGGTAGTAGGCGTGCCCCACCGACCACCCGCCGCGGTAGCCGACCTCGGCCTCGAGGTAGAGCGGGCGGGAGAGTTGGACCTGCACGACGCCCCCCACGAGGCTGCCGCCGCCGACGGTGGGGCCGAGGGTGAGGCCGACCGGCGCGGCCCGCGCGGGGAGAGCCGTGCCCGCGAGCAGCGCCGCGAGGAGGAGGCCGGCCAGGGCGGGGGTGCGCATCACCTTCGCATCATCGCACGTGTTCGGTGTAGCATCCGAGGGATGCCGCCAACCACCACGATGCTCGCCTGGCTCATCGGGTGCGCAGGGCCGGGCCTCTCGCCCGACCTCGACGTGCGGGGGGACACGATGCTCGCCGCGCTTCCCTCGGATGTAACCCTGGTCGTCGGCGGGGATCTCCGCTCCGTACGAGGTGCTCCACTGCTCGCGGAAGTCCTGGCGCACCTGGGGGTCGATCGCGCCGATCTGGACGCGCGGGTCGAGGAAGCGGGCGGCCTCTCCGCCGGCACGGAGGCCGTCGACGCGCTCCGAGTCGGCTGCGGAGACGCCGGGTGCGCGGCGCTGCTCGAAGGGGACTTCACGGGCGCCCGCACCCCGACGTTGCCGGAGCCCGGCGCGCGCGCGGGCGGGCTCCGGGTGCGCGCGGCCCCGACCCGGTTGGCCGGGCTCGATGCGCAGAGCGAGGCGGGCGAGCGGTACGCGCTCCGGCTCCTGTCCGACACGAAGGGGATCCTCGGGGACCGCGCGGCCGTGCGCGCCGTCCGCCGCGCGCGGGGCCAGGGCCTCGACGTGTCGCGCCTGGAGGGCGACATCCCGGAGGGGGATCTGTGGATCGCCGCCTGGGATCTCGATCGGCTCACCGAGCAGGCGGCCCGCCGGGCCGAGCGCGCCGCGCCGGGCGCCGGGGAAGACCTCCGCGATTGGGTCGCCCGGCTCGCCGAGCGCGCGCCGGTCCCCCTCTCCGACCTCGCCACCGTGGCCCTCTCCGTGCGCCTCGACGCCGGCGCCGAAGCCCGGATCCGGGTGCGCTGCACGGACGAGGCCGCCGCCCTCACCGTCGCGATGGCGCTGGACGTGGCCGCCGCGCGTGTGCGCGACCGCTTCGACGTGACCGTGGTGAGGGACGGGCTGCGGGTCGAGGCCGCGGGCGCGGTGGACGCCGAGACCCTGCTCACCCTGGTGGAGGGCGGATGATCGGCTACCTCGCGCCCTACGCGCCGGAGGACTCCCAGCGTCGGATCTACCGCTCCTACCAATGCGGGCTCTGTCACACCCTCGGCGCCGAGTACGGGTTCCACTACCGGCTCTTCGCCGGGCCGGACATGGTGTTCCTCAACGTGTTCTACGACCTCGTCGGCGCGGGGCTCGCGCAAGAGGGCCGTCGTGCCTGCGTCGTCGCGCCGGTGGTCACCTCGTTGCCCGTCCGGGCGCGCACGGATCACACCCGCTTCGCCGCCGCGTTCGGCGTCTACATGGCGGTCGAGAAGCTCCGCGACGATTGGGAGGACGAGCGGCACGTGAGCAAGTGGCTGGCCTGGCGCGCGTTCCGCCCGGGTTGGGTGCGCGCGCGCGCCACGCTCGTGGAGCAGGGCTTCCCCGTCGACGCGGTCGAGGGCTGGATGCGTGCCCAGGCGCGGGTCGAGAAGAGCGGCGCCCTCGGGCTCGACGAGGCGTCGGCACCTACCCGGGCCATCGCCCGGCTCCTCTTCGGCCACGCCGCCGGGGTCGCCGGGGAGGATCACCGCCCCGGGTTGGAGGCCCTCGGCGACCGCGTTGGGGGCTTCCTGTTCCACCTCGACAACCTCCTCGACCTCCCCAAGGATCTCCGCGCCCGGGGCTACAACGCCCTCGCCCGCGCCTTCGGGCTCACCCACGAGCCCGCGCGGATCCCCGAGGAGGTCCTCGCCGCCGGGGTGGCCGGCGCGCGTGCGCAGATCGACGATCTCGTGGGGCTCGTGGCCGCCCTGCCCGTGCGGACCGAGCGCGCCTACGTCTCGCGCACGTTGGTGACCGGCTTCCGGGACAAGCTGCGCCGCTACGAGCGCCTCGACGACGACGCCCGGCGCACCGCCACCCTCCGCACCCTGCTCCCGCCGCGGCCCCCGGGGCGCGAGGTCCTGAAGCGGGTGGTCGCCGGCCCGTTCGCGCGCCTGCGCTACCGGGCGCGTCTCACCGCCGCAATGCTGGCGTTGTGGCTCGCGCCCCGCTCGGGGTGGGCCGAGGACTGGTGGCCCGAGGGGGACAGCGCCGCGCTCGACACGGGCGGCGCGTTCCTCGACACCGGCGCGCCCGTGGCCGCGGAGAGCGACGGCTCGAGCTCCGATTGTGGCAACGTGTGCGACCCGTGTGCCAGCAATTTCGGTTGGGTGAGCTGCGACTCCGCGCTCTGCGCCGACCCCTGCGGGGATGCCTGTGACGGTGTCTGTGACGACGCCTGCGACATCGACTGCGGCCTGGACGGCTGCTGCAGCTGACCGGCGACAGCGGCGACTCCGGGCCCGCGGACGCGTGGGCCTCGGCGAGCCTGCGCCGATCGAGCCCGTTCGCGTGGTGGATCCTCAGGGCGGTGTGTCCCTCCGCGGGGTTCGTCGCCTTCGCGCGTGTGTACGGCTACTTCCGCTGGGCCGACGACATCGTGGATGCGCCGGGCCGGGACCCCGCGCGCGTGGCGGCCTTCGTCGCCGCCCAACAAGCCCTCGTCGCGGGGGAGCGGGCGCCGGTGGACGCGCCCGAGACGGCGTTGTGCGCCGCACTTCATGACCCCAGGTGGGGCGCCGCCCTCCTCCCCATCGTGACCGGCATGTGGGACGCGCTCGCCTTCGACGCCGCGCGGGGGCCCGCTCCGATCCCCGACGACGTGTTGGATCGCCAGGTCGCGCACGTCGGAGACGCCTACCTCTCCGCCCTCTGGATCTGCTCGGGGGCCGAGGGCGCGCCGCCGCCGGACCTGTTCGCGCTCTCGCGCGCGGCCACGCTCACGCACGTCCTCCGCGACCTCCGGGTGGACCTGGCGCTCGGGTACACCAACCTGCCACCCGGGGTGGATGTCACCGATCCGGGCGCCGTGGCCGCTTGGGTGCGCGCGCGGTGTGACGACGCCGAGGCGCGGTTCGACGAGGGGGCGTGCCGCCTCCCGGAGGTGCGTCCGCGACGGACGCGGTGGCTCGTGGGGTTGTTCGCGTGGCGGTACCGGAGGGTGTTGGCGAAGGTGCGGGCGGGGGCGCGGACTGGGGGTTGAGTGGGGGGTGTGCGGGCAGGGCGCTCGGATATCGGGCACGGGCGAGCCGCCGGACCGTACTCTCGCATCCTCGAAGCAGCGCAGCTTACGTCACAACTCCGGCTGCTCGCCGCATTCGGCGTAGTCGACGTTGCACTCATCGGAGTAGATGGCATTGGCGCAATTGAAGTAGTCCAGCGCCTCCTTGGTGTCATGGTCCTGGACGTATTGGCACTGGTCCGCATCGAACTTGTCGCTCGCGCTGTCACAAGCATCCAGGTCGTATGCTCGACACCACACCTCGACCGTGTCGTCCTTGCAGAAGTACTCGGGGTCGGCGGAGTCCACCTCGTCGTTGCGACAGTCGCAAGCCAGCTCCGTCCATGTGACGCATGCTGCATAGGTCGTCGTGTCGTGCCCCGGACCACACCCGACCAGGCCCAACAGTAGAGAGAGCATTCTTGACTCCTTGGCAGGGCCAATATCGAATGCGCGGCCAGCCGTAAAGGTCGGGTTCGCCATTCGGCCCAGGGGGTGCCAAGGGGGTAGACGGACTTGTTGACGGCGTGGGCGAGCTTCTCTCCGAACATCGTCTTGCCGACGCCGTTCACGGCCGATCGCGGGTGTGAGGAGTGTGCCAGCCGATGCCCCAACCCCTTGAGAACCTCCCCATCGCGGGTAGCTCTTTCAGGAGCATCCGACTCATGGGGAGGGAAACATGAAGCGTATCTGGGCGGCACCCGCCGCGTTCCTCATACTGACCACGTCGAGCCTGGGCCTGGATCCGGCCCATGCGGCCAGCAAGAAGAAGCTCGACGCTCTGGAAGTGTGCGATTCCGACCAGGCCTTCGACCTCGATTTCGACAACACCTTCTTCCCTTTGCCGACCGGTCAGCAGTGGATCCTGCGGGGCGAGGAGGACGGTGAGCCACTCGGCTTGCAGATCACGGTCCTCGACGAGACCGAAGCCCTCTTCGGGGGAGCCGTGACGACGCGCGTTGTCGAGGAGTGCGAATGGTCGGACACCGACGGCGACGGCGAGGTCGATCCCGACGAGGAGCTCATCGAGGTCTCGGTCAACTTCTTCGCGGAGCCGCGCGGCGGCAGCACGGTCTGCTACTTCGGCGAGGAGGTCACCGAGTTCGAGAACGGCGACCCGGTGCCCGGGTCCGGGGCCTGGCGCGCCGACGATCCGGGGAACGCCCCCGGGATCTTCATGCCGGAGGACCCACGACCGGGCATGACGTTCGCGCAGGAGGTGGCGCCTGGGGTCGCGGAGGACGAGGTGAAGGTCGTCGGCAGCGGACCCGCCAACGTCCCCGCCGGTTCGTTCGAGAACGACGAGACCATACGGTTCCGCGAGTTCAACCCCCTCGACTTTGACAAGGGCTACAAGGTCTTCGGCGAGGACGTCGGGCTCCTCAGGGATGCCGCGCTCGAACTCACCGAGTTCGGCGACCTCGACCGTCCGCCCTGCGCCGAGCTTTTATAGCCCAACGTGGGCGAACCCGGTCGGTATGGATGGGGCTTGGCGCGTGCCGCACCTTCAAGCAAGCCCGTTACCGTTCGGGCGCCTTCGCTGAGGCTCCGACCGTGTCAAGGGCCCTCCGTGTCAAGGTGGATGAGACACTGCTCACCTCCCAGTTTACCGAGCAGGGCGCCTGACGGATCATGCTGATGATGCCTCTCCCCACCACCGACGCCAGCCCGCCCACCGAGGTGCC
>JAKFCH010000180.1:0-13558 GCA_036676765.1 Deltaproteobacteria bacterium
CGGCCGGGACGGGGTCGACGGGGAGTGCGGGGGTGGCGGGCGCGGCGCTTGCGCCGGCCGTCGTCGCTTCGGTGGGGGGCGCGGCGGCGGCGGGATCGGCGGCCGCGGGATCGTCGGCGGCGGGCTCGACGGCGGCGTGCTCGTCGGCAGCCGGCGGGACGGGGCCCGTCGAGCCACCCGGCGCGGACAGGTAGAGGCCGACCGCCACCGACACCAACAGGAGCAAGGCGAGGATCGCCACGGCGGGGCGGCGCGGGGATGTCCCCTCGGCGGGGGAGGGGCTCGCGAGGATCTGCGTGGTGTCGTTGGCGGCGGGCGCGGTCGCGAGGAGGAGCGAGCCGCTCTGGGACCGGGAGGTGGAGTCGGGCTCGGCGCGCATCCCGATGCAGGCGGCGAGCTCGTCCATCAGCGACTTCACGTCGGGCGGTCGGTCGGCTGGCCGCTTCGCGAGGCAGCGCCGGACGATGTCCTCGAGGGGGGCCGGCAGCGGGAGGTCCGGCGCGACCGACACGAACGTGGGGATGGGCTCGTTGAGGTGGGCCACCATCGTGGCCGTGCTGGTCGCGCCGTGGAACGGGTACACGCCCGTGAGCGAGCGGAACAGCAGGATGCCGATCGCGTAGATGTCGGCGCGGTGATCGATATTCCCGCCGCGCACCTGCTCGGGCGCCATGCAGTGCGGCGAGCCGAGCACGAGCCCCTCGCGGGTGAGGGACTGGTCGATCTCGGTCACTTTCACGAGGCCGAAGTCGACCACCTTCAGGCGCTCGCCTCCCTCGCTGTCGGTGCCGACGAGCAGGTTGGAGGGCTTCAGATCCCGGTGAACGACGCCGCGTTTGTGCGCATAGCGTAGGGCCGCGCACACCTCGAGGAGCAGGTGGATGGCGCGATCCGGCGGAAGGGCCCCCTGACCGAGCAGATCGGTGAAGCGCGGCCCCTCGATGTACTCCATCGCGAGGTAGAAGCGCCCGTCCTCCGCCTCGCCGTAGTCGTAGAGGGTCACGATGTTCGGGTGGTCGAGCGTGGCGAGGGTCTCCGCCTCGAGGCGGAACCGCTTCTCGAAGTTGCCGGACTCGTCGGCATCGGGCGGCGGATGCAGGATCTTCAGCGCCACGCGCCGCCGCAGCGCGATGTGCTCCGCGAGGAACACGGCGGCCATCCCCCCCCGCGCGATCAGGCGCTCGACACGGTATCGGCCGGCCACGACCGGCCCACCCGCCGCGGCTTGAGGGCCACGGGGCAGGGGAGCGGGGGGATCCTGATGGGCCATCGGCGGGTCCGAATGCGGGTTCGACCGATGGTAGCACGCATTGTCCCGATACAGGTTCGAGCCGAGCGCCCCCGGGTCGGGCCGCGCTGGCCCCTCCGGGCTCCCCCGCGCTACCATGCCTGGGTGACCGTGCTCCTCCTGGCGACCCTCCCCACCCTCGGGGCGACCCTCCCCGAGGTAGGGCCCACCGACCGGGTGCGGGTCGAGATCCCCGATCTCCCGGGCGCCGAGGCCACGAGCGAGCGCGGGAGCGTGCTGCTCGCGCCGCCGCCCGCGGGCACGAAGTGGGGGATCGAGGAGGCGCCCTCGCTCGACAGCTATGACGCCACCGAGGCGATCGAGGCGCTTGGCGCCGAGGCGTGGCACGCCGACGGCCTCGTCGGCGAGGGGGTGAAGGTCGCGGTGTTCGACGTGCAGTGGTTCGACACCGAGCTCTGGGCGGACGAGCTCGGCGCGTTCACCACCCACGACTGCCAGGCCCACCTCTCGTGCGACGTACCGATGGACACCCTCCGGCCCCGCTACTCCTTCGAGGAGGGCAGCCACGGGGTCGCGTGCGCGCAGGTGATCCGGGACATCGCGCCGGGGGTCGAGCTCCACCTCGTGCGGGTGAACGGCCAGACGACCCTCGAGAACGCCGCGGCGTGGGCTGTGCGCGAGGGCATCGACGTCGTGAGCATGTCGATGTCGTTCTTCAACAACAGCTTCCACGACGGCAGCGGCGGCGTGAACGACGCCGTGGACATCCTCGCGGCGGGGGGCGTCCTCCTCGTGAACTCGGCCGGCAACTACGCCACGGAGCACTGGGTCGGCGACTTCACGGATCCCGACGGGGACAACGCCAACAACTTCCCCTGGGAGAGCGCCTTCCTGCCGATCTACTACGGCGCAGGCACCCACAGCGTGCAGGTGTCGTGGGACCAGTTCGGCGCCTGCGGGGACACCGATCTCGACGCCTACGCCTACGACCGCGCGGGCAACCTCGTGGGGCGCGCGGAGGCGCGGCAGGTGAAGGATGCCGACCATTGCTCGCCGGTGGAGCGCCTGCGGCTCGTGGCGGCCGACGCCGACTGGTACTGGCTCCAGGTGGTGCGCCACGGGGGGGATCCGTCGACCCGCTTCGCCGTGTTCGCCCGCGGGGGCGACGCCTGGCGCACCGAGCCCGGCAGCGTCGCGGACCCCGCGAGCCACCCCTCGGCCTACACGGTCGGGGCCGTGCGCGCCGAGGGGTACCTCGACAACGCCGCCGAGGGCTTCTCTTCGCTCGGGCCCACCCACGCCGGATACGCGAAGCCCGACATCGCCGGCCCGGACGGCGTGACCACCGGGGTGTACGGCGCGCGCGGGTTCTACGGGACCTCCGCGTCCACGCCGGCCGTCGCCGCGGCGATCGCGCTCCTCCTCTCCGAGGATCCGCGGCTCACGCCCCGCGGCGCCGCGGACCGCCTCTCCGCGAATGCGATCTCCGGGCGCGCCACGTGGGAGGGGCCCGACGGCGCGCTGGGCGCGGGTTACGCGCGGCTGCCTCCCCCCGGCTCGGCGGGGGATCGGGGCTGTGCCCCCGGGGCGGGCGCTGCCGCGTTCGCGCCCTGCCTGCTATGGTTGTCGTCGATTCGACGGAGACGCGCGTGATTCCCTTGTCGTTGGCCCTGGCGGGCTGTCACGTGTTCCAGGTCGTCCAGATCGACTGTGCATCCGACGAGGCGTGCGCCCAGCCCGCCGACGTGGATGTCGACACGGACACCGACGCGGACACCGACGCCGATACCGACACGGACACCGACACGGACACCGCGCCGGTCGTCCATCCCACGCGCGGCTTCGTGATCTCGGCGATCTCGTCCACGTCGGGGAGCCGCGTCGGCGTCTTCGATCCCCAGGGGGAGCAGATCGCCCAGTGGACGACGACGCTCGACGGCGCCGCGGGCCCGGTCGCCTACGATCCCGTGTCGGCTTCGGCGGTCCTGGCCGCCGGCGGCACCCTGATCCACCTCTCCGCTCCCGACGTCGTCACGCGCGCGTCCATCGCCTACCCGGACGTGCTGGGCCTCGCCTACGCCGACGGGCTCGCCTTCGTCGCCACGGGGAACGGCATCGCCACCTGGGACGTCGAGAGCGACACGGGAGAGACCGCCCCGTTCGAGGCGCCGGTCGAGGGCCTCACCGGGATCACGGTCCAGGCGGACGGCTCCGTCTACGCGACCGACACCGACGGCGGCGCCCCCGATGTCTACGAGTGGACGGTGGGTGCGGCGCCCTCGGTGCGCTACTCGGACTTCGACGAAAGCGGCGCGCGCGCCCGCATCGTGTTCGTCGGTCCGGACGAGGCCCCCTACACCTGCTCGGCCGCGGGCGCGTTCTACGCCGTCGCCGATCTCGCCGCGGGCAACGCCCGCACCGTCGCCTACTACTCGGCCGGCCTCACCGACGTGAGCGCCTGCGCGTACGACCCGGGGGATGGCTCCTGGCTCCTCTTTTCTCCCGCCGCCGGCGTGATCCGGCTGGACGCGCAGAGCCGCGCGACCGTCCTCCTCGGCTCGAGCTCCTCGTACACGCTCGTCCGAGGCGGTTTCTACTGACCTTTCGGTGAGGTTTCCCATGGTCATCGACCGCCGCCGCACTTCGGGCGCCGCGTGCCTGCTCGTCCTCCTCGCCGGCTGCAAGGGCTGCAAGGACGACGCCACGCTCCCCGAGCTCCTCGAGGCGGAAGACGCCACCCCCGTCGGCGTCTGGGTGGGGGAGGGCCTCGGCGCCTCGCCCGTCCGGGTCCCCGTCTACGCCACGTCGGCGCTCGGGGCCGCGGTCCCGACCGACACGATCGCGCTCACGTCGGAGGGCACCGCCCCCGCCGCGGTCACCCCCGGAGGGGACGGCTGGGCGCTCGTCGAGGTGACCGCCGAGAACCCCGGCCGCTACGGCCTCTCCGCGTCGAGCGCGGGGGCGAGCGCCGAGGGCGCCGCCTGGGCGATGCCCGAGGCGCCCGGCCGGATCGACGCCTTCGCCGCGCCGCTCTCCGCCGACCCGACCGCGATCGCGCGGGCCGCGGGCGGCGTGGCGTGGTCCACCGCGGGCGAGGTGTGGTGGAGCGGCTGGGACGGCGCGCCGGCCACGCGGGCGCTCGCGCTCGACGAGCCGGTGATCGCCCTCCTCTCCGCCGAGATCGACGCCGACGGCGTCACCGACCTCGTCGTGCTCTCCGCCACCCGGGTCGTGCTGCTGCGCGGGCGGGACGCCGGCGGGCTCACCTGGGGCGCCGGGTGGTCGGCGACGGAGGACCGGACGATCGCCGGCGCCGTCATCGCCGACCGGGACGGCGACAGCGTCGCCGACCTCTCGATCGCGCTCGCGGGCAGCGAGGGCGCCTGGATCTACCAGCTCGACGGGGACGGCGTGTGGGGCTTCACTCCCGCCGACGCCCTGGAGCTCGGCTACGCCGTGTACGGCCTGTCCGTCGAGGACCTCGACGAGAACGGCGTCAGCGAGGTCACCGTGCTCACCGAGGACGGGTTCCTGCGCCGCTACACGCGCGTCGACGGCGAGTGGGCCTCCACGCTGTCCGGCTCGCAATTCGATCTGCAGATCGGCCAGGGCGGCCACCTCTGGCCCGCCACGGACGTGACGGGGGACGACATCCCCGAGTTCATCGTCACCGGGCCGTCGCTCGACGGCACGAGCTGGCTCGCCTGGGTGGTCACGGCGGGCATGGCCGAGCCGGCCCAGTACGCCATCGCGAGCGCCGAGGGGCTCCACCCCTGGCTCGGCGCGGCCCTCGGGGACCTCACGGGGGATGGCGTCATCGACATCGGGCTCACCTCGCCCGGCCGGTTCACCTGGGCGGTGTGGAACGGGACCACCTTCCTGTTGACCACGCGCCGGGACCTGCCCTCGGGCCCCACGCTCGAGCTCGACGACGTCGACTCGGACGGCATCGTCGACGCCGTCCTCGGCGGCACCACCCTCCGCGTGCTCCACGGGGACCGCGAGGTGGACGATCCCGCCGATCCCAAGGACATCCCCGCGCCCTGGATCGTGCGCACGCCCACGCCGTTGGTGTTCGGCGTGCACCTCGTCCTCGAGCCGGCCGTGCAGGACGTGAACGGCGATCCCATCGTCGACGTCGTGGGCCTCGTGCTGCCGAGCGGCGGCACGTCGGGCGTGGCCATCCAGGGCTTCGTCGGGGTGCCGCGCACCGAGACCACCGCGGAGACCCTGCGGAGCGGCGGCGCCGTCACCCTGACGGGGAGCGGGTCCGCGCTCGCCCTCGCGGTGTGTGGCACGCGCGCCTACGCGCTCTACGAGGAGGCCGACGGCAGCGGGGTCCTGGGCACCTGGCTGGCGCGGGCGAACCTCGGCGCCGGGCTCGGGCCCACCCTCGACGGGGATCCCGTCGCGGTCGACGGCTCCCTCCTCGCCTGCGGCGCGTTCGCCGACGGCGAGGTGGCGGTGGCCGATCCGACGGGCGCGGTCGACTACGTCGGCGCCGACGGCACGGTGATGCCGGGCGAATCGCTCGGCCCCATCGGCGGCATCTCCGCGGGCGATCCCGACGGTGACGGCGTGGACACGCTCTCCACCTGCGCGGTCGAGGGCTGCGTCACCGGCGCGGCCGACCTCGACGGGGACGGCCTCCTCGACACCGCGGTCCAGAACGCCGAGTCGATCGCCGTCGTGTTCGGAGACGGCACGTCCGACCTCCTCGTCGCGCCGGGCACCCTCCGCCTCGACGACGCCGACGGGGACAGCGTGGCCGACCTCGTGGTGGGCAGCGCCGGGGCCGCGTGGGTGGTCCGCGCCGTGCCGGGGGGCCTCACCCCGCCGGTGGCGAGCTGGACCGTGCGCCCGGTGGCCGACGCCGTCCGCTACGGCGATCTCGACGGTGACGGCCTCCCCGACGCGTTCTTCTTCGGCGTCGATCCGGACGAGACCGACGCGGACGCCACGTGGGCCGGCACGCTGCTCTACGCGCGGACCACGGAGTAGGGATGGCCCGTTCGTCCTCCCCATCGGCAGGACGCGAGCGCGTCCTGGTCACCGGCGGGACCGGCCGGATCGGCGCGCCCCTCGTGCGCGCGCTCCTCGCCCGCGGCGACAGCGTCGCGGTGCTCACGCGCGACCCGTCGGGCCTCGCCGCCCGGGGGATGGCCGGCGCGCGGCCCGTGAAGGGCTCGCTGTTCGACGCCGCCGCCCTCGCCGACGGGCTCGCCGGGGCGACCGTCGTGTACCACCTCGCCGGCGGGGTGCGCGGGCGCGGCGCGGACACGGCCGACCGGCTCAACCGCGAGGGCACGCTCGCGGTGCTCGCGGCGGTCCGGGGCGCGCCGCTACGGGCGTTCGTGTACGCGTCGAGCTGCGCGGTGTACGGCGATCGGAGCGGGCTCTGGGTGGCGGAGGACTACCCCCCGAGCCCGCACACGGCCTACGGCGAGGCGAAGGTGGCCGCGGAGCGCGCCGTGCTCGACGCCGCGACCGGCGGGCTCCCCGCCCGCATCGCCCGCATCGCCGCGGTCTACGGGCCCGGCCTCCCGTTCCTCCAGGTCGACGCGATGCGCGCCGGTCGGGCGTGGCTCCCGGGGGAGGGCCGCAACATCGTGCCCGTGGTGCACGTGGACGACTGCGTCGCCGCGCTGCTCCGCATCGGAGACGCCGACACCACCGGCATCTTCCACGTGGCCGGTCGGACCGCGCCCACGCTCCGGGAGTTCTACACCGCCGTCCACGCGCGCTGCGGCGGCACCCCTGTGCGCTTCTGGTCGACGTGGATCCCGAGCGCCCTCCAGCTCGCGGCCGCCCGCGCCAACGAGCGCGTCGTGGCGAGGCTCGGCGGGCGCCCCCGGTTCACCGAGGACAACCTCCGCCTCAACACGGCCTCCGTACGCCTGCGCACCGAACGGCTGGAGAAGGAGCTCGGCTTCGCGTGGCAATTCGGCGATCACGCGGACGGGGTGCGGGCCGCCGTCGAGCAGGCGGGCGCACACGCGGCTTGACGGGCGCGTGTGCTCCGGCCTATAAGCCTGGGTCGGAGTCGAGCCCATGACGCTTCTGCCGCTGTCCTTGCTGTTTGCCGGCTGCACGCCCCAGGATGCCGAGGTCGAGGCCGACTTCGCGGTGTACCTCGCGGCCTCCAGCTCGGAGAACATCAACCGCCTCGAGCGGACCGGCACGGATGTCGAGGGCGATCCCGGCGATCTGGGCCTCGTCCCCATCGATTGCCGCGATCTCTCCGGCCTCACCGAGGAGGCCATCGCCGACGCTCGCCTCGCCGGCGTGGACTACGCCGCCGAGTGCTGCGAGTCGGGTTCGGCCGAGGATTGCCAGAACGCCACCGAGCCCCTGTGGTTCGGCTGGCTGGACGACTACGCGTACTACCTCACCGAGGGCAAGGTCGACCCCTGGCGCACCGAAGCCGTGCTCACCAAGGAAGGCGATCTCCAGCTCACCGTGCACATGGACTTCCCCAAGCTCGGTGACTTCCGCTTCGGCTGGGTCATCGATCCGGACTTCCAGCCCGTCGAGTGCCGGGACGGCGAGGGCGGCTCGGAAGAGGTCCCCGTCGACGGCGACTGGCTCGCCGGCTGGTCGGCCGCCGAGGAGAAGGGCACGCTCTACCACCTCAACGCGGGCGCCTTCCAGACCAACCCGAGCAACACCGCCGATTACTGGTCCATCGAGCAGGAGTGGCAGGCCGGCGCCACCTTCGCCCGCTTCGGGGACGAAGAGTTCTACAGCCACCCCATCGACTACGTGGACGAGGCGCAGCAGCCCTTCTACGTCAACTCCTACGCGGGCCCCACCGCCGGCTACACGGGCCTCCCGAAGCCGCGCACCGGGTACGACGCGTGGGTCACCAACGTCGAGTCCTTCTTCACGGACGAGGTCAAGGACCTCGAGACGCTCGGGAAGTCCTCGTTCCCGCTCGAGATGAAGATCGAGAACAACAACTGGCGCCCCGCGGATGACGTGGCCTCCGGCTTCGACGGCTGGCTCGGCGTGAGCCCCTCGTGGGTCCGCGTCGACAACCCCGGGGACATCAAGGCCAAGAACGACGTTCCGATCACCGGCGAGTTCCAGATCTACCTGGAAGGCCTCGCGGCCGCGTCGAAGGTGCTCGTGCGCGGCACGTTCTCGATCGACCACATCCGCGAGGACGTGTGGGGCTTCGACCAGGGCACGCTCGAGCAGGTCAAGGCCGAAGAGAACAAGACGCCCGCCTGCGGCGAGGAACGCCTCACCTCCGTCGAGGACTGAGCGGCGGAGCACAAAGGGCACGATGAAGGCCCTTTGCACGCCGATGGGTTCGTGCTAGGAAGATCTCGACCGGGACGTCCTCGATGCAGTCGGATGCGTCCCCCCTGTTCGTCTGGCGCGCGGGGAGGCCCGGTCACCCTCTCGACTCCCCTCTGGACACCCGGCGGGGGAGCCGGTTCACGCCCCCCCTCTCCTGCCTCGCGGGAGAGGGGTTGGGCGTCGCGCGCGTCTCCGGGTCCTCCGCCGTGCGCACGCGGGGTTAAGCGCGGGGCGATGCTTTTCCTCCTGATGCTCGCCGCGTGCCGCACCGAACCTCCGTCCGCGGGGGTCTACCGGGCCGGCCCCAACGCGATCGCGCGGGGCGCCCGAACGGAAGAGGTGCTCGTGTGGGGCCCCGCCGGCACCGCGCGGCGCGTGCCGACCCCCGGCGCGGCCGGCACCGTGCTGCTCGGAGAGGACGGCCCGCTCTGGATCGTCGACCGCGAGCTCCCGGCGCCCACCAAGGCGCTGCCCGTCACGGCGGTCATGGTGGAGCGCGTGGGGTTCCGCATGAAGCCGCTGCTCGTCTCGGCCGCCACCCCGGCGCCGCCGCCGGGCACCGCCGCGCCCGACGCCGCGAAGTCGGGCGGCGTGTACGTGCGGAGCGTGGTGAAGGTGCGCCGGGAGAAGGCGCCCCCGATCTACGTCGTGACCGCCACGGGGGACCAGGTGGGCGCCGGCGCCTTCGACGGCCCGCCCGACGTTCGGCAGGGAGAGAACTGCAAGGCGGCCGTGGGCCTGCTCGACTACGAGGGCGAGGTCGTCCTCTCCTCCGTGCTGCTCGCCGCCGCGACCCGGACGTGCGCCGTGCCCGTGGTGGTCCCGCCCATCGATCGCGATGGGGACGGCGTCCTCGACGTCCTCATCCACGGCCAGAACGGGCAGAAGGGCTTCCGGAGCTGGTTCCGGATCGACGGCACCACGCTCGTGGCCGGCCCGGAGGACGTGTGGGAGGCCATTCCGTGACCCCGAGCGACGCCGTGGTCGTCCTCGACGGCCGCTCCCTCACCGTCGACACGCTGCTCGCCGTCGCGCGCGGCGGGGCGCGGGCAACCCTCGCGGCGGATGCCCGCGCCCGCATGGAGCGCTCGCTCGCGTGGGTGCAGGCCGTCACGCACGGGGATGCCCCCATCTACGGCATCAACACGGGCTTCGGCTCGCTCGCGCGCGTCCGCATCCCGCCGGAGAGCACCGCCACGCTCTCGCGCAACCTCATCCGCTCCCACGCCGCCGGCGTCGGGCCCGCCGCGCCGCCCGAGGTCGTGCGCGCGATGATGCTGCTGCGCGCCAACGCGCTCGCCCACGGCGCGAGCGGCTGCCGCCCCGCGCTGGTGGACACCCTCGTGGCGATGCTCGCCGCCGGCGTCCTCCCCGTGGTGCCGCGTCAGGGCTCGTGCGGCTCCAGCGGCGATCTCGCGCCGCTCTCCCACCTCGGGCTCGTGCTCTTCGGCGAGGGCGGCGAGGCCGAGCACGGCGGCCTCCGTCTCCCGGGCCCCGACGCGATGCTCCGCGCCGGCATCACGCCGCTCGCGCCCGCCGCGAAGGACGGCCTCGCCATCACCAACGGCGCCCAGCTCACCACCGCCGTCGCCGCGCTCGCCGCCCACGACGCCGACGTGCTCCTGCGCGCCGCCGAGGTGGCCGCCGCGATGAGCATCGAGGCCCTCCGCGGCGTCACGCGCGCCTTCCACCCCGCCGTGCACGCCCTCCGCCCCTACCCGGGCGCCCAGGCGTGCGCCGCGCGCCTCCTCTCACTCCTCGCCGGCTCCTCCCTGGTCGACTCGCTCCCCGGCAAGGTCCAGGACGCTTACTCCCTGCGCTGCACCCCCGTCGTGCTCGGCGCCTGTCGCGACACGCTCGCGTTCGGCCGCGCCCAGGTCGCCATCGAGATCAACGCGGTCACCGACAACCCGGTCATGCTCATGGACGAGGAGGGCCCCGACCACGCGTTCTCCGCGGGGCTGTTCCACGGGGAGCCCGTCGGCATGGCCGCGGATGCCATGCGCATCGCCGTCGCCGAGATCGCCTCGATCTCCGAGCGCCGCCTGTTCCGCCTCACGACCGGTTCGCTCTCCGCGCGGCTCCCGCCCGCGCTCGTCGGCGCGGACCGCCCCGGGCTCGGCATGCTGGTCCCGCAGACCACGGCCGCCGCGCTCGTGTCCGAGAACAAGGCGCTCGGCTGGCCCGCCACGATGGACTCCATCCCGACCTGCGAGGACCAGGAGGACCACGTGGCCATGAGCACCACCGCCGCCTGGCGCCTCCGTGAGACCGTCGAGAACAGCCGCCGCGTCGTCGCCATCGAGCTGTTGTGCGCCGCGCGCGCGCTCAGGTTCCGCCTCGGAGAGCCGTCGTCCTCCGGAGGGGGCGTCACCCTCGGGGCCGGCGCGTCCGTCGCGCTCGGGCTCGTCGAGGCCGCGCTCGAGGGCACCCAGGTGCCGTCCGAGCAGATCGAAGCGGTCGCGCGCCTCGTCGCCGACGGCGCGCTGGAGGGGCTGTGAGCACCGTCGTCCTCATCAACGGCCAGGCGCTGACGCCCGACCACGTCGCCGCCGTCGCGCACGGTGCGCGCGTCCTCCTCGCGGGGGATGCCCGGCAGCGCATGGATCGCTCCGCCGCCGCCTACGCCGACCTGCCGAGCGTGCTCGAGCAGAAGCGCCGCTACCTCGTCGGCGAGGGCGACTCCCCCGACGTCGACATCGTCACCTCCTTCATCTTCGGCCACTGCGCCGGCGTGGGGGATCCGCTCCCGTCGCCGATCGTGCGCGCGATGATCGTGTGCCGCGCGAACGTGCTCGCCACCGGCTACTCCGGCGTGCGGCCCGCCCTCGTCGACGCCATGCTCGAGCTGCTCAACCGCGGAATCACACCGGTCGTGCCGTCCCAGGGCTCGGTGGGCGCCGCGGGCGATCTCGCGCCGCTCGCCCACGTCGCGCGGGTGTTGTGCGGCCTCGGCGGCGCCGTGCGCCTGCCCGACGGCACGCTCGCCGACAGCGCGACCTCCGAGGCGTACGACCTCCCCGCGTTCGTGCCGACCCACAAGGAGGCGCTCTCGCTCATCAACGGCGCCACGCTCACGAGCGCGCTCGCCGCCCTCTCGGTCCACCGCGCCGAGCGCATCCTCGACGCGATGGAGGTGGCCTGCGCCATGACGATGGAGGCCCTGCGCGCCGACACGCGCTGCCTCTCCCTGCGCGCCATCGACGCCCGCGGCCATGGCAGCGCCACCCTCGTCGCGAGCCGCATCGCGAAGCGCCTCGACGGCAGCACGCTCGCCGTGCGGAGCCGCTCCCCCGACGCCTTCTCCATCCGCGCCGCGCCCGCCGTGCTCGGGGCCGCCCGGGACGCGTTCGGGTTCGCCCGCGAACTCGTCCTGCGCGAGCTCAACGGCGCCTGTGACAACCCGCTCTGGATCGAGGGCGAGGACATCGTCGAGGCCGGCAACTTCCACGGCGCGCCCGTGGCGCTCGCGTGCGACGTGCTGCGCATCGCCCTCACCTCCGCCGCCACCCAGTCCGAGCGCCGCACCTACCGCCTGACCAGCGGCTCGTTGACCGGTGATCTCCCGAGCTTCCTCGTCGAGGGCACCGGGCTCAACTCCGGCTTCATGCTCGCCCAGTACACCGCGGCGTCGCTCGCCAGCGAGTGCAAGGGGCTCTCCCACCCCGCGAGCGTCGACACCATCCCCACGGTCCAGCACCACGAGGATCACGTCAGCATGGGCCCCATCGCCGGGCGCCTCACCTTGCGGGTGCTCGAGTGTGTCGCCGACATCGTCGGCATCGAGGCGCTGCTCGCCGCGCAGGCCCTCGACTTCCGGCGGCGTGGCCTGTCGTTCCCCGACGGCGTGCGCACCGAGGGCCCGCCCGCGGTCATCGCGCCGGGAGTCGAGGCCGCGCGGCAGGCCGTGCGCGGGGTCACCGCCTACTGGGAGGACGACCAGATCCTGCACCCCGTGCTCGGCGCGGTGGGCGCGCTGGTGCGGAGCGGCGGCCTCTCCGGGAAGCCCGGCGAGGCCTGGTAGACCGGACGCCCGGATTCTTCCGCCGGCCGGCTACCCCGGGTCGAGCAGGACGAGATCCTCGGCATACACGGACACGCGCCCGAACGACGGCAGATCCACGTCCGCGGACGAGACGCGCGAGAAGAACAGGCGGCTGTCGTCCCGGTTCGGTCGCGACCCGTACTCGATGGTCACCGACCCGTCGTCCCGGACGTGGCACCGGGTGAACCGGCCGTCCTCTTCCTGGCGGAGGACGTGGATCCACGTGTTCCCCATCGTCGGCGGCTCCCACTCGATCGCGAGCGTGCCCTCCTGGTCGAAGGTGTACCACGCGGTCGCGATGTCGGTGATCTGGAGCGGCTCGGGCACGATGACCGTCGTGTCGACGCCGTCCATCCCGATCGCGGCGCCGGGGGCGATGGCCCACTCCTGCGCGGGGGTGTCCGAGCGCCAGGTGTAGAGCGTGCCGTCCGCGCCGTTCGCGGGGAGGTGGAGGGCCGTCTCGTCGCCCACCTGGACGGGGAGCTCCGTCCCGATGTCCTTGAACTCGGACCACGCGGCGGTCCAGGAGTCCGTCCAGCAGCCCTCCTCCTGCGTCACGTCGAAGACCCCCCAGCCCGCGGCGTCGAAGAACGAGGCGGCGGAGCTCAGGCGCTCGACCTGGAGCGTCGGGCCCTTCTCCCCCCACTCGTACGGGTGGACGCGGCTGTAGGCGAGCCGACCGAGCCACGGACCGCTGTGCGTCGGGAGGCCGTCGGAGATGGTGTAGGGCTCGGGCTCAGGCCCCGGCCCCGTGTCGACCGCAGTGTCGTCCTTCGGGCCCGTGCACCCCGCGGCGACGAGCATCCCCACGAGAAGGTGGGTCCGACGTGAGGTGAAGGTGCGCATGGTGGGCCTCCCCGTTTCTGCTAACCGATGGGGCCCGCGGCGCGCCCCGCCTGGCGGCCGGGGCGCACCGCCGCGTGTCCTGCGGGCTCGGCGCGAGGCGCCTCGGTTGGCGG
>JAKFCH010000181.1:0-49197 GCA_036676765.1 Deltaproteobacteria bacterium
CTCGGCGGCCGCCGCTTTCAGCAGGCCCTCGACTCGGCGCCGCTGTTCGGCTGATCAGTGCCCGCTCAATTCCGGCGCGTCGTAAGCGATATATGTATACGGCCCATGCCCAACCGGTCAGATTCCCTGACGTGACGTACTAGGAGCCCGGCGCGTGCGCCGCGAGCCGCCCGGCGCGGAGGTCGGCGCCGGAGACCACGCCCGTGTCGAGCACGATCGAGGTGACGAGCGCGGCCGGCGTGACGTCGAAGGCGGGGTTGTACACGGGGCTGGCGAGGGGAGCCCATCGGGAGGCGCCCTCGCTCGCGACGACGCCGCGGACCTCGGCGGGATCGCGCTCCTCTATGGGGATGGCCCCGCCGTCGGGGCAGGCGAGATCGACCGTGGACCACGGCGCCACCGCGTGGAACGGCACGCCGTGGTGCGCGGCGATCACCGCGACGCCGTAGGTGCCGACCTTGTTGGCGAAGTCGCCGTTGGCGGCGATGCGGTCGGCGCCCACGAGCACGCGCTGGACCCGCCCCGCGCGCATCACCACGGCGGCCATCGAGTCGGTGATGAGCGTGTGGGGGATGCCGAGCCGGCCGAGCTCCCAGGCGGTGAGCCGGGCGCCCTGGAGGAGCGGGCGCGTCTCGTCGACCCACACGTGGATGCGCTTTCCGGACGCCCAGGCCCGGTGGAGCACGCCGAGCGCCGTGCCGACGCCCGCCGTCGCGAGCCCGCCGGTGTTGCAGTGGGTGAGGACCCCTTCGCCGTCCTCGATCAGCGCGGCACCGTGGGCGGACATCGCCTCACAGGTGGCCACGTCCTCGTCGAAGATGGAGAGGGCTTCGGCCTCGACCGTGGCGGCGGACACGGAGGCGACCGACCGGAGCACGCCGGACATGCGGTCCATCGCCCACTGGAGGTTGACGGCCGTGGGGCGGGCTTCGCGGAGGCGGCGCGCGGCGTCGAGGAGCGCCTCCCCGGAGGCCCCCGTGGCGGCGAGGCGGGCGAGGCAGAGCGCGGCGGCGACCCCGATGAGCGGGGCGCCGCGCACCCGGAGCGCGCGGATGTGGTCGATCATCGTGTCGGCGTCGTCGGCGTCCAGCCAGCGCTCCACGTCGGGGAGGGCCTGCTGGTCGAGGATGCGGAGGCGGCCGTCGTAGCGGAGGGACAAGGATTCGCGGCGCATCCGGTCTCCGTAGCATGGCGCCGCGGCCGGGTCGGAGTGCGCCACCGCGCCACCGCGCCACCGCGCCACCGCGCCACCGGGCGGCGGGAACGGCGGGAAGGTTTGCCTCGCGCCTGCCCGGGCGCTACTCGGCGTGGCATGTCGCCCCCCGACCGCACGACGCGTCTCCTCATCGCGCTGGGCGCGGTGCTCGCCCTGGCGGGTCTCCCGCTCGGCTTCACCGCGAGCGTCGCCCAGGCCCAGCGCACCGCGGCCGCCGCCGGGCGCACCCTCGCCTGGAACGCGAGCTCGGGTGCCCTCTACGAGGGCGATGCCCTCGCGTTCATGGTGAGCGGCGCCGTCGTGAGCGCCGTCGGCGTCGTCCTCGCTGGGCTCGGCTTCTACCGCTTGTGGCGGAGCGGGCGCCTCCTCCGGCCGAACGAGCAGCGCTGACGACGGCGGGCGGGCGCCGAGCACCGCGCCCCCCTGTCGCCGCCGCCCGCCCTCACTCCGCCGCCCGCCTCCGCACGGCGAGCAGGCCCGCGAGCAGGGCGGGAACGCGCTCCGCGAGGGCGTCGGGCGTGCGTCCCTTGACGCGGAGCGGCCCCTCGAGGAGCAGGGTCGCGAGGCCGTGCACCGTCGACCAGGTGGTCGCCACGCAGTCCTCGAGCTCCTCGGGCGCCACGAGGCCGGCCTCGACGCACCGGAGGAGGCTCGACACGAGCGCCCGGTGCGCGCGCGCGGCCTGGGCGGCGGCGCCGGGCCACCGCGTCATGTCCACGAGCTCGGGGCGGAACATCACCCGGAAGTGGGCCGGCCGGGCGAGGGCGAACCGGACGTAGGCCGTGCCCCGGGCGGCGAGCTCGTCCGCGGGCGAGGTGTCGGGGCCCGCGGCCTCCAACGCGTCGGCCAGCGCGCCGAAGCCCTCCTCGGCGAGCGCGGCGAGGATGCCCGCGCGATCCCCGAAGTGGTGGTACGGCGCCTGGTGGGAGACCCCGGCGCGGCGCGCCACCTCGCGCATCGAGAGGGCGGCGAGCCCCTCGCCGTCGATGAGCGCGATGCTCGCGTCGAGCACCCGGCGGCGGAGATCGTCGGTCATCCCTCTCCCGGCGCGTCGCGCCACCGCGGTCGTATCCTCGTGCTTGACACTGTCAAGGAGTGCGGGTAGACACTGTCAGGTATCCGGCGCGCGCCCGCCCGGACTACGCTCCTCTCCCCAGGAAAACCCCATGTCCGAGCTCGCCCTCCCGACCGCGCACACCAAGGAGCGCGTGCACACGCCGGTGCCCGATCGGGTCGACATCGCCATCGTCGGCGCGGGCCTCGGCGGCCTGATGAGCGCGGCGCGGCTCGCGAAGCAGGGGCTCTCCGTCGCGGTGTTCGACGGGCACTACGTGGCCGGCGGCTGCGCCACGATGTTCCACCGCGCCACGCGCGAGGGGTCCTACCAGTTCGACATCGGCCTGCACTACATCGGTGACTGCGGGCGCAACGGCAAGATCCCCACCCTGCTGCGCGACGTGGGCGTCGAGCTCGAGTTCATCCGCATGGACGACGACGGCTTCGACACCATCGTCGTGCCCGGGCTCACCTTCCCCATCCCCGCCGACCTCGCCCGCTTCCGCGATCGGCTCGCGGAGCACTTCCCGAGCGAGCGCCGCGGCATCGATCGCTACACGCGCGTGCTCGGCGAGGTGGCGCACATGGCCAACTGGATGGAGGAGCAGCGCGGCCGGGGCGCCGCGGGGGCGATCGGGATGATGTGGCAGGTCGCGACGAAGGCGCGCCTCGTGCCGAAGTACCAGAACGCCACGGTCAAGCAGCTCCTCGACGACTGCACGCAGGACCCGACGCTCCGCGCGGTGCTGCTCGGCCAGAGCGGCGACTACGGCGTGGCGCCGAGCAAGGCGAGCGCCATGCTGCACCTCGGCCTGCAGGCCCACTACCTCAGCGGCGCGTACTACCCGAAGGGCGGCGGGCAGCGGATCGCCGACGCCCTGGCCGAGGTGGTCGAGGGCGCCGGCGGGGTCATCTGCCTGCGGCGCCCGGTCGAACGCATCCTCGTGGAGGGCGGGCGCGCGGTTGGCGTCCGCCTCGCCGCCGGGAAGGAGCCCGCCCGCGAGGTGCGCGCGGGCGTGGTCATCAGCAACGCCGACCTGAAGCGCACGTACACGGAGCTCCTGCCGGACGACGCCGTCCCCGCCGCGTGGAAGGAGCGCCGCGAGACGCTCTCGATGGGCGCCGCCATCTTCATCACCTGCCTCGGCATCCGCGCGGACCTGCGCACCCTCGGCATGGCCGCCCGCAACGTCTGGCGCTTCGACACCACCGACGCCGAGTCCATCTACGACGAGGTCGATCGCGGCGAGACCTCCGGGCGCTGCACCTACATCACGAGCGCGTCGCTCAAGGACCCCGACACGCACGGCCACACGCCCCCGGGGGTGATGGGCGTCGAGGTGATGACCCTCGCGGCCGGGCGCCCCGAGGCGTGGGGGGTCGATCCCTCCGAGGTCGACAGCGGCGTGTATCGCAAGCGCGAGGTCTACGAGGCGAAGAAGCGCGCGGTGGAGGACCGCCTCATCGACCAGCTCGAGGCGCAGTTCCCGGGGACGAAGCAGCACATCGTCTTCCGCGAGAGCGCCACACCGATCACCCACTCCCGCTACACCCGCGCGTCCGACGGCACGGGCTACGGGCTCGCGGCCACGCCCGCCCAGTTCATGCAGGGGCGCCCGGGCTACCGCGGGCCCATCCCCGGGCTCTACTTCGCCGGGGCGAGCACGCGCGCCGGGCACGGCATCGTGGGCGCGCTCACCAGCGGCAAGCACGCCGCGGCGCGGATCCTCGAGGATCGCAAGGCGTAGGGCGAACGGCGGGGGCCGCCCTTAGTTGCCGAGCACCACGTAGACGCGGCCGGCCGCGTTGGAGCCGCCGCGCGGGGCGCCGACGAGGATGTCGTCATTGCCGTCGCCGTCGATGTCCGCGGCGCCCGACAGGACGGCGCCGAAGAGGTCGCCGGAGGTCTCGCCGTCGATCGTGGCCGCGGCCGCGGACGCGTCCGTGGTGCCGGCCGCGAGCGTGGCCCCGGGGAACAGGTAGACGCGCCCCACGGCGTTCCCCGGCGCGTACCACCAGTAGGTCGCCTGGGTGTACATCGGGTTCACGGCCGGCGCGCCGGCGACGAGGTCGTCCACGCCGTCCCCGTCGAGATCGCCCACGGTCAGCGAGAAGCCGAAGCGCCCGGGGCCGTCCCCCTCGATCTCGACGTCGATGTCGTCCTCGTCGAGCGAGCCGGCGCGGCGGTCGAGGTTGAAGTACACGGCGACCGTGTTCGTGGCCACGCCGCCGGTCGCGAAGTCGAGCTCGCCGTCGTCGTCGAAGTCGCCGAGCGCGGCCTGGCCGTAGCCGACGCCGCCGTCCAGGATGCTCCCCGCGATGGTGCGCGACTCGGCGCTCCCGATCCCGACGGAGCCGGCCCACGTGGAGCCGCCGTCGACCTGGTACCAGGCCCCGCCGTTGGTCACCTCGTCGTCGGCGCCGGGGGCGCCCACCATGAGATCGTCGTAGCCGTCCCCGTCGATGTCGCCGCCGCCGAGGCCGAAGCCGAAGGTGTCCTGGCTCGACTCGCCGCCGACCAGCAGGGCGGCGTCCTCGGCCTCGATCTCGCCCGACACGCTGCCCGCGTCGTAGACGGCCACCCGGCCCGTGCTGACGCGGCCGCCGGTGGTGTACTGGGGCTGGCTGTAGACGATCTCGTCGACGCCGTCCCCGTCCATGTCGAGGGAGGAGAGGACGCTGTTGGACCCGGTGCCGACGCCGTCGCTGGTGTCGACGGTGACGACGAGCTCGGCGTCCGCGAGGTCGAGCGCGCCGCTCACCGCGCGACCGCCTTCGAACAGCGCGACCGCGGTCGTGCTGTACTGCGGATAGCCGCCGCCCGCGATCACGAGGTCCGACTCGCCGTCCCCGGTGTTGTCGCCCGCGAGCGGGCTCGTGGCCCCCATGTAGCTGTAGGGGGCGCCGACGAACGAGGCGTGGTCGTGGTCGGTCACGACGCTGCCGAGGCTGGCGTGCTCGTCCCCGGAGACCACGTACAGGGCGCCGGAGTAGTTGTTCTGGAACGCGCCGCCGATGAGCAGGTCGGGGGTGCCGCTCCCGGTGAGGTCCCCGAGGCCCAGGCCCGTGTAGGCGCCGAGCACGCCGTTCGGGGTCGCGCCGTCGACGTGGCTCGCCGCGACCTCGTCCACCATGCCGTCGTCGACGCTCCCCGAGCAGTCGTTGTCGATGCCGTCCCACAGGTCGTCGGCGTTGGGATGCACGGCGGCGTCGGCGTCGTCACAGTCGCCGCGATCGACGGACCAGCCGTCCCCGTCCTCGTCGATCTTCCCGCAGTCGTCGTTCCGCGCGCCCGGGCTGCCGAAGTCGCCGGAGGCCAACGGCGAGGTGGCGGGGCACCAGTAGTCGAACTGGCGCGCATCGGTGACGTCGGTGTGGTCGGGGTCGAGGGACCACGTGGCGCCGTCCGCGGTGCCCCAGGCGGCGGTCCACTCCACGTCGAAGATGGTGGTGCCGCCGAGCACGAGGAACAGGTTGTCCTCGGAGGAGAGCGACAGGGTGGTCCGGTCGTACTCGTAGTCGATGTCGATGCCGCCGTTGACCGCGGTGCTCGTGTTGGCGCCGAGGACGACGTGCTCCCCGGCGGGGACGACGAGCGAGCGGGAGATCGTGACGCTGTCCCCGTCGTCTCCGCGGATGACCCACCCCTTCAGGTCGATGGCGCTGCTGTCCGTGTTGAGGAGCTCGATCCACTCGCCGTCACTGTCGCTCGCGGCGAGGGGGTGCTGCATGACCTCGGACACGACGATGGCGCCGGCCACGATGAAGGGCTCGTCCACGAGGCCGTCGCAGTCCTGGTCGACGAGGTCGCGGGTCTCGGTGGCGGTAGAGCGGATGGCCGGGTCGGTGTCGTCACAGTCGGTGCCGAAGCCGATGAGGTCCTCGCCGTCGCGATCCTGGTCGAAGTCGGACCAGTTGTCGCAGTCCTGGTCGACGCTGTCGTACCAGCTCTCGGTGGCGCCCGGGTACACGAGGGCGTCGAGATCGTCGCAGTCGTCACCGCCGGCGTCCATCGCGGCGAAGCCGTCGCCGTCCTGATCGCCGGCGACGGGCCCGGTGTCGCCGGCATCGGCGCCCTTGTCGCCCACGATGATCTGACCGGGGCCACAAGCGGAGAGGAGGACGAGGAACGAGAGCGCGCGCATGGGTGAGTCCGGTGGTCGGTTCACGATACAGCAATCGTTTTACAAACGCTGCCTCCACTGAGGGCCGCCATGCACTTTGCGGGTCGGGCGCGCCCGTGGCATCGTGGAGGACCCTCGGAGGCCTCGTGTACCTGCTGCTCCTCGCCCTGCTCCCCGGCCTCCTGCTCCCGGCCTGCACTCCCGACGACAAGGCCCCCGCCGGCGTCGATCGCGACAAGGACGGCTACGACGCCGACGTGGACTGCGACGACGACAACGCCGCGGTGAACCCCGGCGCCGAGGAGGCATGCGACGGGATCGACAACGACTGCGACGGCGGCACCGACGACGCCGGTGAGGGCGTGGGCGCCTGGTACGCCGATGTCGATGCGGACGGCTACGGAAACCTGGACGCGGGCGTCCTCGCGTGCGATCAGCCGCCGGGCACGGTGGCGGACTCGACCGACTGCGACGACGCGCAGCCCCTGTCGTTCCCCGGCAACCAGGAGGTCTGCGACGAGATCGACAACGACTGCGACGGCGCGGTGGACGACGGCGCCACCGACATCATCCAGTCCTTCCCCGACGAGGACGGGGACGGCTACGGCGACTGGGACGTCGACGAGCTCGGCTGCACCATCCCCGACGGGTGGGTCACCTCCGCGGGGGACTGCGACGACACCGACCCCGCCGTCTACATGTGGGCCACGGAGACCTGTGGCGACGGCATCGACCAGGACTGCGACGGCGCCGACACCCCGTGCGGGTAGCCGGTCGGTAGCTTCGGAGCGGTTAGCTACCCCGATGCCTTCGATCTATGTCGACGCCGACGCCTGTCCGGTGAAGGATCTCATCGAGCGCGGCGCCCTCCGCGTCGGCTTCCCGGTCTACTTCGTGTCGAACCGGAGCGTCGGCATCAAGCCGAAGAAGGGCGTGTTCGTCATCCTCGCCCCCGCGGGCCCCGACGAGGCCGACCTGATCATCGCCCGTCGCGCCGCCCCGGGGGATCTCGTCCTCACCGCCGACCTCCCGTGCGCCGCCGACGCGCTCGCCGCGGGCGCGCGGTGCATCGACTTCCGCGGCCAGCAGTTCGACGCGGGCACGATCGAGGGGAAGCTCGCCGCGCGCGAGATGAACGAGATGTTGCGCGGCGGCTTCACGTTCACGGGCGGTCCGTCGCCGCTCACGCCGCAGGACCGCACGCGGTTCGCCAACCAGTTCGACCGCGTGCTCACCGAGATGAAGCGGGCGCTCCCGAGCGCCGCTACGACGTAGGCTCCCCGGGGATGTCGGGCTCCTCCTCCGGCGGCAGGGGCTCCACCGGCTCCTGCGCCGGCTCCTCGCCGATGACGTAGGTCACGTCCACCTGGGCCGCGTAGATCTGCTCGCCGGCGCGCACCGGCATCGACGCCACGTCGGCGTCCATCGCCGCGTCCCCGCGCTCCATGTAGTACGGGATCGGCAGGGACTCCTGGACGCGGATGGTCACGCGCATCGGCTCGCCCAGCGGCACGCCGAGCTGGTTCGCGACGAGCTCGGCGTTGGCGTGCGCGTCCTCGACCGCGGCGTCGAGGGCCTCCTGCCGCGCGGCGCCCTCGTCCTCGACCTTCCAGGCGACCCCGTGGACCTCGTTCGCGCCCGCGGCGACGGCGTTGTCGAGGACCTTGCCCACGTCGGTCGGCTCGTCCACGCGGACCTCGAGCGTCGCGGAGGCCTCGTAGCCGATGAGCCGGGGCTCGGCGTTCTCGACGTATTGGTACCGCGGCTGGAGCGAGAGCTGCGACGTGCGGATGCGCTCGCCCGACACCGAGGTGGCGAGCGCGGCGTTCACGGTCGCCATCTTCTTCGCCGCGGCATCGAACGCGGCCCCGGCCGTGTCTCCCTGCGCGCGCACACCGAGGACCAGTACGGCCTCGTCGGGCTCCACCCAGATCTCGCCCGTCCCGGTGACGTTCAAGGTGTTTCGGGTCTCGGTCTCGACCTCGGCGGCGTACGCCGTGGTCAACAGGTACAACACGGTCGCGAGCATCGGTCCCCCCTCGTCTCCATTGGAGAGTAGGGGCGGGAGGCCGTGATCCAAGCACGAACCCCGTGGCGACCGAGGGGCGGGGGCGCGCGTACGGAGCGCTATGCCGCCGAGTCCGCCGTCGCTCCGTGGGCCCGCTTGCGCCGGGAGGCCACCCGGCCGGCGCTGGGGGCGGGCAGGGCCGCGGACCCCTCGCCGTCGAACACGCGGAGCTCGGACTCGCGGGCCGTCTGCCCCGGGTAGATCCACGCGAAACCGTTGCGTCCGACCTTGATCGTGCACTCGACGTCGTCGTAGGCGGGCGACCAGTGGCCCGTGTTGAGGAAGTCGACGCCGTCGTGGCGCCGCACCGCGGCCCGGTGGGTGTGCCCCATGACGACGCGGGAGACGCGGGCGATGCCGGCGAGCTCGCCGATGCGCTGCTCGATGGTGGCCTCGGTGTCGCCGACCTCGGAGCGGCAGCTCCGCGCATACGCCACGTAGAACGGCAGGAGCGCGAGGAAGAGCGCCACCGCCCACCCGGGGCCGACCCCCGACATCCAGTGGAGCGCCGTACTGAACTGGAACACCACCACGACGAGCAGGAAGAGCAGGGCCACGCGGTCGAGCCACAGCTCCCGCGCGACCTTGAGCGGCGAGAACACGGCCGGGTGGACGGCGACGTCGCGGAGGGCGCGCACCATCGAGGGGGTGCTCCGGGCGCGCCGCGCGGCGTCGCGTACGCGCTCCTCGAGCCGGGCGGGATCGCGGAGCGCCGGCCGGAGGCCCTCGTCGACGGACACCCAGAGGGTCGCGATGGCGGTCCAGAACCACGTCCAGGCGAGGAACGGCTGCTGGCGCGCGACGTAGCGGAAGAAGAACGTCACGTACTCGGTGAACGGCCGGATGAAGCTCGTCTCGACGTGGGGGTTGAACAGCCCCATCCCGTTCATCATCAGCTTTCCGGCCACGTTGCCGAACGGGAGCCGCACGCGGAGCCGCCCCTTCACCTCGATGAAGGGGTGGAGCGGGTCGTGACAGACACAGTAGGCGTCGAGCTGGTTTCCGTGCATCACCAGCGTGTCCCCGCCGCACACGCGGAAGAACTCGCAGACGGTCAACGCGTCGTGCCGCGGCGGGGCGAGGGCCGCGCGGAGCTCGGCCTGCACGGCGGGCCAGTGCAGCTCGAGATCGTGGTTCCCGATGATGAAGACGAGGAAGTTCCCGTCCTCCATCCACCGCGTCAGGGCGCGGACGAGCGCGGGGTGATCGGCGAGGATGCGACCCATCTTCCAGGCGGAGCGGGCCTCCTCGGGCACCATCCCCCGGCAGCGTTCGAGCCAGGAGAGGGGGAAGGGCGAGGGGTCTGGCGCGCGGATGACGGTGTCGAAGTCGAAGATGTCGCCCGCGAGGACGAGCTCCACGGGCTGGCCGGACGACAGCTCGCGCAGGTGTGCGAGGAGGCGGAGGAGGGGGCCGTCGTCGACGACGTCCGCGTGTTTGTAGCGGCGCCAGGCCGGCCGGCGCGGGTCGGGCGGCTCGATGTCCGAGAGGTGGAGATCGCTGATGACGGCGGTGTGGACCGGGCCGCGCCGAGGCACGGCACGCCGCTCGGCGCGATCCGGCAGGTCGTTCGGCACGGGGCCTCCTGAGGCCGCCCCCACCTAGCACCCGGACCGGCCGGGGCCGTCGACCGTTGCATGTCGAGACGCCCCGCGGAGCCTGGACTCGGAGGCCGGGGCCGGTCCCATCGGTAGCCCCGGGGCAGAAAGCCGATTGTAAGGGAGTCGTCACCGCTGGTCATTGACCGTCACGGGTACGCCCGCATAGGCTGCACCGCAGCGTCCCCCCCCTCGCGCCTTGTCGAGCCGGCCGCGCCCCGAGGTACGTCATGCCCCGTACGAGCTCTCTTCTCGCGCTGTTCGGTCCCTCCACGCTCCTCGCGCTGGCGGCCTGCAGTCCTTCCCTCGAGCGCGCGGACACGGCCCCCCTCGACACGGCCCCCTCCGACGCGGCCGCCTCCTCGGACACCGCCTCCTCGGACACCGCCGCGCTCGACACGGCGCTCCTCGAGGCGCTGCTCGCCCCGCGGCCCCTCTTCGAGGGCGACTCCGGCGCGGACAGCGTGGTCGGCGCGGACGACGTGCGGATGGCCGTGGTGGGGGATGGTCCGGACGCCGACGCGGACGGCTACGCCACCAGCCTCGACTGCGACGACGCCGACGCCACCGCGTTCCCCGGCGCGGTCGAGGCGGACGATCTCGCGGACGACGACTGTGACGGCTGGGTCGACGAGGACTTCGTCGCGGTGGGCGACATCGTCATCTCCGAGATCAACCGCCAGGCCCGCTTCGGCGGCGGCGTGGTCGTGAACGACGGCTCGTGGGTCGAGGTCTACAACGGCTCCGACCGCACGGTCGACCTCGCCAACTGGGTCCTCGCCCGCGGCACGAGCGCCCCCTACAACCAGGTCACCATCGATCCCACCGTCGCGCCGCTGCTCGCGCCGGGCGACTACGCGGTGTTCTGCGACACCGACAACTACCAGGGCTCGGCCGTCGCGTGGCCGCTCACCTGCGACTACGTGTGGGGGGACGAGGCCGAGGCCTCCACCTACGTCGGCACCTACCACGACAACAAGTTCTACCTGCGTCGTGACGACGACACCGTCGGCCTCTACATCGGCGGCGGCCGCACCACCGGCACCGCGATCGACACCGTTCGGTGGACCTACGACGCCGTCAACGGCTACTGGCCGCGCGACGCCAGCTACTCCACGAGCCTCGACGGCGGCTACCTCGACGCCACCGCCAACGACAGCGAGGACGTGTGGTGCTCCACCACGAGCACCGCGACCGGCGCCGTCTCGGCGATGTCGGCGTGGCGCTGGTACGACAACCTCACGACCAGCCGGGACGAGCACGGCACCCCCGGCGCGGCCAACTACGACTGCCAGGACCTCCCCGACAGTGACGGGGACGGCTACACCGGCGTCGAGGACTGCGACGACACCGACGCCGCGATCAACCCCGACGCGATCGAGGACTGCGACGGTGTCGATCAGGACTGTGACGGCATCGTCGACGACGGCGCGCCCGGCAGCACCGACTGGTACGCCGACGCCGACGGGGACAGCTTCGGCGATCCCGGCGGCCTCGTGTCCGCGTGCGCCGTCCCCGCCGGGTACGTGGCGGATGCCTCCGACTGCGACGACACCTCCGCCGAGGCCTACCCCGGCGGCGTCGAGGTGTGCGACGACCTCGACAACGACTGCAACGGCGCGGTGGACGACGGCGACCTGACCGGCTCGAAGCTGTTCTTCGCGGACACCGACGGCGACAGCTACGGCGATCCCGACAGCACGACCACGAGCTGCACCGCGCCCGCCGGCTACTCGAACGACGACGCCGACTGTGACGACACCGACGCCGCCATCTCCCCCGAGGGCGTCGAGGCGGACGATCTCGTCGACAACGACTGCGACGGCTGGGTGGACGAGGACTTCATCGCCCCGGGCGACATCGTCGTGACCGAGATCAACCGCCAGGCCCGCTTCGGCACCTACTCCGTCGTGAACGACGGCTCGTGGGTCGAGGTGCTCAACACCTCCGACCGCTCCATCGACCTCTCCAACTGGACCCTCGCCCGGGGCACCTCCACCTCCGGCCAGCAGATCGCGCTCGACCCCGCCGCGGCACCGCTGCTCGCACCCGGGGAGTACGCGGTGTTCTGCGACTCCGACAACTACCAGGGCTCCGCCGCCGCGTGGCCGCTCACCTGCGACTACGTGTGGGGAGACGAGGCGGAGGCCTCGACCTACCAGGGCGAGTTCCACAACAACGTCTTCTACCTGCGTCGTGACGCCGACACCATCGGGCTCTACGTCGGCGGCTCCCGCACCACCGGCACGCTCGTGGACGCCGTGCGCTGGACCTACGACGCCACGAGCGGCTACTGGCCGCGCAACGCCAGCTTCTCGATGAGCGTGGACGCCGCCTACCTCGACGCCACCCTCAACGACGAGCGCGCCGCCTGGTGCTCCACCTCGTCGAGCGCCACGGGCTCGGTGAGCAACAACGCGGCCTGGCAGTGGTTCGACAACCTCTCCACCGTGAACGACGAGCACGGCACCCCCGGCGCCGCCAACTACGACTGCCTCAACGACCCCGACCTCGACGGGGACGGCGTGACCGGCGCCACCGACTGCGACGAGACGGACGCGTCGGTCTACCCGGGCGCCCCCGAGACCTGCAACGGCGTCGACGACGACTGTGACGGCGCGGTCGACGAGGACGCCGTCGACGAGCCCCTGTGGTACGCGGACGCCGACGCCGACGGCTTCGGCGATCCGCTGGTGGTCGATCTCGCGTGCGAGGAGCCCGCCGGGTACGTCCTCGACGACACCGACTGTGACGACGCCTCCGCGGCCACCAACCCGGGCGCCGACGAGATCTGCAACGGAGTTGACGACGACTGCGACGCCAGCGTCGACGAGAGCGCGATCGACGCCACCGCGTGGTACCCCGATGCCGACACCGACTCCTACGGGGCCGACCTCGGAGAGGTCCTCGCGTGCTCCGCCCCCGACGGCTACCTCGCCGACGGCGGCGACTGTGACGACGCCGACGCCTCGATCCACCCGCTCGCCGCCGAGACCTGCGACGGGGTCGACGAGGACTGCGACGGCGCGGTCGACGACGGCGCCCCCGGCGCGATCGTGTACTACGCCGACGCCGACGGGGACTCCTACGGAGACCCCGCCACGACCACCTCCTCCTGCGTCGCGCCCTCCGGCTACGTCACCGACTCGACCGACTGCAACGACGGCGCCGCCGCCGCCCACCCCGGCGCGGCGGAGGTGTGTGACGACGGCCTGGACAACGACTGCGATCCCGACCCCACCACCTGCGAGTGGAGCGGCAGCCGCGGCGTGAAGGACGAGTACGACTTCCGCGGCTACGGCACCGACGCCAACTACGCGGTCGGCCACTCCATCGCCAACAACGGCGACTTCGACGGGGATGGCCTGGACGACGTGGTGGTCGGGCAGGCGTACCACGACGAGGGCACCAAGGCCGACGTGGGCCGGTTCTTCCTCTGGTACGGCGCGGTCGGCACCGCGGACACCATCGACACGGCGGACCTCGTCGTCACCGGCGGCACCACCGTCGCGAACGACCAGTTCGGCTGGATGAGCCGCTTCGCGGGCGATGTCGACGGGGACGGCCTCGACGACCTCCTCTCCTCCGCATGGCGCGCCGAGACGGACGACCGCGGTCGGGCCTACCTGTTCCTCGGCGGCACCGCGCCCGCGAGCGTGACCGACGCCTTCGCGTCCTTCACCGCGCCCGACATCAACAACTACGCGGGCAACGCCATCGACGGCGGCGACATCGACGGGGACGGCCTCGCCGACGTGCTCGTGAGCGCCTACGGCCGTAGCGCCTCCGCGGGCGCGGTGGCGGTGTGGAACGCGACGACCATCGCGGGCGGGGACGAGAGCCTCACCACCGACGCCTCGCTGCTCATCACGGGCACGGCCGGGAGCTACCTCGGGTACGCCGCGGCGATCGCCTCCGACATCGACGGTGACGGCCTCTCCGACCTCCTCCTCGGCGCCCCGGCGGCCGGGACCACGACCACCCCCGGCACGGCCTACGTGTTCTACGGCGTGGACGCCCTGTCCGGGACCGTGGCCGCGTCGTCCGCCGACGCCGTCCTGACCGGCGCCGCCAGCGGCGACCGCTTCGGCCTGTCCGTCGCGAGCCTCGGCGACAGCGACGGGGACGGCGTGGGCGACTTCGCCCTCACCGCCGACAAGGAGGACAGCGCCGGGATCGACGCGGGCATCGTCTACGTCTACACGAGCGCGCCGTCGGGCGCGGCGGCCGCGGCGACCGTGGCGTCCTCCTCCATCCGGGGCGAGCGCACCGGTGACTTCTTCGGGCGCTCGGTGGCGGGCATCGGGGACATCAACGGGGACAGCTACGACGACATGGCGGTCGGCGCCACGGGCTACGACGTGGGCTCGCTCTCCGGCGCCGGCGCCATGTACGTGGTGTACGGCCCGATCGTCGGCGGCACCTCCTCCGCGACCGGGTACGACGCCCGCTTCGTCGGCGCGAACAGCACCGACGCCGTGGGCTACGCGGTCACCGGCGGCGGCGATGTCGATGGGGACGGCTACGCCGACTTCATGAGCAGCGCGCCGAGCTGGGATGCCTTCGGGTACCTCAACGGCGGCGGGTCGTGGTTGTTCTACGGGCGCGGCGAGTAGCGAGGCGCGGGCGCGCCCCCCCCCGATTCGAGCGGGGCGCGCCTACCTTTCCCGGGAGGGGAGGGGACATGCGGAGGTTCTTCGTGGTCGCGTTCGCGCTCTCGTTGGGGCTCGCCCCGGCGTGCACCCAGCGCCAGCGCTCGAAGCTGGAGACCCAGATCGCGAGCGCGCTGGTCTCCGAGTCGCAGGAGCGCGAGATCGGTCGCGAGATCGCGCGGGAGCTCGAGCGCCAGGGCGTCACCTACGTGAACGACCCGACGGTGACCGAGTACGTCGACGACATCACCGCGCGGCTCGCGACCGAGGTGCGGCGGGAGGGCGCCACCGACAACGTCCAGGTGCACGTGATCGACGAGCCGCGCATCGTCAACGCCTTCGCGACCCCGGGGGGCCACCTCTACGTCTTCTCGGGGCTGCTGCTCCAGGCGGAGGACGAGGCGGAGGTGGCCGGGGTGATCGGGCACGAGCTCGGCCACATCGTCGCCAAGCACCCCGCGCGGCGGATCGCCCTGGCGATGGGCTACAGCGCGCTCGCGCAGCTCGCCCTCGGGCGCGAGCCGAAGCAGCTCGCGCAGATCGCGGCTTCCCTCCTCGGCGGGGGCGTGCTCGCGGCCCACGGCCGCGGGGAGGAGAACGAGGCCGATCGCCTCGGGCTCGCCTACCTCCACCGCGCCGGCTACGACCCGGCCGGGCTGGTCCGGTTCTTCACGCGCCTGCGCGAGGCGGCGGGGGGCGATCCGCCGGCGGTGCTCGTGTGGCTCTCGTCGCACCCGACGACCACGTCGCGCATCGATCGGGTGCGGGAGATCATCCGGAACCGGGGGTGGGAGGGCGGCGAGGTCGGGGTCGAGACGCACGACCAGATCCGGGACGCGTTGCGGCCCACGCGCGCGCGGGAGGGAGCGTCGTAGCGAGCGGGCTTTGCCGGCGCGGCCGCCGCTCCTCGTTAGACTCCTCCGCATGTCCGATCCCGAGCCCCCCGCGTCCACGCCGCTCCCCCCCGACCGGTACGACGACCAGGGCGCCTTCGCCCAGGGCGGCACCGCGGTGGTGCACCTGACGATGGATCGGGTGCTCGGGCGGTCGGTGGCCACGAAGATCGCCCGCTCGATCGATCCCGTGCACCTGACGCGCTTCCGACGCGAGGCGTGCATCACGGCCCAGCTGGAGCACCCGAACATCGTGCCGGTGCACGACCTCGGCGAGACCTGGTTCACGATGAAGCGGGTCGAGGGCGCCACGCTCTCGGCGGTCGTGCGGGGCGAGGCCTTCGGCGCCGGGATGCTGAGCCGGGTGGTCGAGATCCTCGTCAAGGTGTGTGACGCGCTGGCGTTCGCCCACGATCGCCGGGTGGTCCACCGGGACCTGAAGCCCGAGAACGTGATGGTGGGGCGCTTCGGGCAGGTCTACCTGATGGACTGGGGCATCGCGCAGGTGGACGGCGTCTCGGACACCCCCTTCGCCGGCACCACCGCCTGGGTCGCGCCGGAGCAGGCCCGGGGCGAGACGTGTGACGGGCGGACCGACGTGTGGGGCGTCGGGGGCCTCCTCTACTACGCGCTCTGCGGGGCGCGCCCCAACCAGGGGGCCACGCCGGACGAGCGCGTGGCGTGCGCGCGGGCGGGTCGCCGTCCGGTGTCCCCCACCGAGGTGGCCCCCACCCGCAGCTTGCCGTTCGAGCTCGTCCGCATCGCGATGAAGGCCCTGGATCCGGACCCCGCGAAGCGGTACCCCGACATCACAGCGATGGCCGCGGATCTCCAGGCGGTGCACGACGGCGGGTGGTGGTTCGAGCTGCGGGTGTTCGCGCCGGACACGGAGATCGTCCGGGAGGGGGACATGGCCGATGCCGCCTACATCCTCGTCCAGGGAGCGTGCGAGGTGCGCCAGAACGGGGGCCCCATCGCCGAGCTCCGCCCGGGCGAGATCTTCGGGGAGACCGCGCTCCTCGTGGGCGGGCCCCGTACGGCCTCGGTGGTGGCGCTGACGGAGGTGGTCACCCGTGTCATCACCCGGGAGACGCTCGAGGCCGAGCTCGGTCGCGACCGGTGGATGGGCGCGCTGGTGCGCGGGCTGGCCCGGCGCTTCCACGAGTTGTCGACGGAGAACCTCGAGCGTCGCCTCTGAAGCAGGGCGATCTCCGTGCCGGACCCGGCCACGGTGAACAGGATCGGGAATGCTGGGCTCTTCCGAGTCGGATGCCGGCGCGCGGGACCGTCTCCTCTCCGACCTCTCGACCGCGTTCAGCGAGGCCGTCACCGACGAACGCCAGCTCCTCGAGCTCGTGGTCGAGCGGGTCGGCGCCCTCACCGGTGACGCCTGTGTCGTGCGCTTGCTGGATCACGAGGGCGTGTTCCGGGCCGTGGCCGAGTACCACCCCGACCCGGCCATGCTCGCGCGGATCCGAAGGGTGGCGGCGAGCACGGAGCCCGACCCGAACGCGGGGGTGTGGCGCGACGTGCTCGTCGAGCGGCGCCTCGTCCGGATGGCGATCTCCCCGGGGCACCTCCCCGCGGGCATGACCCGCGAACAGATCGCGTTGCTCGCCACGACGCCCGTCACGTGGTTCCTCGGTTTCCCCCTCGTCTCGCGTGGGAAGGTGATCGGAGGCCTCCTCGTCGTGCGGTGCTTCGTCAAGGTGGCGCACACGGACGACCAGGTGGCGCTCCTCCGCGATCTCGGGGAGCGCGCTGCCCTCGCCATCGACAACGCGCGCCTGTACACCGCCGAACGCGCGGCGCGCGACCGCGCCGAGGCCGCCGAGGCCGCGCTCCGCACCGAGCTCGCCGAGCGCAAGCACGCGGAGGAGGGGCGCCGGGAGATGGAGGAGCGGCTCCGCCTCCTCGTGCAGGCGGTGGTCGACTACGCGATCATCCTCCTCGACGCGGACGGAAACATCACCACCTGGAACGCCGGCGCCCAGCGGATCTACGGGTGGACCGAGGCCGACGTCCTGGGGCGGCACGTCGCGCTGCTCCTCGGCGTGCCGGCGACCACCCCGGCCGTCCAGGACCTGTTCGACACCGCGCGCACCGCCGAGCGGGCCGAGGTCGAGGGCTGGGGCATGCGGAGCGACGGCACCCTGTTCTGGGCCCACTCCGTCCTGAGCGCCGTCCGCGCCGAGGGAGACCGGCTCCTCGGCTTCGCGATGGTGACGCGTGACCTGACCGCCTCGCGCGAGGCGGAGGCCACCCAGAACATGAACGAGCAGCTCGAGGCGCGCACGCGCGAGCTCGCCGCCGCGAACGAGGAGCTCGAGGCGTTCGCCTACAGCGTGTCGCACGACCTCCGCGCGCCGCTCCGGGCCATCGACGGCTTCAGCCAGGCGCTGCTGGAGGATCAGGGGCACCTGCTCGACGAGTCCGGGAAGACGCACCTGCGCCGCGTGCGCGCGGGGGTGGATCGGATGCGCCACCTCATCGACGACATGCTGCAGCTCTCCCGGAGCACCCGCATCGCGCTCGAGCCGGCCCCGGTGGATCTCGTCCGCATCGCCACCGAGGTGATCGCCGACCTGCGCTCGCGCGAGCCGCGACCCGACGTCGAGGTCGAGCTGCCCAAGCACCTGGTCGTCCGCGGGGATCCGAGGCTCCTCCGGATCGTGATGGAGAACCTGCTCGGAAACGCCTGGAAGTTCACCCGGCACCGCCACCCGGCGCACATCGCCGTCTCCTGCGTGGCCGGGCCGGGCGAGGTGTCGGTGACCGTTCGCGACGACGGCGCTGGCTTCGACATGGCGTACGCACGCCGCTTGTTCCAGCCCTTCCAGCGCCTCCACGGCCCCGACGAATTCGAGGGGACCGGGATCGGCCTCGCGATCGTGCGGCGGATCGTCCACCGCCACGGGGGGCGGGTGTGGGCCGAGGGGCAGATCGACGCGGGCGCGGCGTTCCACTTCACGCTGCCCGTCCAGGAGGAGGCGCGCGAGGGGGAGGCGAATCGCCAGGATCCGCACGGAGTCGACGTTGTAGGGGAATAGGCACCCCCTCGTCGGGCGTTCGCACGCACCAACCCCCGCCGTCCACGTTGCTGACCCTCCTCCTGCTCGCCCATGCCCACGCCGCCGAGGTGGGCGGCTACTTCCGCCTCCAGGCGCGCCCCGATCTCGTCGGCGGCGACGGGCGTCTGGGCACCTCCGTCTACTACGGGCGCCTCCTCAACGAGGGGCCGTGGGCGCTGCTCGACCTGCGCCAACCGCTGGTGAAGGGCGAGCCGGGCACCCCCGGCGGCGCGCCGTGGGGCGCGCTCGCCCTGCGCGTCGAGGGCGGTGTCGTCGGCGGCGGCGACGCCACCAACGGCAACCTCCTCGGCTTCCGCCTATCCCAGCTCCACATCACCGCCGGCAACGTCGGCCCGGCCAACGTCACGTGGCGGGTCGGCACGCTGGAGACCACGTTCGGGGACCTCTGGCTCTACGACGCCCGCCCGACGCAGATGCTCGTGGACGTGATGGGCGCCTCGGCGACCTGGTCCCGCGACGGGACCGAGCTGATGCTCGGCGTCGGGGACGCCGGGTGGTCCATCCACGGCCCCCTCTACCAGGTGGTCGCGAGCGCGGGCGGATCCGCGCGCCACCGGGGCGATCACGTCGAAGTGGGTGTCGGCGGCCAGGCCTGGTACCAGCCCGAGTCGCCGACGCGGGACCATGGGTGGAAGTTCGCCGGCACCGTCGGCTTCGGGGAGCTCGGCCCGCTCCGCTGGAATCGCCTACAGGTGATCGTGCTCCAGCGCATGCCGCACGCCCCCGTCGGCGGCGATCAGCGCCACGAGCTGGTGATCGGCGACGAGGTGGAGCTCGTCCTCGTGCCCGAGCGTCTCGAGGTGGCCGCCGCGGCGCTGTTCGAGCACCGCTTCGACGCCGCCGCCGGGCCGGGCGGGGGAGAGAGCGACCGGACCGCGATCTCCGGGGTGCTGCGCACCCAGGTCGGCCTCACGCCGGCGTTCGGGCTGCTCGGGGAGACGAGCCTCGCGCGCGAGGTCGCGCGGCAGGGCGAGCGGAAGGACACGTGGCAGGGCAAGGCGGGGGTGGTGTTGTCCCCCGCGGGCTCGGGGCTCGGCGCGCGGCCCGCCTTGCGGGCCCTCTACGGCGTCCAACGCTCCAACATGCCGGGCGCGTGGCCCGGCGCGACCGAGGACGACGACGGGCTCTGGCACCACCTCGTGTCGCTGGAGGCCGAGGCCTGGTTCTAGGGCGATCCGCGGACGTACCGCTTCGTGAAGATCGTTGCGTGGATGTCGTAGGCAGTCGGGGTCGAGGTGTGAAAGGATGGGCGGGAGCTGCGATTCCCCTCGCGGCACGCGCCTTGCTTCCCCTCCTGGCGCCCCCCGGAGCCCCCCATGCTTACCCCCCTCGCGCTCGCCGCGTTCGCCGCGCCCGCGTTCGCCTCGGACCTCTCGTCGAGCCTCTGGCACCCTGGTGCCGGCGGCATGGAGCGGGGCTTCGCCTACGCCGGCACCACCGTCGTCGGCGCGGCGGGCCCCGGCTACGCGGGCACCTGGATCGGGGCCACGGGCGCCTGGGCGCCGAGCAAGCGCCTCGCGATCAGCGGCACGGCGCTCGGGGCCGTCGGTTCCACGCTGTTCGCCGCGGGCGTGCGGTTCAACATCGTCGAGTCGAAGTGGTTCCGCGCCGGGCCCGTCGCGTTCGGGGCCGCGTGGGACCACACCGAGAACGAGGCCACCCGCTCGGTCGGGGGCGGGCTCGCGATCGCCGTGGAGGCCGGCTTCACCCGCGTGCGGTTCGACACCTTCGTCCCCCTGCTGGTCGGCATGACCGGAGAGGGCTCGACCCCGCCCGCGGACCGCCTGCCCGGGTTCGACTACTGGAACGTCGGCATGACCATCCGCCTCGGCGGCTCGCACGCCAACCGGCTCCGCCTCGCGGCCGGCAGCGGCGGCGCCTCCTTCTCCTACCAGCACGTGGGCGAACACTGGTTCATCGAGCCGGCCCTCTCGGTCGGGACGACCCCGACCGTGTCCGGCACGCTCCGGGGGGGCTTCGTGTTCTGACGGTCCTGTCACCGCTCCGGACCAGCCGTGACCTCGCGCGACGTGCCCTCGCCCCCGTGGAGACCCAGGTTTTCAGCCGGGGGAGGTGGCCATGGGCGAGCCGAGTCGGGGCGCGGAGTGGAGCCGACCGCACGGTCCGAGCCTTGTCCTGGGGCTGCTCTGGGGCCTGGGCGGGTGCATCGAGACGGGGATGCTCCCCGCGACCGACAGCGCGGGGGCGCCCGAGGCCGCCACGTCCTGGACCGACCCGGACCCCACCCTCCGGCTGGTCGGAGGGGGCGATCCGCGCCCCCAGGCCCCCACGGCGGCCGATCCCCTGTTCATGGAGGGAGTCGTCCACCGCATCGATCTGGCCTTCGAGCCGGCCGACCGCCACGCGCTCGACTCGGACCCGCGCACCGACGTGCCCGCCACGTTCGCGTTCGGGGACGAGCGCTGGAACGTCGGCGTCCAGCTCAAGGGGAGCTTCTCGTACCGGCCGCTCGGGCAGAAGGCGTCCTTCAAGATCGACTTCGAGGAGTTCGAGGAGGGGCGCCGCTTCTACGGCCTCCAGCGCATCACGCTCAACTCGATGGTGCAGGACGCGAGCATGATCCGGGAGCACGAGGCGTACTGGATGTACGGCCGCCTCGGCGTGCCCGCGCCACGGCACGGCTTCGCGGAGGTGTGGGTCGACGGCGAGCCCTACGGGCTCTACGGCCTCCTCGAGACGATCGACGGCACCTGGGCCGAGCGCGTGTACCCGGACGACGCCGAGGGCCCGATCTACGAGGGCGGCTACGGCGTCGACCTCGAGGACGGCGACGCCAACCGGTTCGACCTCCAGCGCCAGGGGGATCTCGTCGAGCCGTGGAGCGACATCGCCGCGCTGATCGAGGAGCTGGAAGCGACGCCCCCGGAGGACTACCTCGCGTGGCTGGAGCTCCGCTTCGACACCCCCGCGCTGTTCCGCATGATGGCGATGGACCTCGTGCTCGGCCATCGCGACGGGTACGTGAAGCGGAAGAACAACTTCCTCCTCTACCACGGCCTCCGATACGACCGGTGGGCGCTGATCCCGTGGGGCCAGGACCAGACCTTCCGCGGCAACATGGGGGTCCACGGCAACTACAGCGGGGAGCTCGCCGCGCGGTGCGCCGAGTCCGTGCCGTGCCAGCGCCGGCTCGACGCGGCGGTCACCGACGTGGCGGCGGCGTGGGAGTCGTTGGACCTCCACGGACATGCGGCGGCCACGGTGGCGCTCATCGAGGCGGCGTGCGAGGAAGATCCCCGCAAGGAGCGCCCGTGCAGCCACTCGAGCGTCCTGGAGATGATCGTCGAGCGCCCGGACGAGGTGCGGGCGGACCTCGCCGAGGAGTAGCCGCGGCCTACTCGCAGACGCCGGACAGGTCGACCTCGGCCTCGTTGTCGTCCTCGTCGCACTCGTTGGTGCCGAGCTCCTCGTCCACCACCGCGACGAGCCGCGCGAACGGGGCCAGCTCCGCGGCGTCGTACGCGAACACGTACGGCGCGGAGAGATCGCCGCTGTCGAGCGTGGAGCCGAAGGTCGTGCTCTCGAGCAGCGTGCGGTCCCCGGTCGCGGTCTCGCCGTAGAGCGCGAGCGTCACCGTCGACGCGGCGCGCACGAGCCCGTCGTTCGCCACCTGCACGTACGCGGTCACGATGCCGCCGCAACGCTCCTGGCAGGCCGCGTAGGCCACCGGGTACACGTTGGGCGCGTCGGTCGCGTTGAAGCTGCCCGGGGCGCCCTGGCGGAAGCTGTTGTAGTCCGGCCAGTTGGGCTCGGGCGAGCTCGGGATCGACAGGTCGTCGTTCACGTTGGTGATGTTGTAGGCGTGCTGGTTCCAGACCTGCCGCGCGCTCACCCAGTTGTCGTCGGCGTCCCCGTACACGGAGATGCCGGTGGCGTCGGCGTCGTTCGGCACGACGATCTCGGCGTTGCCGTCCCCGTCCACGTCGGCCACCACGGGGTACTCGTTCACGGTGCCCGAGCCGTGGGCGGGCTGGTTGAGGAGCACCGCGCCGGTGGCGCCGTCGAACACCCAGAGCGTGACCTCGTCGGCGTACACGACCTCCGCGCGCCCGTCCCCGTCGAAGTCGAACACGGACGAGCCCGTGCTGGACGAGGAGGCGTCGGTGATCGGCTTCGACCACACTCGGGTGCCGCTGGCCTCGTACACGCTGTAGTACGTGTTCCCCGGGAGGCCGATCTCGGGCGTGCCGTCCCCGTCGTAGTCGGCGATCGTCGGGGGCCCGCCGAAGCCGCCCCCGTAGACCGACCACGCCGCGAGCTCGACGCACGCGTGGCTGTAGACGCGCACGGTGCCGCCCGCCACCACGACGAGCTCGCCGTCGCCGTCGTTGTCGAGATCGGCCACGGCGGGGTAGCCGTCGGTGTCCCCGGTGGCGCACACCGTCGCGCCCGTGGCGGTGTAGATCGACGAGCCGGCGATGACCTCCTGCTGCCCGTCGCCGTCGAGGTCCGCCGCGAAGCTCATCATCCCGCCGTTCGAGTAGGAGCTGTAGTAGCCGCCGCCTCCGCCGCCCTCCGCCTGCTCGCTCCCGTCCGCGCCGTTGAGGATCAACCGCCCCAGGAGCACCTCGACATCGCCGTCCCCCTCGAGATCGGCGAGCGCCGGGGCGTGGGAGCGGCAGCCCAGGCTGTTGGCCGTGTCGACCCACTTCAACGTGCCGTCGAGCGCGTACGCGCCGGCGTAGCAGGTCCCGACGGCCGTGGAGGTGGAGGTGGTCACCGCCGCCACGATCTCGGGCTCGCCGTCGTTGTCGATGTCGCCGAGCGCGATGTTGGTGTAGCGGTAGGGGTACCAGGTGGAGGCGCCGTACGTGGCCCCGTACACGTCGAGCTCGCTCGTCCCGTCCGCCCCGGACACGATCCGGAGAACGCCCGCCACCGAGGCCGTCGTGCGGTTGTAGGACACGAAGGCGATGTCCGGCGTGTCGTCCTGGTCGCGGTCGCCGTCCTCGTCGTCGTCCGTGAGCTGGCCGACCACCGGCGTCATGATCACGTGGACGTGGCCGGTGTAGGTGGCGAAGGAGCTGATCGACCACTCCGCGCTCGGGGCGAAGCTCCCGACCGTGGGCGTCCAGGTGCACGTGCCGTCGATCGCGAGGATGGAGGCCGGCGGATCGTCCTCGCAGGCGTCGGGGTCCAGCGCCCCGTCGCAGTCGCTGTCGACGGCGTCGAACCAGTCCTCGTCGGCGTCGGGAAACACGGTGTCGTCGGTGTCGTCGCAGTCGGTCGCGTCGGTGACGCTGCCGTCGGCGTCGCACGCCTCGACGTACACGGCGGCGTCCCCGAAGCCGTCTCCGTCCGTGTCGGCGTACCAGGTCTCGGTCGTCGACCCGTCGAGGCTGTCGTCGTCGTCGTCCACGAGGTCGTCGCAGTCGTCGTCGCCCCCGTTGCAGATCTCGGTCGCGTCCGGAAACACGGCGCCGTCGGCGTCGTCACAGTCGTCCGCGGTCGCGAGGTAGCCCGACGGCTGCTCGCACTGGGTGAGCGTGAAGCTGTCGGCGCCGTGCCCGTCGCGGTCGTAGTCGATGTACCAGACGGTCTCGGGGGTGAGGGCGGCGTCGGTGTCGTCGCAGTCCCGGTCGTCGGTCACGTAGCCGTCGGGCGCTTCGCACTGGCGGGCCTCGGCGTCGGGATCCCCGTAGCCGTCCCCGTCCGTGTCGGCGTACCAGGTCGTGGCGTCGGTCGCGTCGTCCTCGTCCACCGTGCCGTCGCAGTCGTCGTCGACCGCGTTGCAGGTCTCCGCCACGTCGGGCGCGACGGCGACATCGGCGTCGTCGCAGTCGCCCGGGGTCGCGGTGTAGCCGGTGGGCAGATCGCAGGCGGCCTCGGTGTCGGTGTCCACGCCGAAGCCGTCACCGTCCCCGTCGAGGTACCACGTCGTCGTCACGCCCTCGTCCACGGCGCCGTCGCAGTTGTTGTCGAGCTCGTCGCACACCTCGACGTTGCCCGGAAACGCGAGGGCGGTGGTGTCGTCACAGTCGGTGCCGTCCGCCACCATGCCCGACGGTGCGTCGCAGGACTGGACGCCGGTGACGGCGTCCCCGAACCCGTCCTCGTCGGCGTCGGCGTACCAGATCTCGCCGACCTCCTCGTCCGCGGCGCCGTCGCAGTCCTGGTCGATCCCGTCGCACACCTCGGCCGCGTCGGGGTGAACCGCGCCGTCGGTGTCGTCGCAGTCCACCGCCGCGGCGTACCCGTCGCCGTCGGCGTCGTCGTCGGTGGTGGCCGCGTCGCAGTCGTTGTCGACGCCGTCGTAGGGGATCTCGCCGGCGCCCGGGAGCACGGCGGCATCCGTGTCATCACAGTCGTCGGCGTAGACGGCCCCGTCTCCGTCGAGATCGTCGTCGGGGGTGGCCTCGTCGCAGTCGTTGTCGAGGCCGTCGTAAGGGGTCTCACCTTCGCCGGGGTTCACCCGCCCCTCTGCGTCGTCGCAGTCGTCGCCGCCCTCGGCCGCGTCGACGTAACCGTCGCGATCGGCGTCAGTGCTCGGCTTGTCGGATCCGTCGTTGTCGGCACGACAAGCGACGAGCAGGGCGAGCAGCGTGAGGGTCATCGGGCGCATCTGGAGCTCAGGCGGACGGCCAGGATACTCCACTCCGCGGAAGTTCGATGTAGGCGCCGTTGCCGTCGGCCTGAGCTAAGCTGTCTGCCCTTGTCTGGAGACGGTTCATGAAGTCCCACTGGCTCTCCCTCGTCCTCCTGCTCGCGGCCACGGCGAGCCTCCCTGGATGCACCGAGGAGGTGAAGCCCGAAGACACCGGCGACACCGCCGAGCCCCTGGTCGAGCTGTGCGCGAACGGCGCGGACGACGACCTCGACGGCGCCGCCGATTGTGACGACACCGACTGCCTGGAGCATCCGGCCTGCGTGTCTGCGCCGATCGAGGACTGTACCGACGGCGTCGACAACGACGACGACACCGCCGTCGATTGTGACGACTCCGATTGTACGGGCGACGCCGCCTGCACCCTCCCGGCCTCCGAGGACGACTGCACGGACGGGTCGGACAACGACAGCGACGGCTTCATCGACTGTGACGACGGCGACTGCGCGAGTGACGCCGCCTGCGCGCCGCCCGTCGTCGAGTCCCTCTGCGACGACGATCTGGACGACGACGCGGACACCCTCGTCGACTGTGACGACCCCGACTGCGAGCGCGATCCCGCCTGTGCCGCCGAGGTCGTCGAGACCGTGTGTGACGACGGCCTCGACGACGACGAGGACAGCCTCGTCGACTGCGAGGACGTCGACTGCGCGGCGTTCCCCGACTGCATCGAGGCCGGCGTCGAGGTCCGCTGCGAGGACGGCCTCGACGACGACGGGGACACCTTCGTCGATTGTGACGACGACGACTGCGACCGCGATGCCGCCTGCTACGTGCCCGGCGTGTGTGGGGACGAGGACCTCGGCTCCGCCCTCGGCCTGTCCCTCGCCACCGGCACCACCGAAGGCGCGTACGACGACTTCACCCCCGTCACCTGCGCGACCTCCTCGACCGCGGAGGACGTGTCCTTCCTGTGGACGGCGCCCGCGGACGGCACCTACGTCCTCACGACCGACGGCTCCGACTTCGACACGGTCCTCACCATGTGGGGCTCCGACTGCGCCACGGAGAGCGCGTGTGACGACGACGGCGGCGAGGGCACCCAGTCGTTGGTGACCTTCACCGCCGTGTCCGGCGAGACCGTGGTGTTCGCCGTGGACGGCTACTCCACCTACAGCGGCACCTACGTCGTCAACCTCTACCTGGGCACCGAGGCGGACTGCCGCGACGGCCTCGACGACGACTACGACGACCTCGCCGACTGTGCCGACAGCGACTGTGTCGCCGACGCCTCCTGCTCCCCCGAGGGCGTGTGCGACGACGGCATCGACGAGGATGTCGACGACCTCACCGACTGCGACGACACCGACTGCGCGGAGGATCTCGCCTGCACGCACCCCTGCGTCGACGACGAGCTCGGCGGCGTGGTGGGCGCGAGCATCGCCGCAGGTACGACGGTCGGCGGCGTCGACGACGACACCCCGTCCTGCGCCACCGGCGCGGGCGCCGAGGACGTGGCGTGGTTGTGGACCGCCCCCGCCGACGCCGTCTACACCTTCGACACCGAGGGGTCGTCCTTCGACACCACGCTCGTGGTGGAGCTCGGGGATTGCAGCGGCACCGAGCTCGAGTGCAACGATGACGACGGTGGTTCCTCCACCTCGTCGGTGTCCGTGGCGCTCCTCTCGGGGGACGAGGTCGCGGTTTACGTCGACGGCAACGACGACGGCGCCGCGGGCGACTACGTGCTCAACGTCTGGACCGACACCGAGGTCGACTGCCGCGACGGCGGGGACGAGGATCTCGACGGCGCCGCCGACTGCGACGACACCGAGTGCGCTGGCTCGATCGTGTGCGTGCCGGAGGCCGTCTGCGACGACGGCGTCGACGACGACATCGACGGCGGCGCGGACTGCCTCGACGAGGACTGTGCCGCGGACTCCGTGTGCGACACCTCGATCGCCAACTACGACCTCGGGACCGCGACCGGCTCCGGCGTCGCCAGCGGCACGACCGTGGGCGGCGTGGACGACTCGCTCCCCGCGTGCAGCACCTCCAGCCTGGCCGAGGACATCTCCTATGCCTGGGTCGCCCCGAGCAGCGGCGACTGGACCTTCGACCTGACGGGCTCGTCCTACGACACCGTCCTGCACATCCTCGGGGACGACGGCGGCGCGATCGCCTGTGACGACGACTCCGGCGAGGGCACCGCATCCCTGATCATCCTCCCGATGTACGCGGGCGATCTCGTGGTCCTCGTCGTCGACGGGTACAGCTCGGGCTCCGGCGACTACACGCTCGCGATCTACTGATCGCGGCCGACGGGGGCATCCGGGCGGTCAGCGGAACAGCTTCGCCACCGCCTCCTTGTCGCCCGAGAACGTGAGGTGCTCGGCGAGCTTCCACGCGTTCTCGGGGTCGACCACCTTCGGTGCGAGGAGGCCCGCGGCCGCGACCTTGTCGCTGGAGTGCGGGAGCTGGTCGAGGACGACCCCCACCTGCGCGATGGTGAAGGTGTTGCTCCGGGCCACGCCCTCGACCACGCGTAGCTGGTCGGCCGAGAAGGCCTCCGCCTTCACCGCGGCGACGAACGCGGTGAAGTCGCGGTCGTTCATGACCACGGGGGCCCGGGGCGGGGGCGGCGCGACCACGACGGCGGGCGGCGCCACGCTCACGACGGCCTCGACGAACACGCAGTCGAGGATCCCGGCTTCGGGCACGCAGCGCCGGACGAGCCCGGGGTAGACCCGCATCGGCCCCTCGAAGAGGGTGCGGTTCCCGCGGGCCACGCGCACGTCGTGGGTCCCCGCGGCGAGGCCGGTCGCGACGAAGCTGCCCGAGGCGTAGCGCACCGGTTGGCCGTCCACCCACATGGCCACGCCGTCGGGGAGGAGGCCGGTGAGCTGCACGCTGCCCGGCTCCGGGGGGGCGGGGCGCGGGGGCTCGGGGCAGGGGGTCGGCGCGCCGGTCGCCGCGAGCGGGCCCCGGCCGAGCTCGGTGAGCTGGCCGCGACGGAGCTCGAGGCGGAGCTGTTCGTTCACGGTCAGGGTCACGGTGGTCGAGGTGACGAGGCGGTCCTGGGGGTCGAACAGCTGGACCCGGTGGGCGCCGCCCGCGAGGTCGAACGCCGTGGCGCCCCGCTCGTCCGGGCGCCTTGCGACCACCCGACCGTCGACCTCCAGGGTGACGGGCTCGTTCGTGATGACCTGGATCTCGGCGGCATTCGCGAGGGTGGCGAGCAGGAGCGGGAACATGCGGAACTCCAGTTGGAACGAGTGGTTACTGCGAAACCGCCGCCGCGTCGAAAGCAGGGCGGCACGGGCGCTCCGGGTACGCCGGTGGCCGCGCGCTTCGTCACCCGCATGACCCTTCGTGACGAGGCCGATGTCGCGTCGTCCGCAGCGGCGCTACCGAGGCGGCAGGGTCCGGGTGGGTGTACAGTTGGCGCTTCGTCGCCCGAGGCTCCATGCGCCGCTCGATCCTTCCGCTCCTCACGCTCGTCGCCTGCACGACCCCCGTGCCGGCCCCTCCCGCCTGCGAGTACGGCCTCGACGTCGACGCCGACGGCGTGTGCGACGGCGACCGCGTGGACTGGTCCGAGGACGCGAGCATCGAGCCCGGCACCCACCGCGGCAACGTCTACGAGCTCGACGAGGACGACCTCGCCGAGGTCCGTGCCCGCGGGATGCAACACACGTTCGTGTGGCCCGTCGACGTGACCGGCCTCCTCATCCCCTACCGCCCGTTCCAGGCGTTCATGGACGATCCCGCGAACGCCGGCGCGGTGAACCTCCTCCGTGAGCAGCTCGGCTTCGGCACCTTCGAGGAGTTCTACACCTGGCTCGGCCTCGCGCGGTTCCCCGAGCCGGGCGCCACCGGCATCTACGACCTCCCCATCCCCGACGGGCACGCCCCCGGAGATGCCGTCGGCGCCGCCGTCATCGACACCGCCTGGGGCGAGGGGCTCACGTTCTCCTGCGCGACCTGCCACGCGAGCCCGCTGTTCGGGCGCACCGTGTTCGGCCTCTCCAACCGCCGGGCGCGGGCCAACGCGGTCTTCCTGCTCGCGGGCGAGCTCGTCCACAACATGCCGCCGGACGCCTTCCAGAACCTCACCCAGGCGACCGACGCGGAGCGGGCCCTCTACGAGCGCACCCTCGACAACTACGACGCGGTGGGCGCCAAGGAGCCGGAGGTCCTCGGGCTCGACACCGCCGTTGCGCAGATCGGCCTGAGCCTGGGCCGCCGCGCGGCCGATCCGTGGGCGACCTACTCCGCCGAGGCCGAGGCCGCGCCCGAATTCGTGGAGCTCGAGACCTACGTCGCCGACAGCAAGCCGTCGGTGTGGTGGACGATGAAGTACAAGACGCGCTGGTTGTCCGACGGCGCGCTCGTCTCCGGCAACCCCATCGTCTACAACCTGCTCGCCAACGAGCTCGGGCGCGGCACCGATCTCCACGACCTGTCGGACTGGCTCACGACGGAGCGCACCACCCTCGACGAGCTCACCGTGGCCGTGTTCGCCGCGGAGCCGCCGCGCTGGACCGACTTCTTCGGCGCCGCGGGCATCGACGAGGCCGAGGCGCGCGCGGGCCAGGCCTCCTTCGAGGCGCGCTGCGCGAGCTGCCACGGCACCTACGAGAAGGGCTGGGACGCCGACGACGCCGCCACGCGCACCCCCGAGGACCGGCTCGCCACGACCCGCGTGGTCTACCACGCCCAGACCCCCCTGTTCGACGTCGGCACCGACCCCCAGCGCGCCGACGGCCACGGCTACGTGGACCGCCTCAACCAGCTCCAGATCAGCGTCGACGCGGGCAACGTCTTCCGAACCCAGGCAGCCTACGTGCCGCCGCCGCTCGACGGCATCTGGGCGCGCTACCCCTACCTGCACAACAACTCGGTCCCGACGCTCTGCGCGCTGCTCTCCCCCGCGGACGAGCGCCCGGCCGAGTTCTGGCAGGGCCCCGCCGACGATCCCGCCACCGACTTCGACGCCGACTGCGTCGGCTACCCCGTGGGCGACGCCATCCCCGAGGCGTGGCGCACCGACGCGGACGCCCGCTTCGACGCCACCGTGCCCGGCCTGCGCAACACCGGCCACGAAGACATGCTCCGCGACGGCGCCGGGGCGTGGAACCTCGACGCGGAGGAGCGCGGGCAGCTCCTGGCGTACCTGAAGACGTTGTAGGGGGCGCGCCCCCCTACCGCTTCCAGCGGAGCCGGGGCGGAGGTTTGTCCAGGATGGGAAACGGGGCCACGCCGAGGGCGCGCATCTGGGCTTCGAGCTCCGGGACGGTGAACGGCTTTCCGAGGAAGCCGACGTGCCCATGCTCGAAGAGCCGCTGGCTCACCTGATCCCGCGCGAAGCCCGTGAAGAAGATGACGCGCACCTTCGGATCGGCTTCGAGGAGGCGCCGAAGCACCTCCTCCCCGTCCATGCCGGGCATGCGCAGGTCGAGGAGCACGAAGTCGAAGCGACCTCCCCGCTCCTCGAACCGCTCCAGCCCGGCCTGGCCGCCGCTCGCCTCCACGACCTGGCATCCCAGCGCGTGCAGGAGGCGGCGCGTCGAGAAGCGCACCCACTCGTCGTCGTCCACGACCAGCACGTGGGGCTGGCCCGTGACGGGGGCGTCGAGCTTCGGCACGGGTGCCGCGGCCGGCGGTGAAACCGGGCGGCCCTCGGCGACCGGGAGCTCCTCCGCGACCGGGAGGTAGACGCACACCGTCGTGCCGTGACCGGGCTGGCTCGAGATGCGCAGGGTCCCGCCGTGGTGCCGCGCGACCCCGTACGCCATGGAGAGCCCGAGGCCCGGCCCGAGGCCGATGTTCTTGGTGGTGAAGAACGGCTCGAGCGCCCGCTCGCGGACCGCGTCGGTCATGCCGGCGCCCCCGTCGGCGACCTCGAGGATCACGTAGGTGCCCGGTACGAGGTCGGGCGACGGGAGGGTCGAGGCGTCCACCGTGGTGTGGCGCGTGGCCAGCTTGATGTGGCCACCCCTCGGAGACGCATCGATGGCGTTCTGGAGGAGGTTCTCGATCGCCGCGAGGACCTGGACGGGGTCACCCTCGACCGGCGGGAGGGACTCGGAGAGCTCGACGATGGCGCACATCTCGGGGGCGACCTGGCCGAGCCAGGCCGAGGCCTCCCCCACGATCCGGTTCAGGTTGAAGCGTTCGCGTCGATAGCGCCCGCCGCGCGCGAAGCCGAGGAGGTTCGACACGAGCTCGCGCCCGCGGCCCGTGGAGGACAGGATGCCCTCGACGCTCTCCCGTTGTTCATTCCCGAGCGTGCGGTCCAATTCGAGTCCGGCCGCGAGGCCGGCGATCGCGGCGAGCACGTTGTTCATCTCGTGGGCCACCCCCGCGGCGATGCGGGTGAGGGCGTTGAGCTGCGCGGCGTCCTGTGCGCGATCCTCGATCTGCTTGCGCTCCGTCACGTCCAGCGCGACGCCGACCGTGCCGACGAGGGTGCCGCCCCCGACCACGCACCCGTCCACCCGGATCTCGTAGGCCCGGCCCCCCCACGAGAGCGCGAGCGTGGCATGCTGCCCGGAGAGCCCGTGGAGATGCGCCGTCTCCACGTCCATCTGGTCCGCGGGGTTGAAGACGTGCGTGACGGGGTGGCCGATGGCCTGGGCGAAGCGCGACGCGAGCGCGCAGCCACCGCGTGCGGAGGTGAGGTTCAGGGCGGTGTCGGTCGTCCAGAAGACGGCGGGCGTCTGCTCGAGGAGGAGTCCGAGCCGTGTCTCCGCCTCGTTGCGCGCGTCCACGGCCGCGCGCCGCTGCGTGACATCGCGCAGGAACATCTGGACCGCGAGCTGTTCGCCGTGCATCACCGGCACCGCGGATACCTCCACGGTACGGGTCGACCCGTCCAACCGACGGAGGGTCTCCTCGGCGGTGTTCTCGGCGCACTCGAACGGGGCCCCCACGATCTCCCAGCGCACGGCCTTCAAGAACGGGCCGTCGAGGAAACGCGACATGGGGAGCCCGAGCACCTCGTCGATGCGGTCCGCCCCCACGAGCCGCACGAACGCCGGATTTGCGAAGGTGACCCGACCGTCGCTCACCATCAGCATCGCGTCGGGCGCCAGCTCTACGAGCCGGCGGAAACGGTGGGCATCGAGGTGGGCGCCGGTCTCGACCGGCGTCGGCACACGCGCGATGCCGACCTGCCCTGGAGGGTCGCGGGAGGGCGTCATGTGCTCTCCGGCCGCGCGATGGCCCGCCACGTCTTCGGGCGCGCCCTCGGCTCCACGGCCACGTACCCCAGCGCGACGAGGCGCGCGATCGCGTCCGTCACCTCCTTGCGGGGGAGCGACGACTCGGCGCCGATGTCGTCCAGGGTGGCGCGACGGAGGCGGACGATGGTGTCGAGCAGGTCCGCCTCGCGGGGGGTCAGGCCGTCGTAACGGCCGCGCACACGGAGCTGGAGGCGCGGCGTGCCCGACAGGATGTCGTCGTAGTCGCGCATGTCGCGGCCGATCTCCACCCCGCGATTGGTGACCTCGTATTCCCGGAAGGTGCGGGTGTGGCGGCTGCCGCGCATCTTCACGATGCCCACGATCGTCCGGAGCCCGCCCTCGATCTCGACGTAGCGGAGCATCAGGATGTCGTCGGCGAGGAAGGAGACCTGGCCCGGGAGGAGGCGCAGGTCCGAGCTCGAGGTCAATGTCTCCACGGTCATCAGCACGGTGACGCCGGCGGCGGTGACCGCGGTGACGAGCCGGTACAGCGACTCCCGGAAGTCCTCCTGGAACGTCGGGGCGAGGGCGAGCTCGAAGCCCGAGAGCGAATCGATCACCAGCCGCGTCGCGCCCAGCTCCCGGACCGACTCGCGGATCTCGTACAGCGTCTCGTCGACGGAGAGGTCGAGCGGCCGGAGGTAGAGGACCCGGGCGCGCCCGGCGTGCACGAGCTCCTGGAGGTCGAGGCCCAGGGTTCCGGCGCGCTCGAGGTAGTCCTGGGGCCGCTCCTCGAAGACGAGGATGACGGAGGACTCCCCCTGCGCGGCGCCTTCGGCCACGAAGCGGGTGCCGAACGCCGTCTTCCCGGTGCCGGTGGGCCCCGCCAGCACCACGGCGTCCCCCACGGGGATTCCGCCGCCCATCATCTGGTCCAGCTCGGGGATGCCGAAGCAGGCCCGCTGCTCACCCCGCCGCGGCCGGGCGGGCTCCTTCGGCGTCTCGATCATGCGGGGGAAGATCTGGATGCCCGCGTCGGTGATGCGCATGGTGTGCAGCCCCGGCATCGGGGCGGTGCCCCGTTGCTTGACCACCTGCACCTTGCGGACCATCGAGTTGCGGTCGGCCGACTGGGTGAGCCACAGGACGCCGTCCGCGACCGTGAACACCGGGTTCCGCATCTCCGGCTCGCTGTACTCCCCGATGAGGAAGGAGGTGACCTCGCGCGCGGTGAGCGTGAGCGCCAGCCGCTGCATGAACTCGTCGACCTGGCTCCCGTGATCGGTCGGCATCGCGGAGAAGACGGTGCGGAAGCTGTCGACCGCCACGATGGACGGCCCGGCGGCGTCCACCTCGGCGACGATGCGCGCGAGGACCTTGTCGAGGTCGCGCTCCATGACCTCGCGGCTCAAGTTGTGCACCCGCACGGCCGTGCCGACGCGCGCCACGTCGAAGAAGTCGAACTGCTGCTGGTAGCGCATGAGCTTGACGAGGGGCTCGCCCAGCACCGTGAAGAACAGCGCCGGGCGCTCGGGCGTGGCGTTGGCGAACGCGATCTGCTGCGCGAGCGTCGTCTTTCCGGTGCCCACGCCGCCCGCGAGGAGGTTGAAGGAGAACTCGGGGATCCCACCGCCCAGGATGCGGTCGAGCCCCGGCACTCCGGTGGGGAGCAGGTCGATCTTCACTCGGGCCTTCGACTTCATCGGGTGCCTCGTCCAGGCGGGTCGACCGCCGGCAGGTGTTCGTGCCACGCGCGCATCGTGAGGCGGGTCGCCATCTCCACGCCGACGAAGCGGCCGAACAACTCGATGAACTTCGCGAGGACGGCCCCGAGCGCGGCGTGCACCGACGCCACGTCGGAGGTGCCCGCCGAGAGTTGGATGTGGACGCCGCTCTTCCCGTCGGCATCGGTCACCACGCTCGCGTCGGCGAGGCAGGCGTGGCCTGGTGTCTCCGCGTTGACAGCGCGTCGCAACAGCGCGACGAAGCCGTCCTCCCCGATCCACGCCGCGAGCTCGACGGCCAGCGCCCGGATCAACCGGTTGCAGACCACGAGCACGTCCGGGTTCGCGCCCGAGTCGGCACTCAACACGCTCGTCGCGAGCTCCTGGGGCGTGGGAAGCGCCATTTGCTGCTGGTCGGGCGTGTGGTTTACCGGAAGGTGGTTCGGATAGCGTCTGGTACCGTTTCCGTCCACCCGAAGGGGGCGCTCAGGTGTCGGGCGAACCGCCAAGATCGAACGGGAGCGCAGGGATCAGCCGGACCCGACGATCTCGTGCCACCGCGCGGGCAGCGCCTCCAGGGACGGCAGCACCACCCGGGCGAGGGCGAGCGCCTCGGGTGCGACGGGTTGGTCCGGCACCGCGATCGTGTACATGCCGGCGGCCACCGCGGCGCGGATGCCGTTGCCCGAGTCCTCGATCGCCACGCACGAGCGCGGGTCGACCCCGAGCGCGGCGGCGGTGGTGAGATACACGCTGGGGTGGGGCTTCCCGAAGGGCTCGCCTTCCGCGGAGCACACGACCGCGAAGGCGTCGGCGATCCCGAGCCGCCCGAGCACCACCTCGATGAGCACGCGCGGCGACGACGACGCGACCGCGAGCGGCAACCCCAAACCCCGCAGGAACCCCACCGCCTCGACCGCGCCGGCCTTCGGCGCCGCCCGCTTTCCCAGGAGCCGCCCCACCCGCGCCACGATGTCCGCCCCCACGGCCTCACGCGCGGGCGCGGCCCACGGATGCCGCGCGTACCAATACTCGACGACCGCATCGACCCGCAGGCCCGTGGTCCGCAGGCAATCCGCCTCGGTGAGCAGGACCCCCACGGCCCCGAACGCCTCGATCTCGGCGACATGCCAGAGGGGCTCGGAGTCCACGAGGACCCCATCCATGTCGAAGATGACGGCATCGACGCGCATGGCGGCCCGGCTAACGCGGCGGCATCGACGGACCAACACACGGCGATGTATCGATGATGTGTCGATGTATCGATGTATCGATGTATCGATGTATCGATGTATCGGTGGGTCCGCTTCCGAAGCGGCAGCCCCTCCGAAGGGCGGCCGGCTTTCCAGCCGGCCGGCTCGGCCGCTCCGCCGCGAGAGCGGCGGAGCCCGCCAGCCGAGCGCGAACGCGCGAGCCCGCAGGAGGGGCGACGGCGGCCCCGCCGCCGGGCCGCCCTTGGGTTAGACGGGCCCGCTCGGAGGTTGTACCCATGGGACCCACCGCGTTCGTGACCGGCGCCACCGCCGGCTTCGGGGAGGCCATCACCCGGCGGTTCGTCGCGGAGGGGTGGCGGGTCGTCGCGACCGGGCGGCGTGGCGATCGGCTCGATGCGCTGCGCGCGGAGCTCGGGGAGGCGGTTTTTCCGCTGGTGCTCGACGTGCGGGACCGCGCGGCCGTGACCGCCGCCGCCGAGGGGCTGCCCGCGGAATTCGGGCCCGTGCGGGTGCTCGTGGCCAACGCGGGCCTGGCCCTCGGGCTCGGGCCGGCCGACCGCGCCGACCTCGACGACTGGGACACGATGGTCGACACCAACGTGAAGGGCCTGATGTACACCGTGCGCGCGTTCCTGCCGCAGATGGTCGCGGCGGGGGGCGGGCACGTCGTCACCATCGGGTCGGTGGCGGGGAGCTACCCCTACCCGGGCGGCAACGTGTACGGCGCCACGAAGGCGTTCGTCGCCCAGCTCGCGCTCAACCTCCGGGCCGACCTCGTCACGAAGGGGATCCGGGTGACCGACATCGAGCCGGGGCTCGCGGAGACCGAGTTCTCCGTGGTGCGCTTCAAGGGCGATGCCGACATGGCCGCGAAGGTCTACGAAGGCGTGGAGCCGATCCGGCCCGACGACATCGCCGACACGGTGTGGTGGGCGGTGACCCGGCCCGCGCACATCAACGTCAACCGCATCGAGATCATGGCGGGGTGCCAGTCGTTCGGGCCCTTCCAGGTGGTGAGGTCCTGATGTCGGGCGCCGAGCGCCCGCCGACCCACGCTCCCGGCTACGACCACGCGGCCTCCTTCGGGCAGCACGCCGCCGCCTACGCGCGCCACCGGCCCACCTACCCGGACGCGCTGTTCGACTGGCTCGCGGCCGCCGCGCCGGCCCGCTCGCTCGCCGTCGACGTCGCCACGGGCGCCGGGCAGGCCGCGCTCGCGCTCTCGACGCGCTTCGACCGCGTCGTCGCCACCGACCACAGCGCGGAGCTGCTCGCCACCATCCCCGCGCACCCGCGGCTGACGACGCTGACCCAGCCCGCCGAGTCGCTCGACGTGCGCGACGTCGCCGGGCCCGCCGACCTCGTCGTGACCGCGCAGGCGCTCCACTGGTTCGCCGGCGAGCCGTTCTGGTCGCGGGTGCGGGCCACGCTTCGCCCCGGGGGCGTGTTCGCGGCCTTCGGCTACGCGTGGCTGACGATCGCGCCCGACATCGACGCGCTCCTCGCGGAGGCGCTGATGCCCGCGCTCGAACCGCACTGGTCGCCGCGCAACCGCCTGCTCCACGCGGGCTACCGCACGGTGGAGGTGCCGTTCGCGGAGATCCCGACGCCCGCGTTCGTGATCACCGTCGCGTGGACCCGCGCCGAGCTGCTCGCCTACTTCGGTACCTGGTCGGCGACGACCGCACTCCGCGCCCAGGGCGGCGACGTGCTCGGCGACATCGCGCCCCGCCTCGCCGCGCTCTGGCCGGAGGACGCCGCCCGTACGGTGACGATGCCGCTCGCGCTCCGGGCCTTCCGTGTCGAGTGACACGGTGTCGGGTGGCGCGGTGCTTGGAGGTCCCACGATCGCCGACCCCGAGGCGTTCATCCGCGCGCACACCCGGCTCCAGTCGCCCCCGCTCGTGCCCGACGTGCGTCTGTACCTCGCGGACGAGGTGACGCCGCTCTGGCAGGCCACGGAGGATGCCCTCGGAAAGACTGGCCTGGAGCCGCCGTTCTGGGCGTTCGCGTGGCCGGGGAGCCAGGCGCTGGCGCGCTGGTTCCTGGACCACCCCGAGCAGGTCGCGGGGCGGCGCGTGCTGGACGTGGGCGCGGGCGGGGGTCTCGCCTCGATCGCGGCGGCGCGGGCGGGCGCGCGGGCCGTGGCCAACGACGTCGACCCGATGGCGCTCGCGGCGGCGCGGCTCAACGCGGCGGAGAACGGCGTCGCGATCGAGGTGCTCCAGGGCGATCTGCTGGACTCCCAGATCGAGGCCGACCTCGTGATCGTGGGGGACCTCTGCTACGAGCGCGACCTCTCCGCGCGGCTGCTGGCGTGGCTCCATCGGCTCGCCCGGACCCGCCGGGTGCTCATGGCCGAGCCGGGCCGGGCGTTCGCGCCGCGTGACGGCGTACGCGCGGTCGGGACCTACGTGGTGCCGACGCTCGTCGACCTCGAGAGCCGCGCCGAGCGGACGGTCGTGCTCCTCGAGGTCGAGCCCGACTGAACGTGCACCCCATCAACACGCCGGGGGGCCGGCGAGATAGGCGGCGCCCGATGGCCACGTTCACGCTCCCGCCGGGCCTCTACGGCATCGTCGACCCCACCCTCGGCGATCCGCTCGCGCAGGCCCGGATGCTCGCGGAGGAGGGGGCCGCCGCCGTGCAGCTCCGGTGCAAGGGATGGCCGCGCGACCGGCTCCTCGCGCTCGCCGAGGCGTGCCGGGGGCTCCCCATCCCGGTGATCGTGAACGACTCGGTGGAGGTCGCCGCAGCTCTGGGCCTCCCCGTCCACGTCGGGCAGGACGACGGCGTCGATCCGACGATCCCCTTCGGCCGGTCGACCCACACGTCGGCGCACGCGAGCGCTCCGGGGCGGGCGGCCTACATCGGCTTCGGGCCGGTGTTCGGCACCCTGTCCAAGGAGACGAAGTGGACGCCGCGGGGCACGTCGGCGCTGGCGGAGGCCGTGCGCCTCTCGCCGGTGCCGGTGGTCGCGATCGGCGGCATCACGCCGGAGACCCTCCCCGCCGTGCGCGCGACGGGCGTGCACGGGTGGGCGGTCATCGGCGGCATCTGGCGTGCCCCCGACCCCCGGGCGGCCATCCGGGCGCTGCTGGGGTGACGCTTCGGGACCGCTCCGGACGAATCCAGTCGGGATCGTGGTTTCCGAGGGGTCCGGCGCCCCTATCTCAAGGTGGATGATCGGACGCACGTTCTCCACCTCCGAGCGGGATGCCGCGGAGGCCCTCCGCCGCTCCCTCACCGGCCCGCGGCCCACGATCCCTCCCCGCTGGTTCTGGGACCCGGAGGGCGCGCGGATCCACCGCACCCGCTCGGGCCTCGCGGATCCGTACCCGTGGCGCACCGAGCGCGCGCTCTACGCCGCGCACGCCTCCATGCTCGTGGCGCTCTTCGAGCCCCGCGAGGTGGCCGATCTCGCGCTCGTGGCGAGTCGGAACGTCCGGGTGCTCGTCGAGGCGATGCTGGACGGGGCCACCGGCGCGCGGTGCGCGCTCCACGACGTCGAGCCCGCGCGGCTCGTGGCCTCGGTCCGTAGGCTCGCCGCCGACTACCCGCGCCTCGACGTGCGGGGCTCCGTCGACGACTGCTTCGGCCCGGCGTGGCGGCTCGGGCGGGGCGGCGCGCGCCTGCTCATCCTCTCGGGCGGGGGGCCCGACGGGCTCGATCCCGCCGTGCTCCCCCGGCTCCTCGGTCGCCTCGCGGTGCGCCTCGAGCCGGACGACGCGCTGGTCCTCGGGGTCGACCTCGGCCAGGATCCGACCGGGCTCCTCCGCGCCTGCGACGACGCCGAGGGGCTCGCCGCCGAATTCCATCGGAACGCGCTGCGCGTGATCAACGCGCGGATCGGCACGGACTTCGACCCCGACCGGTTCACCTTCGAGGCGGAGTGGGATCCGGCCCGGCGCCGCGTGGAGACCCGGCTCCGGCCGATCGCCGCGACGAGCGTGGGGGGCGGCGGGCTCCGGATCGTGCTCGATCCCGCGCGTCCGCTCGTGACCGGGCGCGTCGGGACGTGGACGCGCGAGGAGCTCCGCGACCGGGTGGCGAGCGCGGGGCTGGCGGTCTCGGCGTGGCTGACCGACCCGGAGGGGCGGCGGGCGCTGGTGGTGCTGCAACGGCTGGGCGAGGGGCGGACGGCCGATCGCGGACACTGAAAGCACTTGCCGCGCGGTCGCGTTCGGGCTATCCCACGCATGACCCCCACGATGCGCATGTCAGCGGCATCGTGGGTGTTTCTCTTTTTGGGATCGGGGGGCCTCCGGGTGGCGGTGGACCCTCCTCCTACCGTGCCCGCTCCGCCAGCCAGGCCGCCCACTCTTCCGGCCGATTGAGGTTGCGGACGCAGTCCGGGTCGTCGACGGGCACCCGGGTGGCGCCCGCCATGCGGTCCTCCAGGCGCACCCGCGGATGGGGCGCGCAGAGCCGGACCGGATGGCCCGGAAGGCCGCGCCACGTCGGGATCGCCGGGCCCTCCGTCGCGAGGAGGCGCGCGATCGTCCCGGGTCGGGCCGGGGGCACGTCGACGGGGGTGAGGAGGGCATCCCCGAGGCCCTCGAGCGCAATCGCCGCGGAGTCGGCCATCTCGGTGGTGCGCCATTTCAAGTTGACGACGACGCGGACGCCGCTCGGCAGCACGGCCACGTGGGCGCGCACCTCGTTCCCGAGCACGACGGTCACGGGGAGCCCCGCGGCGAGGAACGCGTCGACGTGCGCGCGGAGCAGCGGCACCCCGTCCAGGAGGAGCAGACCCTTGGGACGTCCCATCCGCGAGGATGCTCCGGCGCTGAGTACGATCGCGCGTGGCGCGGGGCTGGCCCGGGGGCCGCGTCTCGACAAGAGGGTCGCCGTGCTACGTGGTTGCATTCGTCGACCCCCCGCGGACGAGGCCACCGCAAGATGTTGAAGACCAAAGCGTGGTTCATCCGTCAGAACCCTCTCTTGGCAGAGCTACCCGAACGCGAGCTCGAAACGCTCGACCAGATGTCCGAGAACATCGAGGTTCGCCGTCGTCAGCTCATCTGGGAGCCGGGGGACAACGCGTCGACGATCTACCTCGTACGCACGGGGATCGTGAAGCTGTCGAAGGTTTCGGACGAGGGCCGGGAGCTGACCCTCCACTTCTTCACGCGGGACAACCTCTTCGGCGAGCTTGCCGTAATCAGTGAGCAACCCCACGATACTGTGGCGGAGGCATACGAAGATTGCCTGCTCCTGGGGATCGGCAAGGAGGACTTCAACCGCCTCCTGATGCGCACGCCGATGCTCGCCATGCGGATGATGCGCCTGGTCGGGGAGCGTCGGCAGCGCCTGGAGAACCGGGTCGAGAACCTGCTGTTCCGCAGCGCCCACGCCCGGCTGGCGAGCCTGTTCATCGAGCTCGCCCAGACCTTCGGCGTGCGCGACAGCCGCGGGGTCATCATCAACCTGAAGCTCACCCACAAGGAGATCGCGAGCCTCATCGGCGCGACCCGCGAGACCGTGAGCTTCGCAATCCTCGATCTGCGCAAGGACAACCTCATCCAGACCGAGGGCAAGCGCGTGATCCTGATCGACGAGCCCGGGCTCAAGACCCTGCGCGACGCGTGACCGCGCCGTCGTGCGCGCGGGTCGTCGGCCGCGCGGCGCTGGCCCTGCTCGCCGCGGGAGCCCTGCTGGTCGGCTGCCTCCCCAAGGAGTCCCTCTCGCGCAGGGACGAGGTGGAGGCCGACATCTACCGCCTCGTCCTCGACATGGACGTGCGCACCGAGGGCCTCGACGTGGCGCCGTTCCGCTGGCACGTCGAGGGTGACGTGGGGTGGTCCTACACGCGCACGTTCCGGGATGGCTCGTTCGGCCATCTCGTGCGGCTCGACGGGATGTCGGGCTCCGTGTCGCGGGAGGGTGCTTCGGCCATGCCCGTCCCCGTGCCCGTCGACGGCGCCCTGGTCGAGCTCCGGTCCTTCCCCGACGGGCAGGTGCTCGCCGTGACCGGCACCTCCCCGTGGACCGGCAGCGCCGGCGCGCTCGAGGTCCTCGACGTGTTGTGGCCGACCCTCTCGCCCCACCTGCCCGGGTCCCGGGCGGAGGCCGCCGCGCCGTTCATCACCTCGTGGCCCACCTGGGTGGAGGGTGGGCCGAAGGTGCGCACGCGCCTCGAGGCGTCGTGGGCGCCGACGAACGGCGCCTGGACCTACACCGGCACGCTCGACGGGCAGGGGGGCTACGTCGCCGTCACCGGGCGCGCCGAGGGGCGGGTGAAGCTCGGCGAGGGGGAGACCCGGCTCCTCTCCCACACCTTCGACTGGTCGCGAGAGGTGCGCACCACGTGGATGGGCGGGCGCGTCCTCACGCAGGCCCAGCACATCGTCGGCTCGCTGCAACACACGGGCCGGGCGCCCGCTCCGCCGCTCGACATGCCGGTGGCGTCCGACGACGTTGCCGCCGACGCTCGCGCGCTTCACTTGCGCGACGGGCGCCGCGTCGAGGACCGACCGGTGGACCTCGCCTCCAGCCTGCCGTTCCTGCTCCTCCCCGCCGACCTCCCGGCGGATGAGCTCGCGCGGCTCCGTGCCGAGGTCGTCGGGGCTGGTAGCATGTAGGGGAGGATGCCTCGCCCATGACGCTCGACGAACTCGCCGGACTGCTTCAGGCCAGCCGCTTCCTCGCGTTCGGGGGCTCCGTGGAGCGGGAGGCCCTCCGTGCCGTGCCCGAGCTGGCCGACGGGCTCCCGGCCGTGGTGTTCGACGCGCGCGGTCCGCACGTGTGGTCCGGGGCCTCCGACGCCTTGAAGGCCCCCCTCGCGGGCCTCGGCGCCGCCCTGGCCTCCGAGGCGCGGCTGCCCCCCTCCGCGGACGCCGAGCGGCGGTTGGCCGAGGATCCCCTCGTGGTGGTGCTCGCGCGCTTGATCGTCGAGGGCGCCCGGCATTCACCGGGGGCCGCGGTGGTGCCGCTCCTGGAGGTGGCCCGCGGCTCGGTGGCCGCGCAGGCGGAGCCGGCGCTCGCGGCCCTCCACCAGGGGGCGCCGGACGCGGGTGGCGAGGCGTTGCGGCGGGTGGCGGCCGGCGTCCAGGCGCGCCTCTCGGCGGCGTGTGCGCGCGCGTCGGAGACGGTGCGTGTGCCCGCCCTCGCCTGGGCCATCGCCCGCTCCCGCCTCCTGCCGCTGTATGGGCGCGGCTCCCTCGATCGCGCCACCACCTGGCCCCGGGTCGCCGCCGTGCTCGACGTGCCGCTCCCGCCCGGCACGGTGGAGATGCTCGAGGTGGCCGTCACCCTCGCCGTGCGCGGCGTGGCGGAGCGCCGCGCGGCCGGCAAGTCGACCGCGGATGACGCCACGTTGATCCTGCGCGCCCTCGGGCCCGCCCGCCTCGACGCGGGCGTGGACACCGCGGCCGCCGCGCTCCTGCTCGATCCCGACGGGCTGGCGGCGCTCCTCCCGACCCTCTCCCGCTTCGTCGACGTCGCGGCGCTCCAGAAGGCGAAGGTGGACCCCGCGCGCGCCGCCGCGTTGCTCACGCCCGCCGGGGGCCTCGCCGTGGCGAGCGTGATGCTCGAGGTCCTCGCGGCCCTGCGTTCGTGGGACATCCTCAGCCGGATCGCCGACGTGGTCGTCGCGCCGCCCCAACGTGCCTTCGTGGTGCCGCGGGGCGGGCCGGCGCGCGGCGCCGTGGTCGCCGTGGGGCTCGGGCGCCTCCGCTCGGAGGCCGGGAGCACCGAGGCCGCGGAGGCCGGGTGGGAGGACCTCGTCCGCACGGCGGACGGGGCCGTCGTCGGGGACGTGGGGGGCGCGGGCGTGGCGGTGTTCGTGGACGCCGTGGACGGCCTCCGCTTCGCCATCGCGGCGCGGCGGCGGCTCCCCGGCGCGCCGGTGTCGTTCACCTTCGGCGCCATCACCGGCGGCACGGACGGCGGCACCACCCGTCTCGGGGGCCCCGCCGTGGAGGCCGCCAAGCGCTGGATCGCGGGGGCGCCGGTCCAGAACCGCGGCGCCAGTGACGACTCCCCGGTGCGGCTCCGACAGGTCGGCGGGTGGCTGTGCGGGGACGGTCTCGCCATCGACGCCGCCGGCGAGTCCGCGGTGCAGGAGGCCCGCGTGCGGCGCGGCCTCGCGACGGCGGCCGACGGCCCCGCGGGAGGGGATCCCCGGGGGCTCCGCTCGCTCGACGTGCTGCGCGTGTTCGAGTTCGACGGCGGCGTGCTCGCGGTGGTGCGCATCCCCGGCGTTGCGGGCGGCTACGAGGCCCTCCACCTGACCACGGCCGAGTGGCGCGACATGCTGGACCGCGAGGGGGAGCGCACCGAGCCCCCCCTCACGCAGAACCCCATGCCGATGGCCGACTCCGTGGCGCCACCGGTCCAGGCGGTGTCCGCCGGGGTCGACCCCAACAGCGGCGAGGAGGCCGGCGGCTGGGAGCTCGCCGAGGCCGACGAAGGCTCCGAGGAAGTGCCGGTCACGTTGAACCTCGACGAGCAATCGTTCGAGGGGCCGGGCGCGTTCCCGGTCCAGCCGCGCTTCGAGTTCGACGTCGACGACGGCGAGGGGGCCATGGCCGAGGAGCTGCTCCCGTTCTCGGGCTTCTACCTGCCCGGCGCGGGGGACGACGGGCGCGGAGAGGTTGGGCGGCCACCGGAGACCCGGGCGCCCCCCCCGGCGATGGCCTTCGAGATGTCGGTGGAGGACGACGAGGAGGACACGCAGGACTGGGGGGCGCCCGCCCCCGCGCCCGCGCCGATCCCCGCCCGCGCCGCGCCGCCCCGCATCGAGGACGTGATGACCGACAGCCCCGTGACCATCCGGGGAGGCGACCCCTTCGCCGGCTTCACCGGCTTCGACGAATTCCCCGTCCCCGACGACCTGCGCGACCCCACGACCCCCCACGGCGCCGTGACCGACGCGTTCACCTTCTCGGGCACGGATCCCTTCGTGTCGCGTCCGGGTCCCGACCCGTTCACGACGCCCTCGTCGTCCGGCCCCGAGTTCTCGTTCGGCGGCGATCCGTTCGCGGACATGGTGGAGGAGCCCACCCGCGAGATCCCCCTGCCAGCCCGTGTCGAGGGCCCCGGCGTCGCGACCGGGGAGCCCGCCGGCGAACGGCACCGCGGGGGCGTCGGTCCGTCGGGAGCCATGTCCATGGACTTCGACTACCTCCTGAAGGGGTATGCCTGCTTCTTCGAGCGGAAGGAGGCTGTGTTCGGGCGCCCCTACGGCACCCGCATCGTCGACCGCCACGTGTACCCCTACCGGGGCGACCCGGACGAGGTCTACGCCGCCTTCATGCGCGACAAGATCTCGGAGGGGTTCGTGCCGCGCGCGGACATGATCGGCGATCTGCCTCGCGGCGTGACCGTCATGCCGTTGGACCTCGAAGCGATGCAGCGCGCGTGGAAGGAGTTGTCGTGACGACGCGGGCGCTGGACCCGGGATCGCCGTTCTGATATACCGGCGCTCCTCTTTCGGACCCGTCCAAAGGGGGCTCCCCGCCGACGGAACTCGGCTCGTCTCGCCCACGACCTCGCTCGGATTCGGGCGAAGGGAGCCCACCCTCCGGGGGTTCCACCTTCGAAGGTGTCCCATGAAGCTGTACCGAGCCCGCATTCCCACGATCGCCACCGCCGTCCTCGAGCGGCTCTCCAACGAGGGCGACCTCGAGCTGGCGCCCGAGAACAAGGCCGAGGCCGCCCAGGATCTCGTCGCGGTCATGGAGATGTACCTCCGTCGCGACCAGGACCTGCGCGAGGCCGTCCGCGAGGACATGGAGCGCCGCGCCATCCCGTACGACCAGTACGGCAAGTCCCGCAGCGAGGTGGCCGACCGCTGGGGCCACCCCACCGGTGACGACGTGGATCGTTACCTCGCGCGCCAGTTCGTCGAGAACTTCATGATCTCGAACTTCATCGACGAGGTCTACTCGGACGACAGCGTGATCTACAAGAAGATCCTCGACACGATGAAGGCGTACGACGTCGACGAGCGCGCCCTCCGCGCCGAGGCCGAGGAGCGCATCAAGAACATCCCCGAGCACTCGGTGGACCGCCCGGATGCCCTCGCCCGCGCGTTGAAGGAAGTTCGCAAGCGGCACGGTCTCATCTGAACCAGCGGCTCCGAAGGGGCCCACAGGAGCGCGCGTGGAAGAAGAGAAGCCCGGTTGGGGCATGCCGATCGCGTGGCTCGCGCTCGGGCTCCTGTTCCTCTGTGGCGGCGGCGCGAGCGTGGCGATCGCGGCCTACGGCTCCGAGACCGCCGGCGTGCAGGCGGCCACCTTCGCGGCCGGGCCGATGGGCTTCGGCGCCGCGGGTGCGCTCGGCGCGCTGGTGACCCACTTCGTGGCCAAGGGCGCGGGCGCGCGCATGGTGGCGCCGGCGGGCTGCGGCTGCCTCGGCGCGCTGGCGGCGCTCGCGGCTACGCTGGTGTTCTTCGGGGCGATCTTCCCGGCGCTCTGAGGCTCCCTGGCGCTCTGAGGCTCCCCGGCGCTTTGAGGCTTCCCGACGCTCTGGGGCGGCCCGGCGCTCCGAGGCGGCGCCGTCCCAGCACGGCCGGGACCGCGAGCACGAACAGCCACGCGCCGCCGGTGCCGGTCGCGCAGGCGCCGACGGCCGTGAGGCGCGGATCGACGGGGACGACGGGGAGGTCGGTGTCCCGTTGCTCGGGCGGCGTGGGGTCGACCGTCGGGTCCTCCTGCACGTCCACGATGGAGAGCCAGGCCCCGTTGGTCCACACCAGCACGTCGTCGTCGGCGGAGGGGAGGGCGAAGGTCACGGTGCCTTCGGCCTCGGCGAGGCGCGCCAGCGCGTGGGGTGCCCGCGCCGCGCCCCCGAACGACCACGCCTCCGCGCCGACGCCGAAGCCCGCGCCGGACACGGTGAGCACGCCGCCGTCGAGGGTGGCGGCGTCGATCACGACGCGGTCGTCCACCTCGCCGACGAAGAGCCCGCGCGGCACGACGCCCGCGTCGGTCGCGAGGGTCCAGGCGCCGGGCGCGAGGTGGGTGGGATCGACGATCCAGGTGCCCGCGCCGTCCGGCGAGAGCTCGACCACAGCCTCCCCGGGCTGGAGGAGGGTGAGGGGCCCGCCGGTGGTCCCCGGGAGGGTGACCGCGACGGGGCCACCCCCGCGCGAGAGCAGGCGCGGGGAGGGGAGGACGTCGAGCAGGGAGGTGGGGGCGAGGCGGGTCTCGCCGCCTTCGACGAGCGGCGCGGCGGCGTACCCCGGGGCGTCGACGGACCAGGACGCGGCGCCCTCCGCCCAACGGGCGACCGCGCCGTCGGCGGCCCAGAGCGGCGCGGCGTCGGGGCCGGTCACGCGCGCGGGGAGGGGCTCGCCGGTGGTGTCGTCGACCACGCGGCCGTACCGATCGGCGGGCCGCGCCAGCCACGCGAGGATGGCGTCGAGGTGCCAGTCCGTGTACCCGGGCACTTCGGCGAGGGGCGGCGACTTGTCCACGGTGAGCTCGAGCGTGAAGTCGTAGGCGCCCCACGCGCCGTACGCCCAATCGGTGCTGTCGCCGTGCGTCACGTACCAGTCCGCGCCGTTGGTGAGCCAGAAGTCCGGCGCGCCGCAGTCCGCGGCGTAGCCCTCGGCGAGCGCGACGAGGAGGGGCTCCTCGAGGGGGCGTTCGTCGGCGGTCCAGTTCCACACCCAGCCCAGGTTCTTGGCGCCGCTGTGCAGGGAGAGGCCGGCATCGAAGCTCCGTGCGCGGGCGAGGGCGCGGACGGCGCGGGTCTCGGGCTCGGAGAAGGGGGCGGCGCCGGCGAACGGCTCGCTCGCCGACCACTCCCAGCCGTAGTTGCGGTTCAGGTCCACGCCGTTGTCGTTCGTGCGGGTGCCCGCGCGCAAGCCGTCGGGGTTCACGGCCGGGACCACCCACACCTCGGTGTCGGGCGGCAGCGCCGCGCGCCCCTCCCGGATGCCCGACACGAGCGCCTCCGCGACGGCGAGCGCGACCTCCACGCTCGAGCCCTCGTCCCCGTGGTGGCCGCCGAGGACCCGGAGCGCCCGGGCGCCGTCGCCGATGCGGAGCGCGAGGATGGGCTCGCCGGAGACGGCCTCGCCGAGCTGCACGAGCGCCGCCCCGCCGCCGACGAGCGCCCCGAGCCGCGCGGCCACCTCCTCGGGGGAGGGGCGCCACGCAGATGGGGCGGCGCGCGCGACCGACCGCCACGGGAGGCCCGCGGCCTCGGCCATCGTGGGCGTGCCCGCGAGCCGGTACCAGTAGCCGTCCTGGCCCTCGGCCCACCCGAGGCCGGCGGCCCGTGCCGCGGCGCGATCGGCGGGGGTGCGGAGCTCGACCCAGAGCTCGCCGACGGACGCGACGGGCGGCGGGGCGGCCGGCGCCGGGACGGGCATGGCGGCGAGGGCCGCACCGAGGACGAGGAGGGGGCTCACCACCGGGTCACCACCGGCTCACCACGCCGCCGGAAGGCGGGGCGCCGGGACGGTCATTCCGGCGCGTCGACCGGGACCGGGCTCCCCTCGGCGGCGCCGGTCACGACGTCCGCTGCCGCGGGCTCGGACCCGCCGGACGCGACCGCGGTGGCGTCGACCGCGGGCGCGGTGAGCAGGGGCAACACGAGGTCGCGCTGCGCGAAGAACGCCTCCCGCTCGGCGTCGGGGAGCGAGCCGGTCATCGGGAGGTCGACCGTCAGCGGGTTCCTGTACTGCCCGTTCACGAAGAACTGGTAGTGCAGGTGGGGCCCGGTGGACATGCCGGTCGAGCCGACCTTGCCGACGAGATCCCCCTGGCGGACGGACTGCCCCTTCTTCACGAGGATCGACGAGAGGTGCGAGTAGCTGGTGGCGTAGGGCCCGTCGTGATCGAGCTGGACGAAGTTGCCGTGGCCGCCGTGCCGCCCCGCGGTGGTGACGACGCCGTCGGCCACCGCGCGCACCGGCGTGCCGGTGGGCGCGCCGAAGTCGACCCCGAGGTGGGGCCGGCTCCTCTTCAGGACGGGGTGGTAGCGCGAGAGGGTGAAGTTCGACGTGACGCGCGAGAACTCGAGCGGCGAGCGCAGGAAGGGCCGGCGGCGCCCGGTGCCGTCCGGCGCAAACCAGCCGATCGAGCCGTCCTTCAGGACGTAGCGGATCGCCGTCCAGGCCTTCTTGCCGTTGGTGAGCACCGCCGCGCGGATGCCGCCGAAGCGCTTGTTGCCGAGATCGTCGGTGAGGGTGTCCCCCACCGCGGTGATGGTGGCGCCCTTCACGAGCTCGGTGTTGAAGTCGATGTCGTACTCGAAGATCTTCGCGAGCTCCATGATCTGCGGGGGGCGCAGGCCCGCGTCGGCGGCGGCCTCCCAGAGGCTGGAGCGGACGGTGAGGGTGCGCGCGCCGGACTCGACGGTGAACGGGATCGGGCGGGAGCCCGAGACGTACCGGTCGCCGTTCCAGGACAGCTCCACGATCTCGGGATCGTCGCGATCGAGGCGCAGGCGCCACGGGCGCGGATCGCCGTCCTCGAAGTCGAGGTGGATGCGGTCGCCGATCGAGAGGCTGTTGAGCGAGGAGGACGCCGCCGCGAGCAGCTCCTCCGCGGGCGCGCCGAGCGAGCGGAGCACGGAGCCGGCGGTGTCGCCCCTCTCGATCGTGTGGGTGACCGTGCGGTACCGGGCCGTCGGCGGCGGCGCCACGCTCGCCAGGGCGGGCGCGGGCTGGACGATGGTCTCCCGCGTCGGGAGCGCGGCGACGGCCGCGCCGGCCAGCCCGAGGACCACGAGGGAGGCGACGGCGCGAGCGACCTTCACGTGAGTCCTCGGATCAACAGGAGCACCGCCATGATGAAGAGGAGAAAGAGGCCCAGGCCCCCTCCGAGCACCAACCCCTGGAGCAGGAGGAT
>JAKFCH010000182.1:0-2985 GCA_036676765.1 Deltaproteobacteria bacterium
GTCGTGGCGGCTTCGGCGGCGGCGGTCGTGACGGCGGCGGCGGTGGCGGCGGCGGTCGCGGTGGGGACGGCGGCGGCGGCGGGCGCAGCCGCTGGTAGGCTGAACCCCTCCAGACACCTTCACGGCGGCCCTCGGGCCGCCGTGTCACGTTTTGGGAGCACACGTCGGCCCCCACCGCGGAGCGGGTGTCGGCCAGTTGACTGGCCGGGGCACGCCCCTATGCTCCCGGTGTCGGGGCCCGCATCGACCTCCGACACGGAGGCCCACGTGCTCTGGACCCTGTTCGTCGTTCTACTCGTTCTCTGGGCCCTCGGCCTCATCACCGCCAACACCATGGGCGGCTTCATCCACCTGTTGCTCCTGGCCGCGGTGGTCGTGCTCCTCATCAATGTCATCCAGCGCCGTACGCCGGCCTAGCCGCACGCCGGGCCCGTCCAGGAAGGTGCACTCGTCGCTGGGGGAGAAATGAAGGACATCCTCGTCATCGTCGCGAACGCGAGCCGTGCGCGGCTCTTCCACGTCCACGGCGGGCAGCTGGAGCGGCTCGAGTCCCTGAAGCACCCGGAGAGCCGGAGCAAGGGGACCGAGCTCAAGAGCGACAAGCCCGGGGGGAACACCGACGCCACGCGTGAGGCGCGCGAGCGCGGGATCACGTCGCAGGGAGGCATGGAGCCGCCCGATCCGCACGACAACGAGCTCCGGGCCTTCGCCCGCGAGGTCGCCCGGCGCGCGTCGATCCTGGCCCGGCGTGGCCACTACCGCGACCTCCTCGTCGTCGCGCCGCCCCGCTTCCTCGGCCGCGTGAAGTCGGAGCTCGACGCCGAGGTCGCGAAGCGCATCGTCGCCACGGTCTCCCACGACTACACCGCGAAGACCGAAGCGGAGCTGGTCGACATCCTCGAGACCCTCGGCGTGCACGCCGCGCTCCCGAGCCCCGCATGAACCCACGCGAGGTGCTCCTCGTCGCCAACGTCACGGCGACCTGGCCCGCGTTGGCGACGAGGGTGAAGGCGATGATGGCCGAGGCGCCCACCCGCTTCACCCTCCTCGTGCCGGCCTCGACGACATCGGAGGAGCGCACCCTCACCTGGGAGGAGTCCGAGGTGTGGCATCGGGCCGAGGTCCAGATGCAGCGCGCGGTCGAGCAGCTCGGCGCGCTCGGCGCCGAGATCGAGGGCGTGGTGGGGGACCCCGACCCGATGAACGCCGTGCGCGATCTGCTGCTCACCCGCCGCTTCGATCTCCTCGTCGTCTCCACGCTCCCCGAGCGGCGCTCGCCCTGGATCGGAGCCAGCCTCCCCGAGCGACTCAGCCGGGAGACAGGCCTGGACGTGATCCACGTGGTCAACTACGAGGAGCACGCGCCCGCCCCGGCCTGACCTCCGCCCCTCATTGCCCAAGCGGGCCTTTTGTTGGAGCGGGCAGTTGTCGGGATTCGTCACGGACATCTCACGCGATGTCACTTCCGCTTGCGCTACCGGGTGGGCGCTCGCTTGATTACCGGGCCTCGCGGAGGGCCCGATGCTGCCGAACCGAAACAACCAGGTCCGCGTGCGCGCCAACTTCGACGGCGAGGTGGAGCTGCTCGTGTCGTTGGGGGAGCGCATCCACGCCGGGCAGGCGCTCGTCGTCATCGAGGGCGACAAGGAGATCGAGCGGCTCGCCTCCCGCAACCCGGGCGCCATCACCGAGATCCACGTCCGCACCGGCGAGGACGTGCGGCAGGGCGCGCTGCTCGTGGTCGTGCAGGAGATCCCGGAGGAGAACTGACGGGCGCCCCTACGGACGTCGCTGCGGCCACTCCCACGCGAGCACCCGCGCCTCGGCCATGTCCGCGGCGTACACCCGCTTCGACGCCGGGTCGTAGGTCGGGTTGAGCCGCATCATGCTCGTGCGGACGAGCGGGCGCGTGGCACGGACCGCGAAGGTCGTCGGGTCGAGCTCCAGGAGGCGCTCGGGCTCCCGCTCGTCGTCGGCGGCGATCGCGAGGATGCGCTCGGCGTCGCTCCAGAACACCTTCCCCACCCCGGAGAGCGTCGCGCCGGCCACGAGCGCCGGGACCTCGACCACCCGCGGGCCCACGAACAGCCGCCCGCCGGCCCGATCGAGCCAGGCGCCGTTCACGTTGTAGGACGCGCCCACCGGGGCGGGCGTGTCGGCGAGCGAGAGCTCCCCCATCGGCGCGCCGTCGCGCAGCCCGAACGCGAGCACGCGGCGCCCGCGGTCGGCGACGACGTAGAGGCGGTCCCGCTTCCCGTCGACCGCCACGAAGGCGTGCCCGGGCCCCGCCTTCGCGCCCGAGGCGAGCGAGGCCTCGGTGCGGCCCCACAGCACCCGTCCGGCGGCGGGGTCGAGCACCGCGAGGCCGCCCGACTCGGGGAACACCACGGCCGCGAGCCCGACGGCGGGGTCGAAGTCGAGATCGCCCAGCGTGTCGGAGTGGTTCTCGGGCAGATCGAGCGGCAGCGGGGGGAGCGCCGTGCCGGCGTCCAGATCCCAGCCGAGCAAGGTGGCGTCGTAGTGACCGAGGGCCCAGAGGCGGCGCCGGCCCGGGTCGACCGCCAGGTCACTCGGCCACCGGCCGGCCTCCCAGCTGTCCACCGTCTTCGTGCCCGCCCGCCAGCGGTACACCCGGCTCCCGCCGAGGCGGTCGAGGACGAAGCGATCGCCGGTCTTCGCGTCCACCACGACGTGCTCGGCCGCGCTCCCCAGGTCGAGCGTCCGCGTGACCGCGAGGGTCGCCACGTCGACCACGCTCACGCTCGCGTCCCCGCCGTTGCCGACGAAGACGCGGCGCCCGGCCGGATCCGCCGCGGCGGACCGCGCCTCGAAGCCGACCGTCACGTCGCCCCGCGGCGTGCCGGTGGCGAGGTCGAAGAGGAGCAGGTGCCGCTCCGGCCCCTGGGGGGCCTCCGGAAGGTCGACGGACACGCCCGGGCCCCCTCCGCGTGGGCCCCCGCCCCCACCGGCGCCCCGGGGCCCGCC
>JAKFCH010000183.1:0-20581 GCA_036676765.1 Deltaproteobacteria bacterium
CCCACCTGGAGCGAGCCGTGCGGCGACAAGTGGATCCGGTAGCCGCCGGGCGCGAGGGCGCCGTCGAGGGAGCGGTGCACGTACGGGATGTGGAAGCCCTCGAGGTAATTGTCGAGGTAGAGCGCCCACGGCGCGGCGATGTCCCAGGCGCGGTCCCCGGCGGGGTCGTAGACGAGCGGGTCGGCGTAGAGGCCGTCGAGGCGGGCGCGGACGGGCGCGATCCAGTCGGCGAACGGCACGTCCGGCGCGAGCGACACGAACGAGAGCGGGCCCCAGGCGGCTTCGGGCACGACCGGGAGGGCGTCGTCGGCGTGGGGAAAGCCCGGGGCGCCGTCGAAGCCCGGGGCGCCGTCGAGCGCGCCATCGAGGCGGAAGCGGCGGCCGTGGTAGCCGCACCGGAGGCGACGGCCGCGGCCCGGGCACGCCGCGAGCACCATGCCGCGGTGGGTGCAGACGTTCGAGAGGGTGCGCGTGGCGCCGTCCTCGTCGCGGACGCGGAGCAGCGGCTCGTCGAGGGTGCCGGGGGCGAGGAGAAACGGCGCCCAGCTGCCCGGCGCGTCGGGCGCGGGGGGCGCGAGGTGCCAGGCGGGGGCGAGCACCCGCTCCACCACGGCGGCGTGGCGCGCCGGGTCGACGTGGGCGGCTCCGATGAGCGCGGGGCGGCGAATCGGCGGTTGCGTCACGGGCCCACCGTAGCGCTCCCGCGGGACCTATGCTTCCGGAATGGCACGCCGCGCCCCGGAGCCCCTCTCCATCTTCGACGAGCTCGTCGACGAGGTCGCGGGGTCGGCGTGGACCCCGCCGTGGGTCCGCCGCCGCGCCGCCGCGTGGCTCGGGTACCGCGTGGTGCACGAGGCCCCGCTACCCGGCGGCTCGCTCCGCGTGCTGGAGCGCGGCTCGGTCCGGCACCTCCGCTTCGGCGAGGCGTGGGAGGACCAGAGCGCCATCGACCTCGACGATCCGCTCCGCCCGCTCCTCCCCTACACCCGCGTCGCGACGGTCGGCCTCGCCCTCCCCACCGGCCTCGGCGCGGTGCTGCACGTCGGGCTCGGCGGAGGCACCCTCCCCCGCCTCGTGCAGGCCGTCGCACCCGACGCCGCGCAACACGCGGTGGAGCCCTACGCCGCGGTGGTCGACGCCGCCCGGCGGTGGTTCGTGCTGCCCGAGGGCGTCGCCGTGACCGTGGCGCACGCCGACGCCACGCTCGCCACGCTCCCGGGTATCTACGATCTCGTCTACCTCGACGCCTTCTCCCCCGCGGGCGAGCCCGTGGCGCAGTCCGAGGCCACGTTCGCCGGCGTGCGGCGGCTCCTCCGCGCCGACGGCTGGCTGGTGGTCAACGTCACGGCGGACGTCCGCCTCGCCATCCGCGCGCTCCACCGCTCGTTCTCCTCGGTCGGGTGGCTCACGCTCCCGGGGGTCGACCAGCACGTGCTCGTCGCGAGCGACACCCCCTCGCTCGCGGGCGTACGGGTGCGCGCGCGCGCCATCTCCCCGGCGCTCGGCACCGACGTGGAGGCGCTCGTGGACGCGCTCACGTGGGCAAGGGGCTCGATCGTGGCGGCGCCGGTGGAGTCGGCGGGGTGAGGCCTTGGAGAGATCGCGGGGGGTGGAGCTACCGAGGCGTCCTCCCTACATCGCGCGCCGCATCTTTCGCGCGCGGGCGAGCAACATCCCGTGGGGATCGAGGTCGACGCGGTCCACCTTCGGCCCGGCGGCGAGGGTCCAGGCGCCCTGCCCGTCGGTCACCTTGCACCACACGGTCTCGGCCTTGCCGCCGCGGACCACGCGCACGGGCACGTCGTAGGTGACGAACGGCACGTCCGCCGTGATGGTGCCGGACACCGAACCGTCGCCCGCGACGGTCCACGTGCCGGCGAGCGCGGGGATGTACCCGCCGTGGACCCACGCGTCCCAGAAGTCGCGGAGGTCGACCGGGGTGCTGGCTTGGATCGCGGCGAGGAGGTCATCGCCGTGTACCTGTCGGCCGGCGTGGGTGCGCGCGAAGGTGTCGAGGGCCCCGAGGAGCGCGTCGGTGCCGATGCGCTCGCGGAGGGCGTGCTCGAAGAGGTAGGGGCCACACTCGTAGAGCGCGGCCGACCGCGCCTCCGGCGCCGCGAGGCTGACGCTGGTGTACCGGGGGAGCTCCTGCTCGCAGAGCTTGCGGTGCAGATCCCGGCGCGCCTCGTAGGTCGGGGCCCCCCACATCGCGCCCGAGAAGATGTCCGCGTAGAGCTCGGCCAACGTCTCGGAGACCCAGGCATCGTCGGAGTGGGCGGGGAAGACCGCGTTCCCCCAGTACTGGTGGGCAATCTCGTGGGCGAACGTGCTCTCGGGCGCGTGCTCCAAGCCTTCGTAGAGCTGGGCCCCCACCCAACCCGGCATGCGCCCCTGCTGTAACGAGACGATGCCCGACGGCGCGATCCAGGTGTACCCGAAGTAGTCGTCCGGCACCTGGAACACGGTGAGCGCGTCGACGGGGAACGGCGGGAGGACCGTGTTCATCCACGCGATGACCGTGCGGGAGAAGCCGAGCACCCCCGGCAGGGCGCGCTTCTCGTCGGCGTACATCCGCACCTCGACGGCGGGCTGGTTCTGGGTGGGATCCGTGGTGGGGAGCGCCGCCTCCCGGACCGACTCCCAGCGCCCGACCGCCGCGGCGACGAGCCGGTGGCCGCCGTCCTGGCTCCATCCGGTCCACCGCTGTCCGTCGGCCTCCCAGCTCCGGGTGGGCCCGGGCAGCACCACGGCGAGGTCGCTCCCGATCGGTACACCGATCTGCACGGAAGAGGCGCCCGAGAGGCCGGGCGGGCCCCCTTGGATGCGTGGGTAGGGCCATTGCAGCCAGGTGGACTTGCCGAATTGGCCGGGCACCCCGAACGCCCAGGTGTCGTCCACGTGGAGCGTCAGGGTCGTCGACGCGCCGGCCGCGAGCGTCTCGGGGAGCACCACGAGGATCGTGTCGGGATGATCGGTGTGGCCCGGCTCGCGGCGCACCGGGAGGTCGACGCGCGTCCCGTCCTCGGTCCGGATGGGGCCCAACACACCCGTCCCGTCCACCGCGTCGCGAACGAACGACACGTCGAGCGCGAAGCTCCGCACCGGGCGATCGGCGCGCAGCACCAGGCGCACGTCGCCCGCCATCTGGAGCGAGTTGCCGTCCTTGCTGGATCGCGCGGTGAAGGTGACGTCGGTCCGGGTGACGGAGACGGGGGGCCCTTCCTCGCAGTCGAAGTCGCCCAATGACCAGAAGTGCCGCCCGGCGAGCTTGTCGCGCCCGGCCGCCGCGAGCCGGCGGCAGCGCCCCCCGTCGAGCCACGCGCCGCTGTCGTCCCGCGCGAGGCCGAGCCAGCGGTCCTCCGGGCCCGCCCCCACGATCTCCGGCGCCTGGACGACGCCGTAGCGGTCCGCGGTGCGAAGGTCGAGCCAGGAGGCGGCGGCCTCCTCGGAGCCCACGCCGCTCGCCACGAGCAGGGCCTGCTGGGGGAGCCACGCGCCGATCCCGGTGACGTCGTCGAGCTGGGCGAGGCGCGCACGCAGGGCCGAGGTGGCGTCGGCCACCGCGGTGGGAGAGGCCGATGGGGGGAGGCCCTCGGCGCGGCCGGACCCGGGCTGGAGGAGCACGGCGCGGTCCACGGCGGTGACGTGATCGCCCCCGGCGGCGACGGGCGCCATCCGGTCGTGCGCGGCCCCGAGGGTCAGGACCTGCCGCACCGCGAACCGCCGCGCCGCGGCGACGTCGGGCCAGCGCGCCCGCCCGACGGCCTCGCCCACGAACACCCAGCCGGCGGGGGCCGACCGCTCGCCCACGCGCACCTGGATCGGGACCAGCGCCCCGCTCTTCACCTCCAGCACCAGCGGCCCGGCGTCGAAGGTCCACCCCGCGGCGTCCCGCGCCACGGTGCCGACCTCGATCGTGGCGGGCTGCTCGAGGGCCTGCCGGAGGGCATCGAGATCGAAGGGGACGGGGCCGGTCACGGGTGGTGGCGGTGCATGGGCGGACTTCTACCCCATCGCGGGCGTTTCTGGTCTCGACCCTTTGCCGGCGACGGAAATTGCCGCGCGACCTACGGAATCACCCGGCTCCCAAACGACAGCCCCCCGCCCGTGTCCGGCACCGCGGTGAATTGGCACCGGCCGAGCTCGCGCCCCCGATCCGTCGTGACACGGACACGCCACTCGCCGGGCTGGAGCTTGCGCTTGTGTGTGTAGCCGCGGTACCCGCCGCCCCGGCCGCCCTCGACCGCGAACGGGATGCGGTCGGTGGTGGACCAGCCCCGCGCGGCGTCGTGGAGCTCCCACACGTGGACGATGCCGACGTCCGTGCCGGTGGGCGCGAACACGGCGCTGAAGCAGTGGGCGGCGGCGCCCTCGGCGAGGTGGAACACGTCCGACTCCGGACGCCACGGCGGCCACGACGCGCGCTCGTAGAACACCTCGAACCCGAGGTCCGTGCGGCGCACCTCGTGGTAGACGCCCCGGTCGAGCAGGGCGAGCGGGATCGGGGGGATCACCTCGAGGCGGTCGAGCACGAACAGCGGAACGAGCACGGCCGCGCTCGCGGCGAGGTGGCGACGCAGGATCTCGGTGATGGGCCGGACGCCGCGCTCCATCGCCCAGCCGAGCGCCAGCGCGCCGGCGAGGGCCAGCGCCGCCGCCACGGGGAACACGGCGGGGCCGAGGTAGCCGGTCACGACCGGGAGGAAGAAGAGCAGGAAGCTGAAGGCGACGAAGCAGAAGAACGCGACCCGGGTGCGCGCCCGCCCCGCGGGCCGGAGCTCGTGGACGAGCATCAGCGCCGTGAGCAGCCCCACGAACAGCGCGCCCGGGACCGTCGAGGCGCTCTTGAAGTACAGCACCACGTAGGCGCTGTAGAGGGCGCCGAAGCACCACCGCGCCGCGAAGTCCAGCCATGCGCGCCGCGGCGCGAGGCGGGGCCAGCGCGCCGGAAACAGCCCGACGCGGTGGTGGAGGACGAGCATCCCCGCGAGGCCGACGAGGTAGGCGAGCAGGAGGAAATTGTCGAGGAGCCGGTCGACCCGCGTGAGCGTCAGCGAGTCCCAGGTGAAGCCGGCGAGGAACGCGAGCGCGCCGAGCGCGGGCTCGAACCGCCGGTAGACGGACGCGAGGCGCCCGGCGACGGGAGGGGGCGGCGGCTGGGTGGGCGCGTGTTCCAGGCGGGAGGGTGTAACCCCGCGCTTCGCCGGGGGACCGTGCCCTGCCGTGGGGACCGCGCCCCTCACCGCGCCGCGGGCGGGATCTCCCCGTGGCCCGCGGGGATCCCGTCGTGGTACGCGACCCAGTACCAGGCGCGGTCGGCGCGGAGCCCCGGGATCGTGAGCACCACGCGCCCGTCGGGCCCGGCCACCACCGTGTCGGAGACGCGCCGCATCCCCTCGGGCACCGGCTCGGGCGTGGCGCGGACCTGCACGGCCACCCCCGGGCGCGCGTGCAGCACGAGCCGGGCCTCGGTCGCCGAGGTGCGCTCCACGAGCCCGAGCGGCGGCGGCGCCCCCACCACGAGCCGGAGGGAGCGGTAGTACGACTGCGCGCGGCCGCTCCACGGGGACACCGACGCGTCGCGCGCCCACACGCCGAACACCCACTCGCCCGCCTCCGTCGGGGTTCCCTGGATCAACCCCGCGCCGCCCATCGTGAGGCCCGGCGGGAGGTCCCCGTCGAGGGCGTAGACCACGGGCTCGGTGCCGCCCCAATGGGCGAGCTGGGCACGGTACGGCGCCCCCACCGCGCCGTCCGGGACCGACTCGGTGAGCACCGCGAGGCCGCGATGGGCGTCCACCAGGATCCGCCACGCCGCGAAGTCCGCGGCCGGGGGCGGCGTGGCGTGCACGCTCACGAGCTCGAACGGATCGGCGGAGAGGTCGTAGATCTCGGCCTCGCCGGAGCCCCACTCGACGTACTTGAACTGGTCGGTGACCACCCCGGCCCAGACCGGCGCCCCCGAGGTGTAGTTGTCGAGGTACACGTGGTCCCGGAGCGGGAGCGCGGGGTCGTCGAGGGCCTCGACGAGCGGGATCCCCTCCCCCGTCGGCGGCAGCCCGGCGAGCGCGAGCACGGTGGCCGCGAGGTCGACGTTCACCGCCACGAGCCGCGTGTCCACCCGCGCCGGCACCCCCGGCGCCCGCACGAGGAGCGGCACGCGCACCGACTCCTCGTAGGGCAGGCCCTTGAGCGCGAGCCGGTGCTCCCCGTCGAGGTAGCCGTTGTCGGAGGTGTAGACGAACACGGTGTCGTCGAGCACCCCGCGCGCGGCGAGGGCGTCGAGGAAGCCACCCACCTCGCGGTCGAGGGAGGCGAGGTTGCGGAGCATCGTGCGCGCGTTCCCGTCGAGGAGCGCGGCGGCGGCGTCGCCGATGACCGGGCGGCCCTGCACCCACGCGGGCTTGTCCGACACGTCGGCCTCGCTCCACGAGGGCGGCCGCAGCGAGAGGTCGGCGTAGAGCGCGAGATCCTCGGTGGCCGGCGCTCCGGACAGGTGGGGAGAGTTGGGTGTCACGAGGAGGAAGAACGGGCGGTCCGCGTTGGCGTCCACGAACGCGAGCGCCTGGTCGAACAGGTAGGACGTGAGGTGCACGCCGCCGGTGTCCGCGAACGTGCCCGACGTGGAGGCGTGCGGCCCGCTCGATCCAATCACGACCCGCTGGTCGTACGCGCCATCCCCCGTGTCGGTCACCACCCAGGCGTCCCAGCCGGGCGCGACGTTGGGTGACACCCCGTTCTCGTAATCGTTGAGGTACTTCCCCATCAGCGCCGTGGCATACCCGGCGCCCTGGAGCCGCGTCCCGAGCGTGTCGGTGTCCGCGAACCGGGCGGCGCCGCCGATGGGGGCGGTGTTCGTGAGCACGCCGGTGTCCTTCGGGTACCAGCCGCCCGACAGGAAGCTCGCCCGCATGGGGCAGCACATCGGCACGGTCACGTAGGCGCGGCGGAAGTCGACCGCCTCCGGGATCAGCCGCGCGTTCACGACGGGCATCGCCCACATCGACTCGAAGGACAGGTCGTCGGCGAGCACGACGACGATGTTGGGGCGTCCGGGCGGCCCGGAGGTGTCGGGCGCGCTGTCGCCGTGGGTGTCGGGCGCGGTGTGGGTGTCGGGATCGCCGTGGGTGTCGGGATCGCCGTGGGTGTCGGGCACGTCGGGCTTGTCGCCGCGGGTCGGCGACGCGCAGCTCGCGAGGGCCAGGAGGACGGGCACGCGGAACATCGGGGGGAAGCGTAGCACCGGGATCGGCGGCTCGGCGGCGAGCGGCAGCGGAGAATGCGATGCGGGCGCGCGGACCGCGGCTACACTGGCCGCCCCTCCCCCCGGAGCCTCCATCCTCACCCTCCTCCTCGCGCTCGCCTGCGCCCCCGACAAGCCCGACGACACCGACCTCGAGGACAGCGGAGCGGTCGACACCGACGTGGACCTCTGCACCTTCTACGCCGACGCGGACGAGGACGGCTGGGGCGTGCTCGCCGAGGCCTCCGAAGCGGACTGCGACGATCCGCCCGCCGGCGTGGTGGACGAGCCCGGTGACTGCGACGACACTGACGCGGCCGTGCACCCCGAAGCCGCCGAGCGCTGCAACGCGGTGGACGACGACTGCGACGGCGCCATCGACGACGATCCCCTCGACGCTCCTGTCGGCTACCCCGACGTGGACGGCGACGGTTTCGGGGCCGCGGGCGGCGCCGTCACCGCATGCGAGCTCCCGGTGGGGCTCGTCGAGCTCGGCGGCGACTGCGACGACGCCGACGCGGCCGTGCACCCCGGGGTGGAGGACCTCGACTGCGACAACGTCGACGACGACTGTGACGGCGCCGTCGACGGCGGCTGGCGCGTACCCGAGGACCAGCTCGACATCCAGGTCACGCTCAACTCCGCGCCCGAGGGCGCCACCATCTGCGTCGGGCCGGGCACCTACGTGACCGGCCTCGATTTTCGCGGGAAGGGCTCGCGCGTGGTCGGCCGCGAGGGCGCCGAGGTCACGATCATCGACGCCGCGGCGGCGTTCTCCGCGGTGAAGTTCACCAGCGGCGAGGGCGCCGACTCGGTCCTCGAAGGGTTCACCATCCGCAACGGCAGCGCCCCCCAGGGCGCGGGCGTGTACATCCAGGACGCGAGCCCCACCCTGCGCGACCTCGTGATCACCGGGAACGTGTGCGAGGACCTGTCCTCGGCGGGCCGCTGCGAGGGCGCGGGCGTGTGGATCTCCGGCGGCGCGCCGGTGTTCGAGGATCTCGAGGTGCGCGCCAACATCATGCACGCCGCGGTGTCGCAGGGCGGCGGCGTGTTCGTGAGCGCGGGCGCGCCGGTGTTCACGCGCGTCACCGTCGCGGACAACACCCAGGAAGGCGTGGCCGGGTCGAGCTTCCTCCAGGGCGCCGGCGTCTTCGTGAACGCGGCGTCCCCCGCCCTCGAGGACGTCACCGTGTCGGGCAACACCCAGACCTACACGGGCACGGGCGCCTGCAACCTCGACGGCGCCGGCGTCTACGCCTACGCGGTCGACGTCGCGTGGAGCGGGCTCACCGTCGACGGGAACGAGCAGCACTCCAACGGGGCGAACGGCAACGCCTCGGGCGCGGGCGTCTACGTGGCCGCGGCCTCCGTGCTCGTGCTCGACGGCGCCAGCATCACCGACAACACGGTGGACGCCACCGCGACCTACACGAACGGCTACGGCGCGGGCGTCACCGCCTACGCGGGGGTCGATCTCACCCTCCGGAATTCAGTGGTCTCCGGCAACCGCATCACCACGGGCGGGACGAACCTCGCCCACGGCGGCGGGTTCTACGGGCGCACCGACGTGTTGTTCACCCTGGAGAACACCATCGTCTCCGGCAACGTCGCGGACGCCGCCTATGCGTCCGGCGGCGCCCTGTACCTGGAGTCCGCCGACGTGACGCTCACCAACGTGATCCTCGCCGGCAACGTCGTCGACGGCAGCGGCACCGGGAGCGGCGCCGGCATCTTCGCCCGCAACGACACGGTGACCCTCACCCAGGTCGACGTGGTCGGCAACGACTGCGCGTCGAGCGTGTGCGAGGGCGTCGCGTTCAACATCTACACGGACGTGCGGCTGTCCTTCGATGGCGTCAACGTCGTCGGGAACACCGGCACCAGCGGCCGCACCAGTGGTGGCGCCATCTACGAAGCCTACGACGGGAGCACGTTCACCGCGGTGTGGTCCAACCTCTACGACAACGAGAGCACCGAGCTCCACGGCGTGGGGATCTCCGCGGCGGACGGAAACCTGTTCGTCGATCCGCTCTACAGTGACACCTCGGCGGCAGACCCCCTGGATTGGGACCTCACGCTGGCGGCGGAGAGCCCGGTGCGGGATGCGGGGAATCCGGGGGTGAGTGATCTGGATGGGTCGAGGGCGGATGTCGGGGCTCATGGGGGGCCGGGCGGAAGCTGGTAGAAAATCCAGCGTTTCACCTTGGTGGGTCATTCGCGACTCAATGACCGAGACCCGTAGGGGCCGCTCAGGTGGAGCCGAAGACCCGCAGATCCCCGAAGCTGGCGCCGGTGCGTTCGACGACCTCTCCGTCGAGCGTCAGGATGGGTTCGTTCCACATCAGGGCCAGCGCGACGTACACGGCGTCGTAGGCCCGCAGACGAGCAACCCGGGCGACATGCACGGCCCGCTCGAGCAGCTCGCCGTCGAGCGGACGGGCGTGGAACCGCGGCCCACGGATCACGGCATCCACCGTGTCAAGGAGGTCCGCTGGCTCTCCCCGCCGGGAGAGCCCGGCGATGACCTCGACGCGGAACAGCTCGGGCACGAGGAACTGCTCGGTGTCCGGGTGGCTATCGAAGAGCCGCCTCGCCTGGTGGTGGTGGCGCTCGGTGGGTGAGATTGCGGCGATGAACACGGATGCGTCGAGGACCGGGCTCACCTCCGCCCCTCACCGACCAGCTCCACCGCGTCGAACTCCGATGTCGGGCGCTGGATCCGGCCCAGGCTCGCCATGAGGGCCCGGTAGCCCGCTGCCTCGGCGGGAGTCAGCGTGCGTGGCCCGGGGTGGACCGGCACGAGCCGCACCGCGGGCTCGCCATCGACCGTGATCACGGCCTCCTCCCCGCGAACGCGCACGCCCCGCACGAGCTCGGAGAGCCGGGCCTTCGCGTCCGAGAGACTCATCATCGTGCTCATGTGGACCTCATCGACTATGTTAGTCCGATATGACCACACGGTCAACGGCCAACGATACGCCGCGAAGCAAGGCGCTGCCGGGGCGGACCATTCCACGGAGCCCCCGGCGCTTCATCGGGAACGTCGAATGAGCAGCTACGGCAGCTGGATCACGTTCGAGTCGAGCGCCACGGCGCCGATGCGCGTGAGGGCGCGGCCGTTCAACGTGGCGCCGGTCTCGAGCGTGATCGACTGGTCGGCCAGGATGTTGCCGACCATCACCGACGTGGTGCCGAGCGTCGCGGAGGAGCCGACCTGCCAGTACACGTTGGCGGCCTTGGCGCTGCCGATGAGGATCACCTGGCGGCCCTCCGTCGTGGTGAAGCTCGACGGCATCTGGAAGATCCACACGGCGTTCTCGTTGCCACCGCCATCGAGCGTCAGGTCGCCCGAGGAGATCTCGAGGGACGAGCCCGACACGTACAGGCCGGGCGGGAGGGTCTGCCCGCCGAGGTTCCCGGAGACGGAGATGGGGGCAGTGGAGCGCCCAGCGGCGTCGTTGTAGGCGGTGGTCAGGTCCAGCTGGGCCAGCGCCGCGGCCGGGTTGCCCGCGTGGACACTGCCGACCACGACGCCGGGGGGAAAGCCGTCGACCGCGGTTCCAGGGCTCACGCCGAGGTTGCCGAGGATCTCGGTGAGGCCCGTGCTCACGACCGTCGAGCCCGCGAGCACCGCGAAGTCGGCGGCGGACTGCAGATCCACGCTGCCGGGCGCCGCGGCGGCCTGGCCGGTGGTGAAGCTCCACGCGAAGGGCGCGGCCATGGCGTTGCCGGCGAGGTCCAGCACGGCGTCGGAGACGACCACATCGTAGAGGGTGGAGTCGACGAGGTCGGACGAGGGCGTGAAGGTGACGGTGGCGCCGTCGACGGCGTAGGTGCCCGGTACGGCCGTGGTGCCAATCGTCACGCTGAAGGTCGTGTCGTTGATCGTGGTGGGGTCGGGGTCCTCGCTGAAATAGGCGCGGACGGCGCGCGTGACGGCCACGTCGGTCGCGTAGTTCGAGGGCGAGGTGGAGAGCACCGTGGGCGCCGTGTCGTCGACGGTCTCGCCGCTCGTGAAGCTCCAGGAGTACGCCGCGACGAGGGGGTTCCCGGCCAGATCGGTCATGCCGGTGGTCACCTCGGCCTCGTACATCGTCGAGATCTCGAGGATGTTCGTCGGGGTGAACGTGGCAGTGACCCCCATCGACGACACCGTGCCGTCGACTGGCGTGCCTTCCGCCGTGACGATGAACGTGGTGGGGCTGACGCTCGCCGGATCGAGGGCCTCGCTGAAGGTGGCGCTGACGGTGCGGTTGAGCGCTACGTCGACCGACCCGTCCAGCGGCGTGACGGAGAGGGCCGCGGGGGCGAGGGTGTCGTCGGACTCGGTGTCCGCGGTGTCGTCGGGGTTGGACGTGTCCGACGTGTCGTCCTTGTCAGCGCCGTTGCACCCGGTGAGCAGGAGCGTGCAGAGAAGGACGTTGCGGGCGAGGTGCCGTTGGTTCACGAGAACTCCGGGGGGGTGTGCGTCGAGCGCGTAGTTCACCCGTTGCCGACGTAAAATCTCGTCTCGGTGACCGGAGTTTACGCATGCCGACGCCAGGGATCCGTTGGAGCCGTTTCGCGAAGCGCCAGTCGACGGCGCGGCGCGCGGCAGGCGACCGGAGAGCGGGCGGCCCGGCCGCCCGGCTCGGCGATTCCGCCCGCCGCCAGGCGGGTGGAGGCGCCAGCCGAGCGCGAAGCGCGAGCTCGGAGGGGGCCGACGGCGGCTCGGCCGCCGGGCCGCCCAGAGCCTCAGGAGGACAAGACGCCTCGCGAAGGTGACTGCGAGCGGCGCGCCCGCCGTCGGACGCGCAACGCCGCGCCCAGCAGCGCGAGGAGCCCCGCCCCCGCGGCGGAAACGGGGGGGCCGGCCGCGCACCCGCACCCGCTCGCCCCGTCGCCGTCCACGGCGGGGTCGGTGTCGCGCGCGGTGTCGGCGCCGTCGGTGTCCTCGGGGAGGTCGGTGTCGTCGGTGTCGTCGGTGTCCGGAAGCACGTCGGTGTCGTCGGTGTCACCGGTGTCTACCGGGTCGTCGGTGTCCCCCGTGTCCTCGGGTTCGGGCACGTGGTCCGCCGCGGTCTCGACCCCCACCATGTCCCAGAACGCGGGATCGTCGCCCTCATAGCCGAGCGCCCAGAAGCCCACGCCCTGGAGGCGGTTGCCGACGGCCCAGGACACGCGCTCCTGGACCGAGTCGGTGTCGGCGTACCAGAGCTGGGAGTCGGAGCGGAGCAGGTAGGGCGAGTGGCTGGGGGCGTCGTAGCGGGGCGTCTCGGCCGCCGCGGTGGCCACGGCCTCGGCCATGAGCACGGAGTGCCCGGCTCCCGTGGCGGTGCCCGGCACGCCTGCCCCGTCGGTCGGCCACTCCCAGCCGTACAGCGGCAGGCCCAGGATGAGCTTGTTGCGCGGCGCGCCGCTCGCGACGTAGTCGTCCACGCTCCACTCGATGGCGTGGTAGTCCCAGGGCGAGGCGCCGTAGAGCGGATCGTTGGGGCCGGGATCGCCTCCGGACCAATGGTAGTTGTAGGCCATGATGAACAGCCCCTCGGTCGCGGCGGCGAGGCGGCCGTAGTCGAACGCCCCGGACCAATTGACGGCCGGGGTCGACAGGAACACGTCGTCCACCGCCGCGCTCAGCTCCTCCACGAACGTGGAGTAGCCGTCGCGATTGGACACATCCATCGCCTCGATGTCGATCATCACGCCGTCCGCGCCGTAGTCGTCCACGAGCGCCTTCATGTTGGCGATGGCGATCGCCCGCAGCGACGGCGAGGCGAACACTTGCGTCTGGGCGTCCTCGTCGAACGCGGTGACACACAAATGGACGCGCACGCCGTGGCTGTGCGCGACCGGCACCACGGCGCCGGCGATGTCGGTCCAATGCTCCGTCGAGCCGAGCGAGCCGTCGCTGTTGAGATCGACGTTGAACAGGGCGAGGTGGGTGAGGCGCTCGAAGTCGAGCGCGGTGGGGTCGGCGCTCCAGTAGGCGTGGTACCCATACACGGTGACCGCCGGGCCCGGCGAGCCGGGCGGGCGCGTGCCCATCCGCGGGGAGGCCCCGGGCAGCACCATCGGAAGGGCCCCGTACTGGGCGACCTGCTGCGCGTGGGGGCCCGGCGCGGGCGCGGCGGCGGCGAACGGGACGAGGAGCAGGAACACGGGGCCGTCCAGACTGGAGCGCGACCGTAAGGCGGCCCGCCGGATGGGCCCGGGGGCGGTACCCCGGAGGTCAATTCGAGACAGAAGGCCAATCCGCTCGACATTCCCCACGAAGCTCGAGAGGTGACGGCACCCGCCGGACCGCCGGCAAGGCGCGCGTTAGCTCCCGTGATGCACGCGCCCCGGATCGGCCTCTACACCCTCGACGCGCCCATCGGCCGAGGTGGGATGGGGGTGGTCTGGCGCGCGACGCACCGCCCGTCGGGCCTGCCGGTGGCCATCAAGCTCTGGACCGGCATGGGGACCGCCGCGCACCGGTACCGCGCCGCGCTCTCGCGCGAGCTGCGGGCCATCGCCGCGCTCGACCACGCCCACGTCATCGTCGTCCACGACGCGGGCTACGTCACCGCCGACGAGGCCGCACGCTGTGAATCCACCCCCGGCGCGCTGTTCGTGGTCACGGAGCTGGCCGACACGGACCTCGCCCGGGATCGCCCGAACGCCTGGTCGGATGTGCGCCGGGTCCTGCTCGCGATCCTCGACGGGCTCGCGCACGCCCATGCCCGCGGCATCGTGCACCGCGACCTGAAGCCCGAGAACGTGCTCCGCGTCGGGGCCGCGTGGAAGCTGGCCGACTTCGGCATCGCCACGGTCGCGGGGGAGGACCCCGCCACGATGCCGCGCATCGCGGGCACGCCGGCCTACATGGCACCCGAAGCGCTCGTCGGAAACGTCGGCGCGCTCGGCCCGTGGACCGATCTCTACTCGCTCGGCTGCCTCGCGTGGGAGCTCGTCTCGGGCGCGCCACCGTTCGTCGGTTCGCATGTGGAGGTGGTGATCGCCAGGCACCTCCAGCGAGACCTTCCCCCGCTCGTCGCCGGCGGCGCCGTCCCTCCCGGCCTGGACGCCTGGCTCGCGCGGCTGCTCGTCGAGGACCCCCGGTCGCGGTTCCGGCTCGCCGCCGACGCGCGCCACGCGCTCGTCGCCCTCGGCGACACGCGCGAGGCCTGGGCCGAGGCCCGACGGCACACCCTCTCCGTGAGCACCACCTGGTTGAATCCGGCGGCGGTGCCCGCGGCTGTCCCAATGGCGGCCACGCTCCCGCCGGCGTACGGGGACTCCGCGTCGCCCATCCAGGTGCCTCCGTTGTCGCCCATGCCCGCGGACGCGGAGGTGGAGCCGGTGCCCCGGCACGGCGCGGCGCTCGCCCTGGTGGGTCTGCGGACGCCGAGGATGATCGGACGGACCGTCGAGCGCGAGGCGCTCTGGGCGGCGCTCGGGGCTGTCCATGCGAGCGCCCGTGCCCAGGTGGCCGTCGTCGTGGGGCCGGCCGGCAGCGGGCGCACCCGCCTGCTCCAATGGCTCGGCGAGTGTGCGCACGAGGTCGGCGCTGCCCGGGTGGTGTGGCGTGTGGCCGGCCGCCTCGACGCCCTCCCGGACGAGGGGGGGATCGCTGGCGATCGGCCGCTGCTCGTGGTCGTGGACGACGCCGACACCGACCCCGCCGGGCTCGCGTTCGCCGAGCACGTACTTCGGATGCGCCCCATCGCCGACCTGCCCGTGCTCGTGGTGTGTGCGCTCCGCAGGGAGTCGGTCGCGGAGCCCGTGCTCGCCGCCCAGGTCACGGCCCTGATCGCCGCCGGGGCCGACGCCGCGCGCCGCATCGATCTCGACGCGATGTCCGTGCCTTCGATGGAGGCGCTCGTCCACCAGGTGCTGCGCCTGGACGACGCGCTCGGCCTCGACCTCGTACGGCGAAGCGAGGGCAACCCGGGCTTCGCGGCGGGCACGGTCGCCGAATGGGCGCGCCGGGGCGTGATCGTCGCGGAACGCGGGCGGTACCGCCTGGCGCCCGGCGCATCGGCGGCGGTGCCCGACACGCTCGAGCACCTCGGCACCGGGCGGACGGACGACGTGCTCTCGGGCGCGCGGGACGACGATCGCCGCGCCACGGCCCTGCTCGCCGCCATCGAGGACCGCGTACCCGTCGCGCGGTGGATGGCGCTGTGCGCGGCCATGGGCGTCGTCCCGTCGCCGGGCTGGCTCGACCAGCTCCTGGCGGCGGACGTCGTCCGCGCGGACGATCGCGGCCTGTCCCCGGCGTCGCCCGCCATCCGGGCCCACCTCGTGGCCGAGTCGCGGGCGCGTGGAGAGTGGCGAGCGATGCACGCCGCGATCGCCGCGGTGCTGGCCGCGGAGTCCGCCCCCGATGCGCTCGCGCTCGGGCGGCATCGCATCGAGAGCGGTGACGACGCCGGCGCCCTCGCTCCACTCGCCACGCTTCACCAGCGCGCGGTCCCCGATGCCCTGCGGCGCGTCCTGCTCGCATTGGAGCTCCGCGCTGGAGCGCTCGCGCGCTTGGGGCTCCCCGAGGAATCCAAACCCTGCGTGGCGCAGGCTGTGATGGTCGCCGCCGCCGCCCTGGAGCGCGGGGACATCGCCGCGGCCCGCGCCGCGGGGCAGCACGCCCTGGTGGTCGCCCGCCGCGCGGGTGATCTCGTCGCGATCGCGGACGTCAGCGGCACGCTCGCCACCGCGGCGCGGCTCGAGGGCCGGCAGGCGCTGATCCCGATGGGCGAGGCCATGGAGGCCGTCCGAGCCGGCGGCGCCACCTTCCCGACGGGCATCGCCGGCGTCGTTCGGAGTGGGTGGATCCTGGCGCTGCAGCAGGCGAACCGGCACCTCGACGCCCTGTCTCTCGTCTCGGATTGGCTGGCGAGCGTCGAAGGGGTGCGGAGGCCGACGCTCCTGCGCGTCCGCGCCTCGATCCACCGGGACCTGGCGGAGCTGGATGCCGCGTGGGCGGACACCGACGAGGCCATGGCGCTCGACATGGCGGCCGCCCGGTTCGCCGGCGTTGGCTTCACCCACTCGCAGCGGGGCGAGGTCGCCTACGAGCGTGGGGACTTCGAGGCCGCCGCGGCCGAGCACACGCTCGGCCTGGAGATGCACCGACGCGTCGGAAACCTGTACGGCATCCGGAATGACCTGCTGTGCCTCGCCCGTGCGCGGGCGCTTTGTGGCAGGCCCGATCCGGCGGGGTTCGGGGTGGCCACGGCCCTGTCCCGCGCGCTCGGCGCCAGTCTGGATGAGGTCCGGTGGTTCGAGGCCGAGGTCGCCCTCCACCTGGGGCACATGGACGCGGCCCGCGCAACGCTCCGCCCGGCGTGTGACGCCCTCCCGCAGGACGCCCGCACCGGGATGAAGTTCGGCTTGTTCGCGCTCTTGTGTGAAGCCGAGGCCCACTACGTCGAACGCTGGCGTCCGGCGTTCGCCACGGTCCGCCAGATTGCGGAGGACGGGCCGATCGCCACACCGAGCGCTACGGCAGCGATCGCACGCTCGGGAGTGACGCTGCAGGCGGAGGGGTGTGTCACGGAGGCGGCGGAGGTGCGGGTTTTGGTGGCACGACTCGGGCGATCCCGCCTCTGACGTTTCGCGCGGGATTCACCGAGTCGTCCGCTTCCCCGCTGTACTTCTGTTACGATGCGCGCCCAAGCTGCACCGGAGATTTCATGCGCCTGCTCACGCCCCTCGCCACCTTCACCGCCAACTGCGGCCTCCTGGGTTCCATGCCCGGATTGCGACTTCGCGTTCGACATTCATGAAGAATTCGACGCCGGATCGAGCAGCGGCGCGGACGATTGCGGCCTCGACGAGTCGGAGGCCGACTTCGACATGATCGTAGGCTTCGACCCCGACTACTACGGTTCTCAGGTGATATGGAACTACTCCGCCGAGTACGACTGGTACCCCCAGTTCAGCGCCAGCCTCATCGGAGGCACCCTCAGCTTCGCCTACGCCAACACCTACAGCTACGGTGGCTCGAGCTACCACACTACCTACTACGGCAGCGGCACTGTCTATTAGAGCGCGGGGCCCGGAGGTTCGAGCATGATCCGCGGGGCACGCCTGGCGGCTGTGGTGATGACGTTGGGAACCGCGGCAACCGCCGCGGCGGCCCCGCGCTACCAGGCCTTCATGAGGGCGTTTCGCGCGCAACAATATCGAACCGCGCTCGTTGACATCCGGGAGGACCTCGAAGCGAGGCCGGATGACGCCGACCTGCATGCCTGGCTCGGAATCAGCTACTCGAGGATCGGGGCGTTCGCCGACGCTCTTCCCGCGTTCACGTTCTGCGCGGGGTCCCCGGTCTACGAGAACCGCGGCGGAATCGCCGCACATGCCGATGCGTTGCGTGCGATCGGACGCCCCGAAGAGGCGGTCGCGCTCCGACGGGAGCGGCTCGCGACGCTCTCCGACAGCCATGCCGAGCTCGCTCTCCGGCTGGGCATCGTGGACGACCATCGATGGGCGGCGGAGCCCCTCCTCGCCCAGGACGCCGCCTGGGAGGCCATCGCGATGGAGCCCCGGTCGCAGGACGCCTGGGCGTCGCTCGCGGAGGCCCAGATGGACGCCGGCGACGTCGAGGAAGCGCGGGCCACATTATGGCTCACGACGCTCCTCGACGGGGGCAATCTGCGCGAACACCTCGCCGAGGCACGGCTGGCGATCATCGACGGCGACCTCGACGAAGCCGATCGCGTCCTGAGGGAGCCCGTCCCCGGGCGACTGACGTCATACCGGCACGCCACGATGAGGGCGGAGATCCGGCGCCGCGAGGGGGATCCGGAGGGGGCGATCCTGTTGCTGGGGGCACCGCGCCTGTGGCAGACCGAACGTCCCGAGATGATCGCCGCGATGGCGGCCGCGTACGCTGACGCGGGCGACACTGAACGGGCGCGGGAGCTCCGGGATCGCGGTCTTGCCCTGTATCCGCGCGATCCGGACGTGCTGGCGGCCGCGCACATCGTGGACGCAGCGGGACGCCGTGGCGAGCAATGATGCGGGGACGGGCGCCTCAGGCGGGCCTGGCGGGTGCCTGGTAACGTAGTTGCGTATCAGCATGTGAATCAACGATGGGCGGTGACATGCGAACGGGACGGCCTCGTTCCTTCGGGGCGTCGAGTCGCGGAGGCGTCTTCGCCCGCCTGGCCGGCTGCCCGCCATGACGGCACTCGCCGCACGGCACGGCAGGAGTAATACCTCAGAGGTATTCACCGAAGCGGCGATGCGCGTCACCAGCAAGGGCCAGGTCACCATCCCCATCGAAATCCGTCAGCAGCTCGACATCGGTCCGGAGTGCGAGGTCGAGTTCGAGGTCTCGACGCGGCCCTGCCACAGCCCGATTGGCAGCGCCTCCCCTTGCCGTGGCCGGCGGGCTTCCTCGCCGGACGCTGTTTCGGCGAAGGCCGCTCGCTCGCGCAATCAAGTGGTTGAACCTCGTGCGCTCGGTACTAAGGCTTGGACAGCGCACGGCAACTCGGACTGCGCCGGCGGGACCGCCGGGCTCCTGGAGGCTCCTGGACTCCCCACATCCGTCGTGCAAGGGACTGATGACGATGACCGGACGAGTGCACGAGGCGTGGAACCGCAGCACGCGATCCGGCGGCGGAGAGCCGCGCGAGCGGAGACGGGGCGTTTGGGCCCGCGGGCTCTGGGCCCCGCTGTCGGCGGCGCTCGCGGTGCTGGCGCCGGCGGCGCTGGCGGAGGACGCCTACGTCTCCAACCGGGGCTCGGACAACGTCTCGGTGATCGACACCGCGACCAACGCCGTGACCGCCACGGTCGCGGTCGGCGACACTCCCAGCGCGGTTGCGATCACCCCCGGCGGCTCCCGCGCCTACGTCGTCAACCAGGGCTCGGACAACGTCTCGGTGATCGACACCGCGACCAACACCGTGACCGCCACGGTCGCGGTCGGCGACGCCCCCGCCGGGGTGGCAATCACCCCCGACGGCGACCGCGCCTACGTCACCAACTTTCTTTCGGCCACCGTCTCGGTGATCGACACCGCGACCGACACCGTGACCGACACGGTCGCCGTCGGCAACGGCGCCCTCGGGGTGGCGATCACCCCCGACGGCGACCGCGCCTACGTCGTGAACCTCGGCCCGAACAATGTCTCGGTGATCGACACCGCGACCAACACCGTGACTGCCACGGTCGCCGTCGGCATCGACCCATCCGAGGTGGCGATCACCCCCGACGGCGCCCGCGCCTACGTCACCAACGGGTTCTCGGACACCGTCTCGGTGATCGACACCGCCACCAACACCGTGATCGCCACCGTCGCGGTCGGCCCCGGCGCCGCCGAGGCCGCCCCCTTCGGGGTGGCGATCACCCCCGACGGCGCCCGCGCCTACGTCGCCAATGTGAACTCGGACACCGTCTCGGTGATCGACACCGCGACCAACACCGTGACCGCCACAATCGGGGCCGGCGACGGCCCCACCGGGGTGGCGATCACCCCCGACGGCGCCCGCGCCTACGTCACCAATGCGATCACGGACGACGTCTCGGTGATCGACACCGCGACCGACACCGTGACCGACACGGTCGCGGTCGGCGATGCCCCCGCCGGGTTGGCGATCACCCCTTCGACGCCGACGATCGCATCGCTCATCGAGGACGTAGAGGGGCTCGGTCTTCCCGGCGGCCTGGGCAAGGAGCTGGTGAAGAGGCTCGAGAACGCCCAGCGGAATCTCGATGACGGCGACCTCGAGGGCGCCTGCGGAAAGCTCGACTCGTTCATCCAGCAGCTGAACAGCCAGCGGGGCAAGAAGATCGACGAGGCCTCGGCCGACGCGCTGATCGCCGACGCCGAGGCGGTGCGGGAGGACCTGGGCTGCTAGTACTTCGTCGCAGGGGTTTGGATCTGTGACAACGTCGTCACTCCAGCTCCGGTAGCTCGGCCCGCCAAACCAGAACCCGAAGGCATCGCGCGGTACCGGGAGTTTTCAAGGCTGGCTCGACATGGCCGAGATCGAGATTGGCGCTTTGAACAAGCAATGCCTTGACCGCCGCATCGGAGACATGGACACGCTGCGCACCGAGGTGGAGGCATGGCAGTCGCGCAGGCATGACGACGGTGCGAAGATCAAGTGGCTGTTCTCGGCCGAGGACGCCCGAGCCAAACTCGGGCGCGCCTACCCGAAGGTCAGCCGGTCATGGAGCAGCTCGAAGCCCTCAACAGCAGATGCACGGTCACCGTTCGTCGGATCAAGCGGACGGACGTCGAGCGGGGACCTGTCCGTCAGGGGTGCCCTCGGCGGCCGCCCAGAGGACGTCGAGCGGGGACCTGTCCGTCAGGGGTGCCCTCGGCGGCCGCCCGGAGGACGTCGAGCGGGGACC
>JAKFCH010000184.1:0-7778 GCA_036676765.1 Deltaproteobacteria bacterium
CCGGAGCCCCGCCGCTCGGAGCCCCCGCGCTCGCCTCGGACGCCTCCCCGACCAGCACGGCGACCGTGTCCCCGACGAACACCACCGCCTCCGACATGCCCCCGAGCGGGCGGGTCCAGCGCGGGGTGCCGTCGGGGCCGAGCGCGGCGAGCACCCGCCCGCCCAGGACGACCGAGCCGTCCGGCGCGAAGTTGGCGTTGGTCGGCCCCGCCGCGCGTGGCAACGCCACCTCCGACGTGATCGTGTCGGTGCTCGGGCGATACCGCACGAGGCGCATCGCGCTCCGCGAGGCTCCGTCGACGACGAGCAGCTCGTCGGCGAGGGCGTCGAGCGAGGCCGGGCCCGACAGGCCGGTGGCCACCTTCTCGTCGCGCAGGTCGGGGCTGTGCCCGGTGAGCGTGCCGCCCTCGAGGTTGGCGATCCACAACCAGCCGGTCGCGGGGTCCACCTCGGCGTCCCGGATGGCGTAGCCGCGGCCCCCCTCCCCCATCCGCTCCAGCTTCTTGCCCTCGCGCCGCGCCACGATTTCGCCCCGATCGAGGTCCACGACACGGATGGAGCCATCTCCCTTGTCGATGCGCCAGAGCCGCCGACGCGGCTCGTCGACCACCACGAGCGCGGTGTTGTGGCGGCGGACGTCGAGGTCGATGGTCCCGGTGGGGCGGCCCACCGCGGGGTCGACCACCACGAGCCGGTCCGTCGCGATGCCGACGGCGTAGAGGCGCTGCCCCACGCCGTCCCAGGCGACGGAGAGGCTCTTGAGGAGGTTCGGCGCGTCCACGCCCCAGAGCGCGAGGTTGAGGTGCAACGTCTCGGCGGGGGCGAAGGACGGATCGGGGGCGAGCACGTCCTCGACGCACCACTTCCCCTCGGCGCCGCAGTGCGCGCCGACGGTAGCGGCGGGCGAGGCGTCGGCGGGCGAGGCGTCGGCGGGCGAGGCGGACACGGCGCTTCCGGGGTCCGGGCCCGCGGCGCGGGGCGCGCACGTCGGGATGCCGCAGGCGCCCAGGAGCACGAGCGGGAGGAGGCTGCGGAGGGTCACCACGCCACCTCGCGGACGGCCCATTCGCCGTCGGCGGTGTCGACGGTGACGCGCGCGCCGGTGGAGGTGGGCGCCAGGGAGGTCACCCGCGCGCCGTCGAGCCGCGTGCACGCCGCGGCCCCGCCCGGGGTGACGCGGCACGCCTCGGCGGCCTCCGCGCCGAGCCGCGCCCAGTAGAGCCGCCCCTCGGACCAGCGCGGCGCCACGTGCCCGAACACCCGCCCCGTCGCATCCACGCGCTGGGGCGTGCCCCAGACCTCGCCGCCGTCGGTGGACGTGGCGAGGAGGAGGTGGCTGCCGTCGTCGTCCCAGCCGATCCACGCCACCTGCACGGTGGCGCCGTCGACGCGGATCGCGGGGCTCTCCATGCGGTCGTAGGCGCGCCCCTCGGCGTCGAGGGTGGGGGCCCGGTCCGCGCACCCCGCGCCGCTCGGGCACCGGTCGGCCACCGTGCGCCACACCTCGCGCGTGGTCTGCACACCGTCCTCCCCGAGCTCGAACCGCGCCACCTCGACGTGCCGGGTGTAGCGGCCCGACGCGTTGTCGTTGGCGGACTCGGACATGTCGCTCTCGGACCAGGCGGCCCACACCGTGCTCCCGTCCAGGTCGATGGACGGCGCCCCCGGGAACGCCGAGCCGATGCCGGTCGCGTCACCATAGGCCCACCCCGCCTCGCTCCAGCGGGCCACCTTCACGAGCGCGCGGTCCTCCGAGTAGGTCGTGGAATTGGGGTTGTCGACGTAGGCCAGGACGAGCCGATCGGCGTCGTCGACCGCGAGCGCCGGCCTCCAGAGGGACGAGACGGAGGAGGCCGGAAAGGCGAGGTCGGTCCAGGTCCCGTCGGTCCGCATGCCGCACTCCCCGGCCCACGGCCAGTCGATCGCGGTGGTGTCGCCGAGCTCGAGCGCACGCCAGCACGCGTAGGTGACCGCGCCCGCCTCGAGCACGCGCGGCGCCTCTGCGGCGAACGCGTCGGGCGCGGAGACGACCGTGCCGTCGACCTCCACGCGGCTGCGGTGCGCGAGGTTCGTCGCCAGCGACGGGTCCTGCCACGACCACGTCGCCACCGCGCTCCCCGACGTGTCCACCTCGTAGGTGCCGGTACGGTCGTCCTCGACGGGCGGCTCCACGAAGAGGTCGCGCATCACGACACCGGTGCCGTACGGCAGCTCCGCGCCGAGCATCCACGCGACGGTGCGCCCCACGTCCTCCAGGGTGTAGGGCCCGTCGACCGTCACCCCCGCCTGGATGCCCGGGCCCGCGAGGAACATCGGGATCTCCCGGCAGCCGGCGCACTGATCGCCGTGGTGGCGGTAGTCGGGCGGCTCGAGCCCGTCGAGCCGCTCCTCCGCGCCCTCGCCCCAGTGGTGCCGCCCGTGGTCCGACACGAGCACGAGCGCGGTGCGGCCGGCGATCCCGCTCGCGTCGGACTGGATCCACTCCCACAACGCGGCGATGGGCTCGTCCACGTCCTGGGCGCGGCGGAGGTAGGTCGTGGCGTCCGCCGCAGTGTGCCCGGCGAGGTCGATGGCGTGGAGGTTGGTGATCATCAGCCGCGGCGCGTCCGCCGCGAGCCGGGCCTTCACCTCACTGATCACCATCTCGTCCTTCGGCTCCGGCCGCGTGGCGTCCTCGGGGGTGGCGGTCAGGGTGTAGACGCCGCCGTCCGCGTCGGTGACGCCGGGGTACACGCTGTAGTCGAGCGACTCGACGTGGTCGGTGTTCCCGTTGAGGACGAGCGGCGCGTGGTCCCCCGCGGGGCGCACCGCCGCGAGCTGCTCGAACACCGTCGGGAACAGCGGCCGGTACCGGCCGGCGCCCGACGGCGTGGGGAAGTGGCCGAACTCGTGCCGCACCCCGGTGATGAGGTCGGCGTGGCCGGGCCCGGTGATGGGGATGCCCGTGACGTAGGCCCGACGCACGAGCGTGCCCGCGGGGAGCAGCCGCGTCCGGATCGCGGGGAGGATGTCCGCGGTGGCGGCCCCGGTGACGTCGGAGGTGCCGTCCCCGAAGCTCTCGGACATGCGGAGCCCGTCGAGCACGAGCACCACGACGTGGTCGACCAGCGCCTCCCGCGGGGGGGCCGTGTCGGTAGCCGTGGAGTCGTCGGGACCGACACGGCCCCCGTCCTCCGATGGGGTGCGGCACGCCAGCGCCAGCGGGAGCAGCCAGGTCGCGCGCATGTTCGGCTCCGACGTGCCGTTGCTTAGCTGTGTCCGCGGCGGGAGGCTACGGCGCCGCGCCCGCCGACCTCGACGCCGCCGTCACGCCTTGAGGCGGTGGAGGAGGGTCACGAGCTCCTCGGCGTGGGTCTCCTCGACGGCGAGGATGTCGATGAAGAGCTGGCGGGTGGTGGGATCGTCGTCAGCGAGGTAGCGCACGATCTCGCCGTAGCTGTCGATGGCGATGCGCTCGGCGACGAGGTCCTCGTGGATCATCTCCAGGAGCGTGCGCCCCGGCACGTACTCGGCGTGGCTGCGGCGCAACAGGGACTCCGGGTTCAGGTCGGGCTCGCCGCCGAGCTGGACGATGCGCCGGGCGATGCGGTCGGCGTGGTCCTGCTCCTCGTTGGCGTGCTCGAGGAACTCCTGGGCGACCGCCTGGGCGTGGATGCCCGACGCCATGAAGTAGTGGCGCCGGTACCGGAGGGTGCAGACGATCTCGGTCGCGAGCGCACCGTCGAGGAGGCGCAGGACGGTGGGCCGATCGGCGCGGTAGCCCTCGGTGACGGCGCCCTTCTCGACGTGTTGGCGGGCGCGGGCGCGGAGGGTGGCGACATCGGAGAAGGGGGCGGGGGCGTTCATCAGGACCTCGGGGGGAGCCGATCCCTACGCACGCCCACCCGTACTCCAACCGCTGAACCTATGTTTTTTCCGGTTCCCCCAGCGGGGCCAGGGACGTGCCGTCGGGGATCGAGAGGTGCTTGATCCGGCTGGACGCGCCGCGCTCGAGCGTGACCGACGACCGGGGGAGCCCGAGCGTCTTCGCCACGAAGCGCACGACCTCGTCGTTCGCCTTGCCGTCGACCGGCGGCGCCGCGATGGCGAGGATGACCGTGCGGGCGTCGGCCCAGCCGACCACGCGGGTCTGCCGCGCGTTGGGCTTGACCTGGACGCCGAGGATCACTTGCCGGCCCGGGCCGCCCCGAGCTCGCGCTCCTTCTCGGTCCGGGCGGCCTCCGCCTCGGTCGTGGCCGTGTCGAACGGCGCCACGTCGATGTCGGCGCCCGCGGCCTTCGCGGCGCTGGCGCGCGCGGCCTCCAGGCGGGCCGCGACGCTGTCCCGGCGGGCGCGCGCCGCCTCGACTTCGAGCCGGGAGACGTCGATGCCGACCACGGCCTCGCCCACGCCGGCCTTCGCCTCGGCGACCTCGGCCTTCGCGCCCTCCACGTCCGCCTCGGCGAGCGTGTTGCCCTCCTTGGCGGCGGTCTGGGCGGTCTTGATGGCCGCCTTCTTGACCGGCACGTCGGCCTTCCGCTCCTTCAGCGTGGCCTTCGACGCCTTCAGGGTCTCCTTCTGCGTCGCGAGGTCCGCCTTGGCGGTCGTGATCGCGGCCTTGGCGAGCTCGAGATCCTCCCTGGCCTGCGCGACGGCGTCCCGCCCCTGCGCCTTCACGTCCGCCACCTGCGCCTTCGCGCCCTTCACGCCTTCCTGGGCGCCCTTCACGACGACCTGGGACTCGCCGCGTGCGTCCTTCGCGCCGTCCACCAGGGCCTTCGCCTCGGCGAGCGCGGCGTCGGCCTCGGCGAGCTCGACCTCGAGTCGGCCGAGCTTCTCGACCTCCGCGGCGGGGAGGTCCTTCAGCGCGGACTTCGGCACGCTCGGGCCCGCCCAGGCCGGGGTGACGAGGAGGAGGAGGAGGAGACAGGTGCCACGAATCAAGGAAACTCCGACAGACGTGCGGCCCAGCTAACGCGGTGGGTCGGTCCCCTCCTTTCGTCGATCTCTCGCGCGTGGCGACACGACGGGCCCGCCGCGCCCGGTCGCACCGGCTACGTGGGCCGATGGCCTCGCTCCGCGGACGATTCGCCGCCGCCACCGCCGTGCTCGTGGGCTTCCAGCTCGCGGGCGCGCTCGCCGCGGGCTGGAGCGGGGCGCGCGTCGCGGGGGTCGTGGAGCGGGAGCAGGCGCTGGCCGCCGAGCGCGAGGCCGTCCTCGCCTTCGGGGACGCGGTCCGCGAGCAGTACGTCCACCAGGCCCACACGTTCATCGAGGGGGGCCCCGGGCACCTCGATCACTACGCGCCCGCGGCGCAGGCCGCCGAGGCCGCGCTCGCCCGCGTGGAGGCCCTGGACCTGCCCGGCGCCGCGGCCCTCCGCCCCGCGTACACCCGCTTCGAGGGGAACTTCCGCGACGGCGTCATCCCGGTCGCCACGAGCGGCGAGATGGACCGCCCCATGGCCGCGGGCATGCACACGTCCTCGGAGGCGCTCGCGACGCGGGTCCTCACCGGCGTGACCGACGTGCTCGACCGCCTCGACGCACGCCAGGCCGCGCTCCAGGGGGAGGCGCGCGCGGCCACCCGCCAGGCGTGGTGGGCCACCGTCGCCTTCGCCGTCGGGAGCATCCTGGTGCTCGTCCTCGTGACGCGCGCCCTCGCCAACGCCGTCCTGGCGCCGCTCGCCCGCCTCCAGGACGCCGCCGGTCGCTTCGGCGCCGGCGACACCACCGCGCGCGCCCCCGTGCCCGACGACGTCGAGCTCCGCACCGTCGCCGAGGCGTTCAACGGCATGGTCGAGCAGGTGTCCGCGGCCGAGGCCCGCCGCGTGCGTACCGAGCGGCTCGCCGCCCTCGGCGAGATGAGCGGTGCCATCGCCCACGAGCTCCTCAACCCGCTCACCACCATCCTCGGCACCTCCACCGACCCCGCCGTGCGCGAGGAGGCCACGCACGCCCGCCGCGTCGTCGAGGGCCTGCTCGGCTTCGCGCGCCCCGGCCGCGAGTCCCCCGCCGAGGTCGACCTCGCCGCCGCGCTCGCCGCCGCCGCGGACCGCCTCGCCCTCGTGGCCGACGCCCGCGACGTGATGCTCGTCGTCACGCTGCCCGCGGACGCCTCGGTAGCCCCGGTGCCGGTCCCCACGCTGATGGCCCCCCCTTCCGCCGTCCGCCAGGTCCTCGACAACCTGCTCCGCAACGCCATCGAGGCCTCCCCGCCCGACGGGCGCGTGGAGATCGCGCTCGCGTCCGACCGCGTCGAGGTGCGCGACCGCGGCGCGGGCATCCCGCCGGAGGTGCGCGCCCGGCTCTACGAGCCCTTCGTCACCGGCCGCCGGGACGGCACCGGGCTCGGCCTCGCCATCTGCCAACGCGTCGTGACCGCCCTCGGCGGCGCGCTCGTCCACACCGATCAGGAAGGCGGCGGCACGACCGCCACCTGGAGGTTCCATGCGTGAGCGCGTGCTCCTCGTCGAGGACCGCGCGCACCTGCGCGCCCTGCTCGCCCGCACCCTCGCCGCCACGTTCGAGGTCGACGAGGCGCCCGACGGCGCCCACGCGCTGTCGCTCCTCGCGACCACCGACTACGCCGTGGTCGTCAGCGACGTGCGGCTCCCCGACCTCGGCGGCGAGCGGATCCTCGAGGAGGCGCGCCGCAAGGATCCCGCCCCCGAGGTCGTGATGATGACCGCCTTCGCGGAGGTCCCCGCCGCGGTGGCCGCCCTGCGCGCGGGCGCCTACGACTACCTCGCCAAGCCCTTCGAGCCCGCCGACCTGCTCCGCGTGGTGGAGCGCGCCGCCGAGCGGTGGGCCCTCGTCGGCCGCGCGCGTTTGTTGGAGGCCGCGCTCGACGAGCAGAGCGGCCTGCTCGGCACCTCGGCCCCGCTCGTGGCCGTGCGGCGCATGGTCGAGCGCGTGGGCCCCCTCCCCGTACCCGTCCTGCTCACGGGCGAGAGCGGCACCGGCAAGGAGGTCGTGGCCCGCGAGCTGCACCGCCTCTCCGGCCGCGGCCGCTTCGTGGCGGTCAACTGCGGCGCCATCCCCGAGAACCTGCTGGAGACCGAGCTCTTCGGCGTGGCCCGCGGCGCCTACTCGGGCGCGACCGCCGACCGCAAGGGGCTGTTCGAGGAGGCCCACGGCGGCACGTTGTTCCTCGACGAGATCGGGGACCTCCCCCTGCTCCTCCAGGTCAAGCTCAACCGCGTGCTCGAGGAGGGCGAATTCCGCCGCGTCGGCGAGACCCGCGCGCGCCCCGTCGACGCGCGGATCGTGGCGGCGACCCACCGCGATCTCGACGCCATGGTGGCCGACGGCACCTTCCGCGCTGACCTCACCTACCGCCTGCGCGTCATCCGCATCCACCTCCCGCCGCTCCGCGATCGGGTCGAGGACATCCCCCTCCTCGCCGCGCGCTTCCTCCACGTGGCCGCCGCGCGCTACCGCGGGCGCGCGTTGCAGCTCGACCCCGACGCCGTTGCCGCGCTCGAGCGAGCGCCCTGGCCGGGCAACGTCCGGGAGCTCAAGCACGCCATGGAGCACGCGGCCGTGCTCGCCGGGGGGGATCTCGTGACGGTCGCCGACCTGCCCGACGAGCTGCGCGCCGCCGCCCCCACCGCCGCGGCCGGCACCTACCGCGACGCCGTCGAGCGCGCGCGCGAGCGGGCGGGCCGCGACTACCTCGTGGCGCTGCTCCGTCGCAGCGGCGGAAACGTCACCAAGGCGGCGGAAGAGGCGGGCGTCGAGCGGGAGACGTTGCACCGGCTGCTACGGCGGCATGGGGTGGAGGCGGGGCGGTTTCGGGA
>JAKFCH010000185.1:0-2287 GCA_036676765.1 Deltaproteobacteria bacterium
GGGGCCGTGCCTCCGGGTGGCGGGCCCGCGGCTCCGGTCCCGCCGGGCCCAGCGGGCTTGCCCGGAGGCCCCTGGACCGGCCGCCGCGGCCCGATGGCCCCGTCCGCGCCGAGGCGGACGAAGAGCTGGCCGTCGGTCGGGACGCGCGCGACGAGCTCGATCACCCCCTCCGCGAACGCCGGGATGCGCGGCGACGCGACGCGGTAGAACGAGAGGTCGAGGGCCCCCGGACGCGGCCGGAGCGCGCCGCCGAGCTGGGCGACCTCCATGGGCACGGAGCCGTCGCCGAGGGTCCACCGCGCGGGGTCGGCCTCGGGGAGCAGGCGGGTGCCCGCCTCCCAGGCCCCGAAGGCGAGCGCCGCGCAGGCGGCGGCGAAAACGATGCGCCAGGGATTGCGCGCAGGGCGTGTCATCCGTCGCGCGCGCAACGGAAGCCGCTGGATTTGCGGCGCAGCTCCATCACGAAGCCGTTGCGCTCGCCGGCGGGGTTGGGACGCAGGTCGAAGAAGTAGGCGCCGCCGCGCACCGCGGCGTAGAGCCCCACCTCGCTGGTGTGCGGGTCCACGATGCGGTCCGCGCGACGCTCGCCGAGGACCTCCTCCCAACTGTGTACCCGCACGTCGGCCGTCCACTCCCAGGCGTTGCCGAAGCCGTCGAGCACGCCGGCGCGGCTGGCCCCCGCGGGGAAGCTCCCGACGGGCGAGGTGCGCGCGTAGCCGTCGGAGTCGTCGTAGTTGGGCGGCTGCAGGGTGCCGTGGTTGAGCTTGTCGCCGTCGTAGTCGTCCCCCCAGGGGAACAGCCGCTCGTCGGTGGCGGACCCGAGCACGGCCAACTGCCACTCCGCCTCGGTGGGGAGCCGCTTGTCCGCCCATTGGCAGAACGCGCGCGCGTCGTACCAATTCACGAGCACGACGGGGTGGTCGGCGGTCGCGCGCGGGGCCGTGGGGCCATCCCACGACCAACCGTCCGCGGCCCATTCTTCGTCCACGTAGGGCGGGCGGTAGCCGGTGTCGTCCAGGAACACGGCGTACTGGCCCTGGGTGACCTCGGTGCGGTCGATCAGGAAGGGCGAGACCTCGACGTCCCGCGCCTCGAGCGGATCGTGGACCGGGCGGCCGGTGTGCGCGACCGCGCCGGGCGCGAGGCCGAGGTCGGGGGCGAAGGGGGCGGGGCCGGGCAACATCGGGCCGCTCCCAGGGTTGGGAGCACCCCCGGGAGGCGGACCGCCCATCGGCGGTTGGTTCTCCCACGTGAACCCGGCGACCGGCGGCGTCTGCTTGCGACCGAGGCGCACGACGGCGCCCGGAACGCGCACGAGATCCGGGCCGCGCTCGCTCGACACGACCTCCGCCTTCGGGCCCCGCGCGCATCCGATCGCCAGCATCGTCGCGACGAGAGCGGCGCGCCAGCCGCGACTGGGCCACGGCGGGCGCCCCCTCACGCGGGCGGGTAGGCGCAGCGGAAGCCCATCGTGAGCCGGACCTCGTCGGGGGCGACGGGCTCGCGATGGGTGCAGCTGCAGTAGCTCGGCAGGTTGACGAAGGAGCCGCCGCGCGCCGCCCGCCAGGGCCGATCGGCGGCGTTCACCGGGTCGGTGGACGGCGCGTCGGCGTACCAGCGGGCGTCGTAGGCGTCGGCGGTCCACTCCCACACGTTGCCGGCGGCGTGGAGCAGGCCGAACGGCGAGGCGAGGGCGGCGTCCTGGGCGGTGACCGCCATCGTCTTGACCGCCTCGATCTGGCCGTGCTTGCCCTCCTTGTACCAGGCGGCGGCGAAGTCCTCGTCGTCCCCCCAGGGGTAGCGCCCGCCCGCGTCGTCACACGCGGCGCGCTCCCACTGCGCTTCGGTCGGCAGGGCGCCGCCCTTCCAGCGGCAGTAGGCGTCGGCCTCCCACCACGTCACGGCCACGACGGGGTGGTCACCGGCGCGGCCGGCCGCGCGGACGGTCGCGTCGGCACCGACCGGGTGCGCCTCCGCCCACGCCCACCCCGCCGTGGACCACCACTTCGGGTCCCGGTAGGCGCCGGCGGCCACGAAGGCCTCGAAGGCCTCGATGCTGACCTCGGTTCGGTCGATCCGGTAGGCCGAGAGCGTGACGTCGCGCACCGGGCGCTCGTCGGGCGCGCGGCCGCTCCCCATCCCGAAGGTCCCCCCGGGCACGTCGACGATCGCGGTGAGCGCGAGCGCGGCGAGGATCACGGGCGCCCGCTACTGCGGCGGCGGGGCGCCACCCGGGGCGGCCTCGCCGGCCGGCGGAGGGGCACCCGCGGGGGGAGCGCCACCCGGG
>JAKFCH010000186.1:0-12912 GCA_036676765.1 Deltaproteobacteria bacterium
CCCGGCGTCACGCAGGGGCGCGGCAAGCGCCGGCAGCGCCTGTTGGAGGAGGAAGTTGTCGCCCTCGCTGGTGAAGGGCCAATACTTCCTGGGCGGCTGGACGATCAGGACACGCATGGGCGCATCGTAGCGCCCTGGCGTTCGAGCCGCTCGTGACCGGCTTCACGCTCGGCCGCACCCTCAGCGCGCCACCGCCATCCATGCCCGGTTCCACGGCGCGGTCACCGGGTGCGCGCGGAGGCGCTCCTCCCACATTGTCAGCTCGTCGAGCGACAGGGGGCCGGCCGCGTTCTCGAACGCGCCGCAGGGGATGTAGTGCGTGGGGACGAGCTCCTCGATCGTCCAGCCGGCGAGCGCGGCCTCGAGATCGACGCGGTCGTAGGTGCGCACCCACTTGTCGCCGGGCACGTGCACGATGCCGTCCCCCAGGAGCGCGCCGAGCGTGCCGGGGGTGGCGTCGTAGGCGGCGGCCCAGCCCCAGCGTCCCTCCACCGAGCACAGGAGCGGCCCGCCGGGCCTGAGGGCGCGGCGCACGTTCGCCAGGACCGTCTCGATGTCCTCGACGTAGCAGAGCACCTCGGCGGCGATCACCACGTCCACGGGCGCGAGCTCGGGGAGGGTCTCGCCGGTGGCCCAGTGGACGTCGAGCTCTCCGGGGCGGCCCGCGGCGTGGCGCACGGCGGCGCGGAGGCTGCGGAGATCGGGATCCACGAGCTCGACCGTACAGCCGCGATCGAGGCACCACTGGGTGAACCGGCCGATGCCTCCGCCCAGGTCGAGCACCCGGGAGCCCGGCGGGACGTGGCGCTCCCACCGCGCCGTGTAGAGCGCCCGCTCCGCGCGCTTCTGGGCGTACATGGGGCTCGAGGGCGCGAGGAAGTCCATGTGCTCGGGGTGGTCCTCCCACGCCTGGGCCGCGCCGACGAGGTTCGCGAGCGGCGGCGTCGGCTCCGCGCCGCCGTCGTGCAGCGCGCGGAGCCGCGGGTCGGCGGGCGGGAGGTCGAAGGCGAGCCCGGCCCAGGCGTGCAGGCGGTCGCACGCGTACGGGGGGCCCGGCGGGAGGGGCGGGACCCCGGTCGAGCAGGTGGCCGCGCGGAGCGACATGGTTCCTCGGGCCCGGTGGGGGGCGACTCGAAGGGGCCAAAAAAACCGAGAGCCGCGCGGAGCGGCTCTCGTCGACGAAATCCGTCGAGCTAGGCCTTGGGGCCCGGCTTCGGACGGGGAGAGGGACGCCAGTTCATGAGAAACCTCCAGGTGGGTGGGCAGCGCCATCTTCGTGGGAGGCGGGGAGGGTGTCAAGCGGGGATCGAACAACCGGGATTCCGAACGGGGACTCCGCGGGGATTGTCAGGGGCACGTCGTTGAAGTTCGTAGGGTTCCGGCGTACCATCGGGGCCCCGCGCCCCGGAGGATTCCATGCGTTCATCCTTTCCGATCTTCACCGTGCTCGTCCTGGCTGCGTGCACGAGCGACGTGGGGCCCGACAAGGGGGACAGCGCCGAGGGTTCCGACACGAGCGGCTCCGACACGAGCGGCTCCGACACCGACTCCGCCGCGCCCGATCGTGGCACGGGGGGCGTGAGCGGCACGGTGCGCGTGCAGCTCTACGAAGAGGGCGAGGGCGGCCTCCGCGAGGTCCCGTGGGAGGGCTACACGGAGGGCTTTCCCTTCGGCGCCATCTACGTCGCGGCCTACACCGTCGACGACATCACGAACGCCACCATTCATCACGACGAATTCGTCGTCTCCGCGCCGAGCACCGCGGGGGACGCCTACACGTTGACGGTCGACCTCGACGACGCCGAGACCGTCCACGTCTACGCCGCGCTCGACTGGTGGCCGGACGGCGTCCTCGGAACCAGCGAGCCCATCGGCCTCCACGGCGATCCCGTGGCCGTGATCGAGGGCGGGTCGACCGACGGCGTCGACATCGTCATCAATGCCCCGCTCCTCCCGACCGGCGGCGGGGGCGGCACCTACGTCAACCTCAGCGGAAACGTCGTGATCGACGCGCCGTACGGCGGCGGCGGCGGCAAGGTGATGGTGTACGACACCGCCGGGAACGGCCCCTCCTACGTCGCCGCGTTCACCCCCACGGCCACGGCCGACGGCGCGGAGGCCCCCTTCTCGCTCGCCGTCGGGGCCGGCCTCGGTGACGCGCGGCTCATCGGCGCGTGGGACGACGACTCGAACGGGCTCATCGATCCCACCGACACGTGGGGCGCCTACGTGGTGGCGGGGGAGAACGCCAACCCGATCACCGTCGGCAGCGCGGACGCCTCCGGCTACACCGTCGTCCTCCCGTTCGGCCTGCCGCCCACCTTGAGCCCGTTCGTGCGCCTCGAGGGGGCGCTGCAGTACCCGGACGGCTTCTCGTCGCTGCCCGCGGGCAGCGTCGTCTACGTGGCGGCGCTGCGCACGCCGCCGGCGGGAGACGACACCCTCGAGCACCTCGAGCGGGGATACGACTGGCAGAGCTTCTCGGGCGCGGCGCTCACCGGCACGAGCCTCGACTACCTGCTCGTCGCCCCGTCGTCGGCCCAGACCTACCTCTGGGCCTTCGGGGACATCGATGGGGACGGCGTCCTCAACGAGTCGGGCGAGCCGCTCGCCGCGTACGGCGGGGGCGCGCGCATCTCCACCGGGACCGCCAACCAGGACGATCTCGACATGGTCATGGTCCCCGCCCCGTAGACCGCCGTCGCGTCACTCCGCGCGCTCGACCACCCGCCGGAGGAGCGCGAGGTGGAGCGCGTGGCCGGCGCGGTACGCCGTGAACCGCCCGCGCACCGCCATGCCGAGGAGCGCGAGATCGCCCACGGCGTCGAGCGCCTTGTGCCGCACGGCCTCGTCGTCGGCGCGCAGGCCGCCCGGGTTCATCACCCCGGTGGCGTCGTAGACCACGGTGTTGTCGAGCGACACGCCGCGGGCGATGCCGAGCGCGCGCAAATGCTCGGCGTCCTTGTAGAACCCGAAGGTGCGCGCCCAGGCGAGCTCGGTGAAGAAGCCCGCGCCGGTCGCCGCGCCCGCGTAGCGTTGCGTGCCGATGCAGGGGTGGTCGAACGTGATGGTGAGGTCGAGCTCGAACCGGTCGGCGGGCTCGAGCCGGGCCCAGGCGCCGTCGTCTCCCCGCACCTCCAGCGGCTCGCGCACGACCAGCACGCGCCGGGGCTGGCCCTGGGGCACGATCCCGGCCTGCCGGATCGCCACCCCCCAGAGGTGGGCCGACCCGTCGAGGACCGGGAGCTCGTCGCCCTCGACGTGGATCACGGCGTTGTCGACGCCGGCGGCGTAGAGCGCCGCGCAGAGGTGCTCGACGAGCGCGATCCGGGCGCCGTCTCGTCCGAGCGTGGTGGCGAGGCGCGTGTCCACGACGTGCGCCACCGTGGCGGGGACCGCGACCCCGCCCACGACGAAGGACCGCCCCGCGCCCACGGGGGCCGGACGCACCTCGACCGCGACGGCACCGCCGCCGCGGAGCCCGAGCCCCGCTACGCGGAACGGCCGGCCCAGGGTGTGTTGCATCGGCGCTAGCGGGCCGATGGCTTCGGCAGCCCGGTGAGGGTGTCGCCCACCGTGACGTCGTGCTTCGCGAACCAGCCCTTGTTCATCTCCAGGGCGTAGAGCGCGGGTCTCCCCGAGGGGACCGCGGTGGTGTCGAGGGGGATCATGTCCGCGAGGTGCACGATCACGCCCGCCGCGTCGACATAGGCGATGGTGAGGGGCACGCGGGTGTCCTTCATCCAGAAGCTGCGCGGGGCCGCGTCGGGGTAGACGAACAACATCCCGTGGTCGGTCGGGAGCGAATCCCGGTACATGAGGCCGAGGTTGCGCTCCACCGGCTCGTCGGCGACCTCGGCGGTGATCCGGTGGCCGTCGACCACGAGCGGGATCTCGTTGGCGCGGGCGCCGGTGCACGCGAGCGGGAAGAGCGCGAGGAGGGGCATCATCGGAACAGCCCTCCCTTCGGCGGCGGCGGCTCGATGCCGACGACCTTCCAGCCGCCGGACGTGACGATCCTCCCCTGCGGCGTGCGCTGGAGCAGGCCCTCGCGGATGAGGAAGGGCTCGTAGACCTCCTCGATGGTGTCGGTCTCCTCGCCGATCGCGGCGGAGAGGTTGGACAGGCCGACCGGCCCGCCGTCGAACTTGACGGCGATGACCTCGAGGATGCGACGGTCCATCGCGTCGAGCCCGCGGGCGTCGACCTCGAGCCGCTCGAGCGCGCGGCGGGTGAGCCGCAGGTCGATGCGCCCGGCGGTCTCCACCTGGGCGAAGTCCCGGATGCGGCGGAGGAGGCGGTTGGCGATGCGGGGGGTGCCGCGGCACCGTCCGGAGAGCTCGTCGGCGGCCTCGTCGTCGATGTCGAGGGAGAGGCGCTCCGCGCTGCGGAGGAGGATCTTCTTGAGCTCCGCCGGCGAGTAGAAGTCGAGGGCGCAGTGGATGCCGAAGCGCGCGCGGAGCGGCGCGGTGAGCAGGCCCGAGCGGGTGGTGGCGCCCACCAGCGTGAAGCGCTGCAACGGGAGGCGGACCGACTGCGCGCCCGGGCCCTGCCCGAGGATGAGATCGATCTGGAAGTCCTCCATCGCGGGGTAGAGGATCTCCTCCACCGCGCGGTTCATGCGGTGGATCTCGTCGATGAACAGCACCTCGCGGGGCCCGAGGCCGTTGAGGATCGCCGCGAGATCGCCGCCGCGCTCCAAGGTCGGCCCCGACGCCATGCGGAGCTCGACGCCAAGCTCCTCGGCGAGGATGTGGGCGAGCGAGGTCTTGCCGAGGCCGGGCGGCCCGGAGAGGAGCACGTGGTCGAGGGCCTCGCCACGTTGGAGCGCGGCGCGGATGTAGACCCGGAGGTTGTCCTTGATGCGGTCCTGCCCGACGTAGTCGTCGAGCCGGACGGGGCGCAGCGCGGGATCGAGGGGCTCGGCCTCGCCGGGTCCGTCACGATGGGGATCGACGAAGCGGGTCACGCGCGGCCGCCGGCGGCGAAGAAGCGCAGGGACTCGGCGAGCCGGTCATTGAGCGGCGCGCCGGTCATCTCACGGTCGGCGAGGCGGCCGAGCGCCTGGTCGATCTCGGACTTCTTGTAGCCGAGCTGGGCGAGCGCGAGGGGGAGCGGATCGTCGGGAGCGGCGCGCGGCGCGGAGGTCGGGATCGCCGCGGCGGCGAAGGCGAGCTTGCCCTTGAGCTCGAGGACCATGCGCTCCGCGGTCTTCTTGCCGACGCCGGGGATGCCGCACAGCGCCTTGAGATCGTTGCCGTTGACGGCGTGCGCGAGGGCGTCGACCGCGAGGGTGGAGAGCGCGTTGAGCGCGGTGCGCGCGCCGACGCCCTGCACGGTGTTGAGCTGGAGGAAGGCGGCCTTCTCCCCGGCGGAGGCGAAGCCGTACAGCGTGAGGGCGTCCTCCCGGAGCGCGGTGTGCACGTGGAGGGTGAGCGTGGCGTCGAGCCGCGCCGTGTCGGCGGTGCGGGTGGTGACGAACACCTCGTACCCGACACCGTGGACGTCGATCACGAGGTGGTCGGGGGCGATCTCGGCGACCTCGCCGCGCAGGCGCGCGATCATTCGTCGGCCTCTTCTGCGGGGCGGGGGAGGGGAGCGGGGGCCCGTCGCGCGGCGGGCGCGACGCGGGCCGCCGCCCGTCGACCGGCCTCGACGCGCGCGGCCTCGACCCGGGCCGTCACCTCGGCGAGGCGCTCCGCCGCCGCGTGGCGATGGGCGTGGGCGTGGTGGGTCATGGCGATGGCGACGGCGTCGACCGCGTCGTGCGGCCCTTCGACGCGCCCACCCAGCAACACCGCAACCATGCGCCCCACCGCCTCCTTGTCCGCGCGCCCGCTGCCCGCCACGGAGCTCTTGATCGTCATCGCATTGTACTCGAAGACCGGACGGCCCGACGCCGCCGCGGCGACCAGCGCCACGCCCCGCGCCTGGCCGAGCACGAGCGCGCTGGTGGCGCTCTTGTGGGAGAAGATCGCCTCGATGGCGACCACGTCCGGGACGTGGAGGAGGAGCACGGCGGCGAGGCCCTGGTGGATGGCGAGGAGGCGCTCGTGCATCGGGGTGTCCGAGCGCGTGTGGATCGCGCCGGCCGCGACGAGGCGGTAGCGACCGAGCTCGCGGGTGACGACACCCCACCCGGTCGAGCGGCTGCCCGGGTCGATGCCGAGGACCTTCATGACGATCACCTGGGCGCGCGGTTTATCCGGCGGAGCCTCGGAGGACCACGCGCCGAGGTGCTACCATACCGTCATGATCGCTACGTGGTTGCTCGCCGGCGTCGCCTGGGCGGGAGTGCCGGAGCTGGTGGTGGTGGGGGCGCACGTCCCGGGGCTCGCGGGGGAGTCCGCGGACAAGGCCGCCGTCCGCCTGGCCGAGGCCTTCGACGCCACCGGGAAGGTCGATGCCCTCGCCCCCGACGAGGTGCGCGTGCGCATTGCCGGGCGGGAGGCCCTCATCCTCGACGCCCTCGCGCTCGGGCCCGGCCGCGACGCCCTGCGGGAGGGCAAGATCCTCTACGACCGCGCCCAGCCCGATCAGGCCATCCCGGTGCTCGAGCGGGCCGCCGGCCTGCTCGCGGCGGGGCTCGCCACCAGCACGGACGTGCGCGATCTGCACGACGCGCTCACGCTCCTCGGGCTCGCCCACGCGGGCCTGGGGAACGAGGCCGCCGCGCGCGAGGCCTTCCGGCGCTCGGTGGCGCTGAACCCGTCGCGGCAGCTCGACGCGGTGAACTACCCGCCCCAGATCGTCGCGCTCCACACCGAGGTGCGCACCGGCGCGACTGCCGAGCCCCCCGCCACCCTCGCGGTGTCCGCCCCGGCGAACGCCTCGATGTGGATCGACGGCAGGCAGACGCCCCCCGGCGAGGTGACGATGGTGCCCGGCGAACACCACGTGCTCGTCCGCGGGCCGGACGGCGCCACCGCCTTCGAGACCCTCACCCTCGCCGCCGGCGAGCGGCGCGAGCTGGCGCCGCCCCTCACGCCCCGGGCCATCGGGCGGGCCGCGGGGGATGCCTCGGGGCGCTCCCGCCAGACGCGGGACCTCTACCGGAGCGTCGGCCAGTACACGGACCGGGATCCCATCCTGGTGGTCGGCACGGTGACCGACGCGAGCGGCGCCGCCAGCCAGGTGGCCCTCCAGTTCTACGCCCCGGCGTCGGGCAACTTCTCGCGCGCCCTCACCGCCGACGCGGGAAACGACCCGGTCGCCGCGCTCCTCGACCTGGTGCCCGCCGCGGTGGCGTTCCTGTCCGAGAGCGGCGACATCAAGAGCGATCGCGTGAGCCCCCAGGTGCTCGCGCTCGACCTCGGCGGCAACACCGTGCTCGACGGGCTGCTCTTCGAGCCAGCGGGCCCCACCACGGCCACGCCGGTGGCCCGGACGAAACGCAAGGGCGCCCCGTGGTACCTCTGGGCCGGCCTCGGCGCGGTCGCGGCGGGCGGCGGCGCCACCGCGGCGGTGCTGCTCGCCAACGGCGGCGCCGGGGGCGACAACGGGACGATCACGTTCGGGCCGCTGCCGTGAGGGTTCGTCGCCGCGCGCCGTCGCGGCAGGCGACCGGAAGGCGGCCGGCGGTGCCGGCCGGCTCCGTGCGCCCGACGCCGGAGGCGGCGGGGAGCACGAGCCGAGCGCAAAGCGCGACCTGAGGAGCGTTCGGGAAAATGCTCCCGTCGCCCGCTCGCGTCTGCTGGACGCGGCCGCGCGTCTTCCTCGGTCACAGGTCTCGACCTGCTCCCTCGTCAGCCACGCAGCCGCGCCTCAGCAGCCGCTTCGCGGACTCGGTCCGCATTTCCCCGAACGCTCCTGTAGGCCGCCGACGGCGGGCTCTGCCGCCGGGCCGCCCGCCTCTGTCCGCGGGACCGGAGCTAGTTCGCCGAGAAGGGCAACGACGCGGTCTCTCCGGCCTTGACCGTGACCTGGCGGGTCTGGTCGAGGCCGATGCTCTCGTTCCGGGCGCGCACGGAGTAGCTGCCGGCGGGGAGCGAGTAGCCGAAGATGGGCGTATCGCCGATCTTCTTGCCGTCGACGAACACCTCGGCCCAGCTCCCGCTCACGTTCACGGAGAGCTTGCCCTCGGCCTTCACCCGCTCGGCAAGCGTGCGCTCGTAGGGCTCCCGGCCGCCCGCCTTCGGCAACGCGGCGTTGAAGCGCATGGTCTCGTGGCCGGGGAGCCGGTATTCGACGGCGTACCGGCTGCCGGCCTCGCCGCCCTCCCAGTCGACCGGGGTCTTCCCGACGAGCCGCCCCTCGACGAACACCTCTGCGCCGGAGGGCGTGGAGCTGAACGACGCGATGGCGACGTTGACCTGGGCGGAGCCCCCCCCGTTGTACGCGCGCGGAGTGGCGCTCCGGGGCTCGCGCGGCGGGGTGGAGGCCCCGGCGGTGGCGGTCGGCAGGAGGTTCACCTGGAGGCGCAGGCGGTCACCCGCAGCGACGGTGACGGTCTCGGTGAAGGGCGCGTACCCCTCGGCGACCACCACGACGGTGTGCTCGACGCCGGGCGCGAGGTCGGCGACGGTGACGTTGTCGCCCTCACCGGCGGGCACGCCGTCGACGACGACCTGGCCCGACACGGGCCCGACCTTGAGCTGCACGGAGCCGGTCTGGGGCGCCGCCTGATCGTTCCCGACGACGGTGCCGGCTCCGGGCTCGGGGCGCGTGAGGAAGAACGCCGCGGTGGCGACCGAGAAGAGGAGGGCGAGCCCGGCGACCAGGTAGGGGATCTTCGAGGGGGCCGGCGCCGGGAGGACGGCGGTGCCGCCGCGCGTGCGGGTGCTGGGCGACTCCTCCTCCCAGTCGGGCTCGAGATCGACCGACTGGTGCGCCTCGTGGAGCGCGAGGGCGAGGCGGGTGCCGTCCTCCAGGCGCGTGCGCTCCTGGCCCACCTCGTCCGAGAACAGCTCGGACATGAAGTGCGCGAGGCTCTGCTGGGTGAGGTCGGGAGAGGCCGGGTAGAGGAACTCGAGCAGCTCGGCGTGGAGCTCGCGGGCGTCCTGGAAGCGATCGCCGGCGTCCTTCGCGAGGGCGCGCATCACGATCTCGTCGAGCCGCGCGGGCACCGACGGGTTGAGCGTGCTCGGAGGGTCGACATCCCCCGACTTGATGCGCTCGAGGGTCTTGATCTCGTCGTCCCCCTTGAAGAGGCGCCGGCCGGTCAACATCTCGTGGAGGATGATGCCGAGCGAGAAGATGTCGGAGCGCCGATCGAGCTCCTTGCCGCCCGCCTGCTCGGGGCTCATGTACTCGAACTTGCCCTTGAGCATGCCGGCGTCGGTGTCCTCGGCGCAATTCGCCGCCTTGACGATGCCGAAGTCGGCGACCTTGACCTCGCCGCTGTAGGACACGAGGAGGTTCGAGGGCGACACGTCGCGGTGCACGATCGACAGGGGCTGGCCCTGGAGCGTGGTGCGCTTGTGCGCGTAGTCGAGGCCCTTCGCGGCTTCCATGGCGATGTAGACGGCGAACTCGCGCGGGAGCAGCTTGCGACGCTCCGCGAGCTTGCGGAGGATGAGCTTTACATCCTTGCCCTCGACGCACTCCATCGCGATGAAGTAGTTGTCGCGCAGGCGGCCGAAGTCGTAGATCCGGACGATGTTCGCGTTCTGGAGGAGCGCCGAGACCTTCGCCTCGTCCATGAACATGCGGACGAACTGCTCGTTGTCGGAGAGGTGCGAGAGGATCCGCTTGATGACCAGCAGGTTCTCGAAGCCGCCGTGGCCGAAGGTCTTCGCCTTGAAGATCTCCGCCATGCCGCCCATCGCGATCTTGTCGACGAGGAAGTACTTTCCGAACACTTCGGGCGAAAACGACGCGGGCTGCGCGCCTTCGGCGGGACGGTCGGAAGCGGGAACGCTCGAATTCATTCAACCGCCATCATACGGCGTGCCCGGCGTGCCGGTCAACGCGCGAGCAGGGAGCGAGTCAGGGCGCCGCACTCTCGTAGTTCTCCGCGAGGTCCTCGCAGGTCCACCATTCGCGGAGCTGATCGGGGTCGCTCGCCTCGATGCACGAGAGCGCCTGGCCGTCGGCGAGGGTGGGGCCGGCGTTGGCCTGCTGACAGGCCTGCACGTCGGTGGAGGGCACGTCGTACCCGCACTCCCGGGCGTATTGGGCCATCTCGACGCACAGCGCCTGGCACGGGTTGTTGCACGCGGCCAGGAGGGCCATCGCGGCGAGGGGCAGCAGGCGGACCATCCAGTCGTTCTCCGACGGCGCAGCGTAGCAGGTAGGATGGGCCCATGGCCACCTCGCCGTCGCACCTGGGCGTGCTGCAGATCGAGCCGACGGATCACTGCAACCTCGCCTGCGCCATGTGCGCGCCCCACGCCGAGCGCTGGGACACCGTGCACGGCGTGCCGAAGGGCTACCTCGATCCGGCGCTCTTCCAGCGGATCCTCGATGGGCTCGTCGCGGACGACTGTCGCTTCGACCACCTGATCCTCCAGTGGTTGGGGGACCCCTCGCTCCACCCCGCCCTCGAAGACCTCGTGGCCGCCGCGGGGCGCACGCTCCGCGGCCGGGTCGAGTATTTGCGCTTCGACACCAACGCGCTCCTGCTCGGCCCGGAGCGGATGGCGCGGCTGGTGGCGCGCCGCGCGCCGGAGGTGCCGCTGCTCGTCGTGTTCACCCTCGACGCGGCCACCGCCGACACCTACACCCGCGTGAAGGGCCGGGACGGGCTCGTCCGCGCCCGCCGCCACATCCGGGCGCTCCTGGCCGCGCGCGGGCGCATGCCGCCGCCCCACAACCTCCACGTCCAGGTGCAGTTCGTGGTGCAGCCCGGGAACGCGCACGAGGCGGGTGAATTCCTGCGCTACTGGACCGACGCGCTCACGTGCCACGGCGCGGGGCGCGGGCACGCCGAGATCCTGTTCAAGCGCCTCTCGGTCGGCGGCGGCGCTGCTGGTCAGGCGGAGGCGGACGCCCTCTACGAGCGGACGATGGCGCGCTTCGGGATCGTGCCGGTCGAGGGCGAGGCGCTCTCCGTGCGCGTGTGGGCCGACCGCCCGTGGCAGCGGGACGACGCCCATGCGGGGGCCGACACCTCGGGGGGCGCGGGGGCGCGGACGGCGTGCCCCGGCCTCTGGCTCACGCCGGTCGTGCGGCAGGACGGGCACCTGCTGATGTGCTGCGCCGACCTCGCCGGGGAGCTCGACCTGGGCTCGCTCGCCGAGGCCTCGTTCCGCGCGCTCTGGGAGGGCGAGAAGGCCACCCGGAACCGGCTCGCGCACCTCGCGGGGCGCTTCGAGGGCGTGTGCGCGGGGTGCGGCGGGATCAACTGGTACACGATCGGGCCCGAACACGCGGCGCGGGCGCGCGCCCGGGGCGACGCGCTGGGGCTCTGACGCTCGGGCTCCGCCGCCGCGGGGCTACGCCGACCGGGCCCGACGGCGCCGTGTCCCCGCCGCGAGGGCTCCGAGCGCGAGGGCGAGGCCGCCGCCCGCGCCGTCCGCGCCCGTGGAGCACGCGAAGAGGCCCGTGGTGTCGTAGTCCTCGCCGACCGTCGAGGGGCGGACGGGGTCGCCGCCGAGGTCGGCGACGGGATCTCCGTCGGCGTCCGCGTCGGCATCGGTGTCCGTGTCGGCGTCCGTGTCCGCGTCGGTGTCGGCGTCCGTGTCCGAATCGGTGTCGGCGTCGGTGTCCGCGTCGGTGTCCGCGTCGGTGTCGGCGTCCCCGTCGCCGTAGAGCTCCGAGTAGCTGGAGACAGGCGTGTAGCCCTCGATCCAGTCGATGAAGAAGTCGACGCGCGCCGTCGCGACGCCGTTGTCCTCGCAGTCACCGCTGGACCCGTACGCGAAGTCGACGATCGCGGCGACCTCGTAGCCGCCGTCCGACTGGGTCTCCAGCATGGGCCCGCCGGAGTCGCCGTGGCAGGCGTTCTGCCCCTCGGGATCGTCGTAGAAGATGGCGAGGGCGCTGTCGTAGTCGTAGAGCGGCAGGTCGGCGTAGCGCTTCGTGGACGTCTGGCTCGTGTCGTCGTCCGCGGTGATGCCGAACCCGACGACCCGGTAGTCGTCCCCCACGTCGCGGCTGGTGAGGGGGTCCTTGTTGACCGCCATCAAATCGACGCCGCGGAAGGTGTCGGCGAGGTGCAGCAGCGCGATGTCGTAGTAGCCGGAACCGTCGTAGCGCGGGTGCGCGAACCACTCGTCCGCCTCGGCCTCCTGCTCCAGGCGGTTCGAGTTCTGGCCGACGTAGACCATCATCCGGTCCACGTCCTGGACGCAGTGCGCCGCCGTCAGCACCCACTCGTCCGCCACGAGGGAGCCGGTGCACACGCCGCCGTAGCCGTCGCTGGTGAGGGCGTAGATGAGCACGACCTCTTCGTAGGCGCTGGTGGTGCTCCCGTTGACGACCGGGGGCGCCTCCTGGGCGGACGCGAAGGAGAGCAGGGCGTACGGGGCGAGGGCGAGGAGGGACATGCGGCCCACACTGACACGGCGCCCGGTCTTCGTCAGCTCCGGTTTGGTCGCAAGAGTGTGAAGGCCCGTCCCAATCGGTCCCGCTCCTGTTGGATCCGGCCGAGCTCCTGGTTCTTCTTCTCCAGATCGGCGTGGGCGATCGCGAGCTCGCGGCGGAGATGTTCGGCGTCCGCGGCCCCGTCGGACAGGCGGGTGCCGAGCACGGCGATGGTCTCCCGGCGGAAGCCGGCGACGTCGTGCATCGCGACGGAGAGCGACGCGACCGACGTGGTGAGCGCGCGGAGCTGGGCGTGCAGGTCGTCGACCTCGGCGCGCTTGCGGGCGAGCTCGGCCTCGGCGGCCTCGCGGGCGGCGCGGTCGCGGGCGGCGCAACCGCCGACGACATGGGACTTCTGGTCTTCCCCAAGGTCGGCCTGAACGACTTCCTCAAGGACAAGCCAGGCGCGGCGAAGGGCCAATACAACCGCTACGCACAGCTGCACAT
>JAKFCH010000187.1:0-2349 GCA_036676765.1 Deltaproteobacteria bacterium
CGTCTTCGCGTTCTACGCCAGCACGCAACTTTGCTCACACCGCTTCTGGTGTTTCGAAGAGCATCTCAATATTGGCTCTCGACGACACCACGGCGCCAGTCACGAGCCGGCGTAGAACGCGTGGGCCTCGCCGCCACCCGCGGACCTTGTGATAGCAACTATCGTTGGGTGGGCGGGCGTCGGCGGGCCGCGAAACCGCTCGGTGGCTGTCGAATCTGGCAGCCGGTTCCTCCGGTCCTGGGTGCTCGCGGGGCCATCGAGTTGTCGTCGCGCTGAAAGGTCGCACAATCGGGCCTCGTCCCTTGCGCCGTCACGAACATCCCTCGTCCGGCGCTTCCGCCGGGTCTTGTTCACGAGAGGTGCGGGGGGTGCCGACCTCGCGGCCACCGCGCGCCGGCTGGCAGACGCGCGCGTCAACTCTCGCGTCGCGGCTCCGTTCCCCGGTGAGCGCGGTGGCGTCTACCTCCCCTGGTCGTCGACGCCGTGCCCGCGGTCGACTCCGTCGCGTGCGCCGCCATGCTCTCCGGTCCGGCGCGCGCCCGCCGCGTCTTGTTCACGAGAGGCGCGGGCGGGGTCAGCATCGGCTCCACCGCGGGCCGGCCGGCGGGCGCGCGCGTCAACCCTCGCGTGGCGGCTCCGATCCCCCGGTGAGCGCGGTGGCGTCTTCCTTCTTGGGCCTCGCCTGGTCGTCGACTCCGTGCCCGCGGTCGACTCCGTCGCGTGCGCCGCCATGCACTCCGATCCGGCGCGCGCCCGCCGCGTCTTGTTCACGAGAGGTGCGGGCCGGGCCGACGTCGCCGCCACTGCGGACCGGCCGGCGGGCGCGCGCGTCAACCCTCGCGTGGCGGCTCCGATCCCTCGGTGAGTGCGGTGGCGTCTGCCTTCCTGGGCCTCCCCTGGTCGTCGACTCCGTGCGCGCGGTCGACTCCGTCGCGTGCGCCGCCATGCACTCCGGTCCGGCGCGCGCCCGCCGCGTCTTGTTCACGAGAGGTACGGGCGGGGGCGACTTCGCTGCCACTGCGGGCCGGCCGGCGGGCGCGCGCGTCAACTCTCGCGTGGCGGCTCCGATCCCCCGGTGAGTACGGTGGCGTCTGCCTTCCTGGGCCTCCCCTGGTCGTCCACTACGTGCCCGCGGTCGAGCTCCGTCGCGTGCGCCGCCAGGCACTCCCGTCCGGCGCGCGCCCGCCGCGTCTTGTTCACGGGAGGTGCGGGCGGGGCAGGCGTCGGCGACACCGCGGGCCGGCCGGCGGGCGCGCGCGTCAACCCTCGCGTGGCGGCTCCGATCCCTCGGTGAGCACGGTGGCGTCTGCCTTCCTGGGCCTCGCCTGGTCGTCCACTCCGTGCCCGCGGTCGACTCCGACGCGTGCGCCGCCATGCACTCCGATCCGGCGCGCGCCCGCCGCGTCTTGTTCACGAGAGGTGCGGGCGGGGCCGACGTCGCCGCCACCGCGGACCGGGCGGCGGGCGCGCGCGTCAACCCTCGCGTGGCGGCTCCGATCCTCGGTGAGCACGGTGGCATCTACCTTCCTGGGCCTCGCCTGGTGGTCCACTCCGTGCCCGCGGTCGACTCCGACGCGTGCGCCGCCATGCACTCCGATCCGGCGCGCGCCCGCCGCGTCTTGTTCACGGGAGGTGCGGGCGGGGCCGACGTCGCCGCCACTGCGGACCGGCCGACGGGCGCGCGCGTCAACCCTCGCGTGGCGGCTCCGATCCCTCGGTGAGTGCGGTGGCGTCTGCCTTCCTGGGCCTCCCCTGGTCGTCCACTCCGTGCCCGCGGTCGAGCTTCGTCGCGTGCGCCGCCATGCACTCCCGTCCGGCGCGCGCCCGCCGCGTCTTGTTCACGGGAGGCGCGGGCGGGGTCGGGGTCGGCGTCGACGCCACCGCGGGCCGGCCGGCGGCAGCGCGCGTCAACCCTCGCGTGGCGGCTCCGATCCCCCGGTGAGCACGGTGGCGTCTGACTTCTTGGGGCCCCCGTTCCCGTCAACACCGACGTGCGCGCGGAGGATCCTCGGCCGTGCGTAGCCGCCCCCCACCCACGCGGCCGCCCCGCCTTGTGCACGGGATGTTCGGGCGGGTGGCGGCACGCCCGTCAGACCGAGTTCGCGTGGCGACACCGGCGCAAACAGTGGCTCATCATCCGGCAAACAACGTGCCACAACCGGGCGGCACAACATCTGCGGACGTTGGCAGTGCCATCGTCGTCGATGCAAAGCCGCCTGCCGGCGTAGAACTGGCCGACATGCTGCTCAGTTCCGGCGAAGACGCCGGAACTGGCCCGGGCGCACGAAGCATCGCGGCGTTTCTCGGCCTCGTCGCGTGCGCCCGGGACATGCGCTGCCCGTCGAGGAC
>JAKFCH010000188.1:0-21370 GCA_036676765.1 Deltaproteobacteria bacterium
TGCCTGCTCGGGGTCTGGGGCCCCCGGCCCCAGCCGGGTGTGGGGCGGAGCCCCGCGACGTGATCGGGGAGTTTCATCGTTCGGGGTCGGCCGGCGCAGCCGGACGGTGGGGAACTCTGTGGTGAACCTCCGGATCCCCTTCCGGATCCCCCTCCGGATCCCCCTCCGGATCCACCGCCCATCGCCACCCAGGAGCCCAAGCGATACCTCGCACCGATGCTCCTCGTCGCCATGGCCCAAGCCGCCGACATGCAGGCCGACCTGCACCTCGACACGCCCACGCAGCTCTATCGGAAGAAGATCGGGCTCGACGCGGAGGGGCTCGAGGCGGGGATGACGCAGCTCAACGCGGGGGGGACGAACCTCGCGGTGATGGTGCTCTGGCCGCCGCGGGACACGAAGTGGGAGCCGCACGTCGAGACCCTGCTCGCGACCATGGAGCGGGAGGACGCCCGTCTCGACGGCGTGACGTTGGCCCGCTCCCCCGGGGAGGCCCGCGCCGTCGCCGCGGCGGGCGGCGTCGCGGTGATCTACTCCCTCGAGGGGGCCCACGGCATCGACACGACCGGGGTCGAGGGCCTGCGCGCGCTCCAGGCCCGGGGGCTGGCGCTCCTCGGCCTGACGTGGAGCTTCTCCAACCGCTTCGCAGGGTCGTCGGCGGACGACGGCGGCGGGCTCACCGACGACGGGCGCGCGCTCGTGGCCGAGGCCAACCGGCTCGGCGTGCTCGTCGACCTCTCCCACGCGTCGCGGGCCACCACGCTCGAGGTGTGCGCGGCGTCGAAGGTGCCCGTGCTCGCCTCCCACTCCGACGCCGCCGGCGTGCGGGCCCACGTCCGGAACCTCACCGACGAGGAGATCGCCTGCATTGCCGCCACCGGCGGGGTCATCGGGCTCAACCTCCACAGCACGTTCCTCGGCTCCCCGGCCGGCGTCCAGAAGGCGGCCGACCACGTGGAGCACCTCCGGAGCGTGGGCGGCATCGGGGTCGTCGCGCTGGGGAGCGACTTCGACGGGCTCATCACGCCCCCGCCCGACCTCGCGAATTCCGGCTCGCTGGGGGTGTTGTGGACGGAGCTCCGGCGCCGTGGCTGGAGCGAGCCCGAGATCCAGGCCGCGCGCGGCGAGAACTTCCTGCGCGCCTGGTGGGTGGCGCGCTCGCTGGCCGGGCTGCCGTAGGTAGGTCTGCCGGAACGTGCGTGCCGCGGTTCAGGTTCTTGCCGCTCGCTCGTTCACTCTCCGAGAGGCCTCCATGCGATTCGTCCTCCCCCTCGCGCTCCTCGCCGCCTGCACGCCCACCGACACGGCGGACACCGCCGGCGATGGCCTGCGCACGCTCGAGACCTGCGCCACCACCGTCGCCGACGACGTGCCTGCCTTCTTCGGGGCGCTCTACCGGTGCGTGGACGTGTCCCTGGCCGGGGCCAACGTCGTCGTGTCCACCGTGGATCTGCCCCCACACACGAGCCCCTACCACGAGGAGAGCGATCCCAACTGGGTGGCCTTCGACGACCGCGGCGGGACCCACTTCCAGAACCCGAACCGCCTCGCCGAGCAGGCGATGACCGTCACCATCCCGGTAGAGCCGACGCCGAAGGGCATCACCATCACCGCGGACATGGTCGACCTCGAGGCGGGCACGAGCGTCGACGAGTACCCGGGCGGCAACGGCGTGTCCCTCGACGGCACCGTGATCTTCGCGGCGATGGCCGCCCCTGGCGACGACATCGCCCAGGAGGAGTTCACCTTCGACAGCTGGGAGGCCCACCCCCAGAACACCGGCGTCTACCACCACCACGGCCCGACCCCCGGGCCGCTCGCCGTGCTCGTGGACATCGGGTGGGCGACCACGAGCGTGCCGGGGGCCGCCGAGATCGAGGTCTTCGGCATCATGTGCGACGGCACCGTGATGCTCGGCTGCACCGAGATGGACGGCACGGAGCCCGACGCGGACGACTTCGACGCCCAGGGCGGCCACGTGCACGACCTCGTCGGCGCCGACGGCACCGCGTACTTCACCGGGCGCTACCACACCCACGTGTGCGACGGCGTGTACGCCCACCGCTACAGCCCCGAGATCCAGTACTACGAGGGCTGCGAGGCGCGGCCCTGACGGCCGGGCGAGCCCCTCCAAGGGCCCCCGCTACTCCTCGCTGACGTTCGACCCCAGCGAGAGCCGCTGCTGCACCGGCTCGAAGTTGTTGGGATCCCAGTGGAGGCGGCACCGGGCCTCGTAGGCGTCGGTCTCTCCGACGAGGAACCGCGTGTCACGGTTGACGACGCGCTGGCTCCGGTCGCACGGGTTGCCGCACACCACGCAGATCGCGAGGTTCTTGGTGATGTACTCGGCGATCGCCAACAGGTGCGGCATCGGCTCGAAGGGCCGCCCCAGGTAGTCGGTGTCGAGCCCCGCCACGATGACGCGCTTGCCCTCGTTCGCGAGCTTCTCGCACACCGCGGGGAGCTCGGCGCCGAGGAACTGCCCCTCGTCGATGCCGACCACCATCGCGTCGGACACGAGCGAGGGGATCTCGCTGGCGGTCTCGATCGAGAAGGAGCGCAGGCGCATCCCCGAGTGGGATCCGACGCTGTCCTCGCTGTAGCGGGCGTCGACGCCGGGCTTGAACACGACCACCCGCTGCCGCGCGTACTGGGCGCGCCGGATGCGGCGGATGAGCTCCTCCGTCTTGCCGGAGAACATGCACCCGGTGATGACCTCGATCCAGCCGACCTCGCGGGGCATCAGGTGGGGGATCATGCGAGCTCCATGCGCGGGCCGGTGCCGTCGAACCACCGCATCACCCGCAGCGAGGCGCCGGTCGGGTCCGCGGCGGCCTCTCCCCCGAGCATCGGCAGCGCGCGCGCGGCGGCGGAGCGCTCGGGGTCCTCGGCGAAGCAGCGGAAGCCGATGTCCGCGGGGCTTAGCCGGTGGGTGGCCCACGGGTTGAGCCACGCCCGCACGCCCATCGCCATCGACACCGTCGGGCGGCGGTCGACGAGCACGAGGCCGGCGACGCTGGCGTAGAGCGGATCGCGGAACACGCACACGCTCCCGCTGCCGTTGAACTCGACCTCGCGCACGCCGTCCTCCCGGCTGATGCGGGCGGCGCGGCCGTAGAGGAAGTCCCGCAGGTAGCCCTCGTTGACGGCCCAGGGTTGATCGGCGGCGCAGGCGACGAGGAGGGGGAGCCCCCGCTCGGCGGAGGCGATGTGTCGGTCGAGCTCCTGGACGACGCGCGGCTCGAGCACCTCGAGGGTGCGGTGCGCGTAGAACGGCCCGAGCGTGAGCGCCACGGGCGACTGGCGGGCGCGGGCGCGCTCCCCCGTCAGGCAGAACTCGAGCGAGATGTGCTCGTCCTCGTAGGCGGCGTAGCGCCCCTCCCACTGCCCGTTCGCGACCTGGCCGAGCCAGAGATCGATGGCGCGGCGCACGGGCTCGGGGTTGAAGTCGTAGGGGAGCCAGCGGCGGACGAGCACGGCGAAGCGCTGCCGCGAGGAGACGCGGGCGAGGGCCTCGATCAGCCTCCGCCGGGTCTCTTCCTCGCCGCCCGGGCGGGTCTGGTGGAGGAAGGCCAGCACGGAGAGGAGGACAGGGGGGCTACCGACCCGAGCCAGCTCGATCCGGGGACCGGGACGGTGGAGTGCCGTCGCGCGCCAGCCCGCGGGCTCGAGCGCCGCGAGGGCGGACACCTCGGCGAAGCCCTGGAAGAACCGCCTGTTCTCCACGGAACCGAGCAATTCGGCGGCGCGGTCGCGCATCGGGTCCCCGAGCCGCGCGACGACCCGTTCGAGCCCGGCGCGGAGCGCGGTCCCGTCAGGGGCGCACAACTGCTTGAGGTAGCTGTGTCCAGCCCCGGGCATACGCCCGAGATCCGACACCAGACGTTCCGGAAAGAGCTCCAATGCTCCCCCACCCGAGGACCGGCGCGACTAACCGGCGGCGGACGTGCCGACAAGAAGAAGAAGCGATCCGGTGTCCCACGGGCGCACGGCCACCCGCCCGCGCGCCACGCCCTTCAAAAGGCCTCGGGGTCCGAGGGGTCGATCCCGACGGACCACGCTTCGACCGAGTAGGTGAGGAGCCCGGCGGCATCGATCTCCACCGGTCGCCAGGTGGTGGCGACCTCCCCCGGTGAGGCGGTCCAGTAGCGGGGAAGGTCGCCACCCGCCCAGACCTGGAGGACCGCGCCCGAGTCGGCGAGCGCGGTGCTGTCGTCGTCCGAGCGGTTGTCGTTGTCGAAGACGGAGAGCCGCACGTCGCCGCTGTCGGCGAGGCTCGCGATCCACACGGTCTCCGGGCCGATCCCGTCGGCGTCCGTCCGCTCCACCCACGCCTCGCGATCGGCCGGCTCGACGTGCTCGGGGTGCGAGAGGGCGCCCGACCACAGGTGGTACTGGCCGTTGCCGTCGACCCCGGCGATGCCGCCCTTGAGCGGCGCGGACAGGTGGAGGTCGAGGTCGAACGGGGCGCTCCCCCACGAGAGGCTCGCGCGGAGCTGCCCGTCCGCGACCGGCGCCCCGACGATGCCGGTGGCGCGCCCTCCGGAGGCCGTGAGGAACGCGGGGAACCGGGCCGGGCCGTACCCGCGGACGGCGGCGGCGGACACGGTGTAGGCGCCGGCGTGGCCCGCCTCGAACACGAAATCGCCGGTGGAGCCGGTCTCGGTGGCGCCCGCCACGGGGTCGGTCACGCGGGCGTTCCAGCCGGCCTGGAGCGTGAGCGGCACGCCCGCCACCGGCGCGCCGGTCACGGCGTCGAGCACCCGCCCGGTCACGGTCGCGGCGTCGGTCTCCTCGCCGAGGCGGACCGTCGAGAACGTGCGGGCGGTGGCCACCCACGTCTGCACCGGGCCCGCGCGGAGCGTGGTGGTGTCGGGCGACCGGAGGTTCACCTCGAAGGTCGCGCGCCCCTCGGCGTACCCGTCCGCGCGCACCAGCGCGACGAGCACGTTGCCGTCGGTCGCGGTGCCGAACAACGGCGCCCGCCACGCGCCGTCCGCGTCGGTCACGACCTCGGCCACGGCCCCGCCCTCGTCGCTGGCGAGCACGACCGTGGCGTCCGGGAGCGCCGCGCCCTGCTCGTTCACGACGCGGCCGTGCACCTCCACCCAGAAGCCGTCGAGGCCCGCGGGCGCGCAGCCCGCGACCGCCGCCAGTGGGACGAGCGCGACGAGCCCCGTGGGTCCGCCAAAGGGCCTCATCCGCGCCTCCGCGCCGTCGCGAGCGCCAGGAGCACCGCCAGGCCACCGGCCACGGGCGCGGCTCCGCCTCCCGTGACGCAGCCGCACGGGGTCGGCGGCGGCGAGTCCACCCGCACGACGCCGGCGCCGAAGGTGTCGTCCGGCCCGGCGAGGCCGAGATCCCGCGCGTGGGTGTGGAGCCAGGCGCGGAACACCTCGGGCTGGCGCCGGCGGTTCGCAGCGTCGATCCAGAGCACCGCGAGGCCCGCCACGTGCGGCGCGGCGGCGCTCGACCCGGTGAACCCGAGGGGGCCGAGGGCCGACGTGCTCACCCCGGTGCGGGCGACGACGTCGGGCTTGGTGCGCCCGTCGTTGGTGGGGCCGCGGCTCGCGTACGTCGGCACCGAGTCCAAATCGTCGAGCGCGCCCACCGAGATGCCCCCCCGCGTGTCACCCGGCAACGTGAGGTCCTCCCGGTACGTCCAGTCCGCGGTCTCGACGGTGCCGGGGGCGTAGAGGTAGCCCTCCAGTCCGATGGGATCGACGGCGTCGTCCCCCGCCACCACCACCGCCGTCACCAGCTCGGAGCAGTCGCTCGCGTAGACCATCTCGTAGGGATCGTCGTCCCCGTCCTGGGGGTCCGTGGAGCGGCCGCACTCGCTGCCGTCCTCGTTGTAGAGGATCAGATCGAGGTCGGTCGCCGCGCCGCCGAACGGCTCGGACCAGCGCAGGCTCGCGCGCACGAAGCCGCCCGACGTCCACAGGTGGGTCGCGACGGCCTCCGCGAGCGAGATGCCGCCGCCGTCCGCCCAGCCGAGCGCCCCCACCCGGTACTTGTCGTTCTCGTTGCCCGCGGCCGCGACGTAGATGACGCCCGCGTCGACGGCGTGCTCGACGAGGCGGGTGACGTAGCTGTAGCCGTCCGCGTGCGCGCTGTTGTCGAAGCCGATCGACCCGTTGATCACGTCGACCTGCTGCTCCACGAGCCACGCCAGCACCTCGCCGAACTCCACCTCGGTGTCGAAGGTCGCGAGGTAGTAGTCGGCGCCGGGCGCGAAGTCGTAGACGACCTCGGTGACCGCGGTCCCGTGGGCGTACGCGTCGACGCGCCCCCGGGAGAAGTCGGTGGTGGTCGCCACGGGCACCTCGTCCCCCACCTCGTCGAAGCGGGCGAACCCGACGTCCACGATCCCGACGCGGACGCCGGTGCCGTCGTAGCCGTCGGCCTGCCAATCCCGCCCCATCACCGCCGCGTAGCCCTCGCTGACCACCCCCTTGGGCTCGGCGTGCCACGGCTCCGCGACGCGACGCACGCCGGGGATGGCCGCGATCTCCCGGAGCCGCCCGTACGGCGCGAACACCTGCACCCGGCCGGCCGCGGCGGCCTCCACTGAGAGCCCCGCCGCGTCGAGGGCGTCCATCAGCGCGTCGGGATCGTCGGCCTCCACGGTGACCGACATCCCGTCCACGGGCGGCGGCTCGGGCCGGGCGAGGCGGAAGGTGTCCACGGCGCCGAGCGCATCGAGCCGCGCGGCCTCCCGGAGCACGCCCGAGAGCCGGGCGTCGACCGGATCGAGCACGCGGGGGGCGGCGAGGAGGTCGGTGCACAGGAACAGGAACATCGCGCCGAACGTAGCCCGGGGTGCGGTCGCGGCGGGACGAGGCTACCCGGTTCGACATGGAACCCCTCCCCGCCGCCTTCTACGATCGCGACGCCCTCGATGTCGCGCGCGACCTCGTCGGCGCCGAGATCGCGCACGCCGGCGTGCGGTTGCGCATCACCGAGGTCGAGGCCTACCGCTACCCCGGCGACACCGCCAACCACGCGCGGATGGGCCGGACCCCGCGCAACGCGCCGATGTGGGGGCCCCCCGGCCACGCCTACGTGTACCTCTGCTACGGCATCCACCACCTCGTCAACTTCGTGACCGGCCCGGCGGGCCACCCCGCCGTGGTGTTGATCCGCGCGGCCGAGCCCATCGAGGGCCTCGACCTGTTGCGGGCGCGCCGGGGCGATCTCGACGGGCCTCCGCTCCTCACCGGGCCCGGAAAGATCGGGCGCGCCCTCGCGCTCGACACCTCGCACTCGGGGTCGCCGCTCTCGGGCCCCCTCGCCGTGTACCCGCGCGATCGTACACCCCGCCTGCGGGTGGGCCCCCGCATCGGCATCGACTACGCGGAGCCGGGCGACCGCGAGGCGCCGTGGCGGATCGCGATGCTCGACAGCCGATGGGTGAGTCATCCCGGCAAGTTGGCACCCGAACCTTAGTCCCTCCCCTACAGGTGGAAGTCCACCGAGGCGAGCATCCGCGGTGACACGCCGAGGGGCCCGAACCGCGCGAACTCCACGTTCGGGAGCGCCGACGCGGGGAACACCACGGGCCCGAAGCTCCCGCCCACGGACAGCGTGTCGGTGACCGCGACGCGCACGCCGAAGAGGAACCCGACCGACGGCACGAAGGTGGTGCCGCCGCGCACGAGGTGGAGCGAGGCGTCGCCTTCGAGGTACAGGCTCGAGCGGTCCTCGGGCGTGAAGTAGCCGCGCCCGAACACCTCGCCGGTGTACGAGCCGGTCCCCCACAGCGGGATGAGCCCGCGGAACCCCAGGGCCGCCCCCTTGCTCACCCGGCGGACGATCCCCCCGCCCACGAGCGGCTGCCCCTCGTCGCTGACGGCGTGGACCTGCATGCTCCCCTCGTCCATCCAGTCCGTGAGGATCGGCGTCCGCGGGGGGCCCGCGCCGGCCGCGAGCCCCGACACGAGCAGTCCCGCCGCGACGAGGAGCACGTCAAACGTCCCAGTTCCAGCGGTCGAGCCCGGCGGTCCACTCCTGCTCGGTGACCTCGTCGTTCGCGTCGGTGTCGAACACCTCGAAGTAGCCGCCGAGGACCTCGTCGCCGTTGATGTCGCCGCTCTCGTCGGCGTCCCAGGCGTCGAGGAGGTTGGTGTGCGGGATGCCGGCCTCGATCTCCAGCGCGTCGAGGTCGCCGCTCTGGTCGAGATCCCAGTCGGCGAACACCACGTTCTGCGCGTCGGGGAACCAGGCGGTGAGCCCGTTGGTGAACTCCTCCTCGGTGAGCCCCGCGCCCTCCTCGTTCCACAACGTGTAGAGGGTCCGCGCGACGCCGGCGTTGGTCGCGATCTCGCCCTCGCCGTCCATCAGGTCGTCGAGCAGGCCCTGCTCCTGCCCCCATCGTTGGAACTCGGTGCGGGACACGACCTCGTCCGCGTCCCGGTCGGACGTGGCGAACGCCCGCGGATCCTCCTCCCCACCGAACTTCGGGAGCGCGCATGCCCCCACCACCAGGCCGCACGCGACCACCAGGCCCATCCGGGCCACGACGGCAAATTCCTGCGAAACCATGAGCGTCTCCTCCAAAGGAGGAACGTCTACGCGTGCGCCGCCCCGGGTCGTCTCGGGAGGGTCACGGGTCGGCAGCCGTTGTCGCCGCCGCCCCGTCCGGAGGCGAGGGCGCCGTCGCGCGCAGGGCCGCCGGGAAGTCGACGTGGGCCGAGGCGGACGCGTCCTCGAGCCGCGCGAGCAGGGCTCGGGCCTCCTCCGTCACGAGCGAGCCGGCGCGCCCCACCCGCTCGATCTCGTCGACCGAGGGGACCGGCACCGTCGCGTCGGCGGAGACGATCTCCGCGCGGAGGATCTCGAACACCAACAACGACGCGGGCGGGCGCATGGCCTCGATGGTCACGCCGGAGTTCTTCCGGCCGAGGCCGCTCCGGGCGCCACGACCGAGGCCGGGCCCGACCTCCGCCGCCCCCGCCCCGGCGCCCTCGCGCGGCCCGTCCGGCCGGCCGATCTCGCGCTCCTCTTCGAGCTTGTCCCCCGGCCGGCTCTCTCCGGGCGTCCCCGGCCCCTCCCTCCCCGTTCCCCCGCCCGGGCCCCTCCCCCCGGCCCCCGCACGGCCCCGCCTGGGCTTCTTCGGCCCCTCGCCGGGCGCCACGTAGAAGGACATGGGGTCCTGCGTGAACGTCAGCGTGCGGAGCTCGTCGAGGGAGAGCGCGCCATCCGCGTCCACGTCCGCCTCCTCGAAGGTCGGGCCGGAGAAGTCGACCCGCGCGTACTCCGCCGCCTCGACCCGGCCGTCGTGATCGGTGTCCAGCCGGGCGAGCGCCGGGGCGAGTGCTGTGTCGGGATGGAACGATCGCTCGGGCGCGCGGGCGCACCCGTTCAGCAGGGGGAGGAGGAGCAGGGCGATCACTCCTGCACGTCCCAGTAGCCGTGCTCGCGCAGCGACTTCTTCAGCGCCTCGGGCATCACGCCGCTGCTCCCCGCGTCCTGGGGCGGCGGGGTGAGCTGCCGGAGCCAGCCGACGAGATCGGTCCGCATCCGCGCGCGGGTGGCGGGCGACATCCCCTCGGACGCGACGAAGCCGGGCCCGTCGAGGCGCGCGGCCTCCACGATGTCACCGAGGAGCGGCGAGGACGGCGAGAGGCCCATGTACGTGAGCCGCCCCTCGGCCCCGCGCATCGTCACGAGGCGCATCATCTCGGTGCCCTCGGTGGTCGCGAACGCGCGGGCCTCGAAGGGCACGCCACGCAGCGCCGGGGCCAGCGACCGTCCGTGGATGCGCGCCGGGGGGGTCGCCCCCGCGAGCTCGAGGATGGTGGGCATCACGTCCACGAGCTCCACGAAGCCCTCGACCCGCCGCCCGCCGCCTTCGCCCCCGGGGAGGCGGACCATGAGCGGGATGTGGGTCTCCTCGTCGTTCGCCTCGCAGCAGTGGCCGAAGAGCCCGTGCTCGCCGAGCTGCTCCCCGTGGTCCGCGAGGATCACGATCACGGCCTCGTCGAGCACGCCGCGCTCCTGCAGCGCCGCCAGGAAGAGCCCGAGCATCGTGTCGGCGTACGAGACGGCGCCGTCGTAGATGTCTCCGATGAACGCGAGGTCCTTGTCGGAGACCTCGATCGTCTCCTCCAGCTCCTCCGACGCGAGCGCGGCCATGTTCGCCTTGCCCGCCTCGGACCGCGGGCGGAGCTCGATCTCGTACGACATCATCAGCGCGTTGAAGTCGGGGTAGAGCACGCCGTCCACGATGCGCTCCGTCGACGTGCGCACCGCGCGCTGCCCGTGGCCCTTCACCCGTGCGTCGGCGTGGGCGTAGCCATAGGGCGGAGGCTTCAGGTAGCGCGAATGCGTGTCGTAGCCGTGCACGAAGAGGAAATACGGGGCGTCCGCGGTCAGCTTGTCGAGCCACGCGAGGGCCTGGGGGCCCGTGTGGTAGAAGGAGGCAAAGTCGGAGGTCGCCTCGTACGCGTCGAAGCCGCGGGTCAGGCCGCGGTAGGGCGAGAGATCCCCTCCGCCGACGAATGCGCCGGTTTCGTAGTCGTAGAGCGCCATGAGCTCGGCGAGCATGGGCATGTCGGGCGGGACGAACGGCATCCGGTCGGAGCCCACCTCCTCGCTCGGGTAGCGGCTGGTGAACAGGCTCGCGTGGGAGGGCGCCGTCTGCACCGCCTGGCTGTAGGCGCTCTCGAACACGACCGCCTCGCGCGCGAAGGTGTCGAGGTTCGGCGTGAGCCCGTCCGGGTTGCCGTAGGCGCCGAGGCGGTCCGCGCGGAACGTGTCCATGGAGATGAGCACGATCGGCGGCGGGCCGGTCCTCTGGGTGGGCGCCGCCGCCCCGGTGCAACCGACCCCGGCGAAGCCGACCCCGGCGAGGAGCGCGAGCACGAGGTGCGGCCCGGGTGCGTTCACCGGACGTCCGCGGCGATCACGTAGTCCGCGCCCCAGGTCGTCTCGCCCTGGTCGAGGGCCCGCGCACGCACGTCGGCGATGGTCCCGACCATGGCGTCCCGCAGCGCCTCGTCGCGGAAGAGCTTCGTCTTGCGCAGCGCGACGTCGAGCTGCCCGTCGATGAACCGGGGCCCGATCCGGTTGGGGAAGTCCTGCGCGTCGACGACGCGGTACCCGGCGCGCTCCAACCAGCGGACCACCACGGCGCGCGGGTATTCGCGGTAGCAGCGGTGGCCGGCGAGGAGGATGCAGGCGTCCCGCACCCGGCAGACCTCGTCGAGCACGCTGCCGTCGCGCGGCTGGGGCTCGAGGCCGACGAGGTAGAGGCGCCCGCGCACGTGGGGGCGCAGCCGCTCGAGGTAGGCGTACTGGAAGAAGGGCGCGTGGCCGTCGATGGCGCCGATGACGTAGTCGACGAGCACCTGGTCGAAGGACTCGCCGTAGAGCAGCGTGGGATCGGTCCACTCGCCGAGGAGCACCCGCGCGGCGGGCGCCAGCTCGCGGAGGCCGGCCATCCGCCACGCCTCCACGGTCACCGCGGTGACGGTGCGCGCCGGGAGGGAGCTCACCCACCCGAGCGAGTGCTCCCCGGTGCCGGCGTCGAGGACATCTCCCCACACGGGCCCGTTGAGCCGCTCGCACCACTGGAAGAGGGCATCCTGGCGCCGCGCCGGGGGCATCAGCCGGCCGCCCCCGCGTCGTCCGGGGCCGCCGCGACGATCGACACCGCCCGCTTCTTCCCCGCCTTGAGGAGGCCGGGGGCGGTCATCACGGCGTCGTAGGCGGTCACCTTGTCGGCGCCGACGCTGATGCCGCCGTTGTCGATGAGCCGACGCGCCTCGCCCTTGCTCTTCGCCAGCCCGCTCGCGACGAGCAGGTCGATCACCGGCGCCGGCAGCGCCGCCGCGTGCTCGGGGATCGACGTGTCGCGCCCGTGCACGATCGCCGTCGCCTCGTCCGCGAGGAGCCGCTTGGCGGCGCGGATGTCCCCCTTCACGGCGTCCTCGATCTGCTCGATCGGGAGGAAGGTGAACAGCTTCAGGAACTTCCCGACGTCGCGATCGTCGCAGTTGTACCAGTACTGGCTGTAGTCGTACGGCGAGACCTTCTCGGCATCGAGCCACACCGCGCCCGCCGCGGTCTTCCCCATCTTCGCGCCGCTCGCCGTGGTGAGCAGCGGCGTCGTGAGGCCGTAGGCCGCGGCGCCCTCGATCCGCCGGATGAGATCGGCCCCGCTGATGATGTTGAACCACTGATCGCCGCCGCCCACCTGGAGCCGGACGCCGAACCGCCGGTAGAGCTCGAGGAAGTCGTACGCCTGGAGCAGCGGGTAGTTGAACTCGATGAACGAGAGCCCCTGGCCGCGCTCGAGCCGCTGCTTCATGCTCTCGGCCTTCACCATCACGTTCACCGAGAAGTGGCGGCCCACGTCGCGGAGGAACTCGATGTAGTTGAGCTTCAGGAGCCAGTCGGCGTTGTCGACGACCTCGCCCGGGGCGAAGCGCGCGAGCTGGGCCGCGATGGCCGCCTTGTTGGCGGCGATGCGATCGGCGGAGGCGAGATCACGGGTCTCCTCGCGCCCGGAGGGATCCCCCACCTGCACGGTGCCGCCGCCGAGCACGGTGATGGCCTTGTGGCCCGCCCGGTGGAGGTTCGCCATCGCCATGAGCTGCACGAGGTTGCCCACGTGCAGGCTGTCCGCGGTGGGATCGAAGCCGATGTAGAAGGTGACGGGCCCCGCGTCGAAGAGCTTGCGGAGCTCCTCTTCGTCGGTGCACTGGTTGAAGAAGCCGCGCTCCTTCAGGGTGTCGAGGACGTTCATGCGTTCGCTCGGGTGGAACGGCGGCGGCGCCAGAGGAGTCCCAGCGGCGCCAGCCAGAGGAGGGAGGCCTTCGAGCCGCCCGTGCAACACCCCTGGGGGATCTCCCCCTCCACCCGATCCGGCGGGCCGGCCTGGGTGGCGAGGGGGGTGTGGAAGTTGCCGCTGTTCTGTGGATCGTGGTGGATGCTCGCCCAGCCGATGGCCTGGTCGGCGTGGCCCTCGGTGTGCCACGCGAACAGCTTGCCCTCGCGCGTCGAGACGACGACCTCGAGGTAGCCGTCCCCGTCGATGTCACCGACCGCGGGGCTCCCGAGGATCCAGTTGCCGGTGAACTTGGGCCAACCCTCGGGCTCGACGCCCTCGGCGTCCCAGGCGTGGAGGAGGTAGCCGGCGCTGCCCATGACGGCCTCGGCCTTGTCGTCCCCGTCGAGGTCAGCGATGGCGGGCGCGACGAGGAACTGGAGGTCCTCGATCTGGCGCGGCCAGCCCCCGAGGAGCTCGCCGGTGGCGCCGTCCCACGCGGCGACGACGTTCTGCCAGTCGAGCGCGGTGACGAGCGGCAGCGCGATGAGGTAGTAGGCGCCCGCGCCGGCCATTACGTACTCGGGGACGCCGTCCCCCGTCATGTCGCCGAAGCCGGGGTTGTTCGTCATCTGCACGAAGCTCGGCTGGTTGGTGTTCGAGCCCTCGCCGTAGGCCGACTTGACGTAGGAGAGGTCCCGCGCGACGGTGCCGTCGTGGTGGTAGAGCGGCGTCTGCCCGAGCATGACGGCGCTGGAGATCTCCAGATCGCCGTCCCGGTCGAGGTCCGCGAACGCCATCGACGCCGGGTGGCCCTCCCCGACGATGGGGAGGAGGCCCGCCTCGTTGATGAGCCCGCCCTCGACGAGCGGCCAGCCGTCCTCCAGCACGCCGCTCACGGCGTCGAAGAGGTAGCTGATGGACGAGTTGCCGCCGTTGACGGTCTCGTTCGTGCCGATGCCGATCTCGATCTCGCCGTCGTTGTCGACGTCGCCTACCGCCGGGCTCGCGATGATGCGGGTGCCGGAGTTGTCGCAGAGCTCGGGCGCGCACACGTCGATCGGGTAGGGCCCCCAGGGCGCGCCCGCGGCGTCCCACACGTACAGGCGCTGGTCCATGGCGGCCACGATGACCTCCATCGCGCCGTCCCCGTCGAGGTCGTAGAGGGTCGGCGCCCCGGTGATGCCGTTGTCGTAGATGTGGGTACGGTCGAATTCCTCGGACGTGCGGCCCTCGATCTGCGCCGGGAAGCCGGTGACGCCGGCGCCGTCGGCGTGCCAGGCGTAGACCGCGCCGGTGCCCGTGCCGACGACGATCTCGGGCGAGCCGTCCCCGTCGAGATCCCCGACGGCGGCGGTGGCGATCGTGCCGTCGTGCAGCGTGGGGAGCTCCCCCCCGGCGAAGATGGGCGCGCCCTGGTGGAAGCGGGGGTCGACCCCGGTGGTGACCGGCCACCCGGGCAGCTCGACGCCGCTCCCGGTGAATGCGTGCACACTTCCGGAGGCGTCGGCGATGACGATCTCGAACACGCCGTCGTCGTCGAGGTCCGCGAGGATCGGCGAGGACTCGCCGGACGTGCCCAGGTCGATGGGGAAGCCCGCCACGGTGTCGGGGTCCGGGTAGACGAAGAAGGTCTTCCGGGACTCTCCCACGCGCCCGTCGGCGTCGGTGACGCGCACCCGCACGGTGACGGCGGGGGCGAACACGCGGTCCATGCGCTCGAGGATGGTCTCGGTGCGTTCGGCCTCGAGCATGGCGCTGGTGTCGAGGGTCGCGAGGTCGAGGGTCGCGAGCGTGCCCTCGAAGCGCGCGGTGCCCGAGCCGGTCGCGAGGGAGGTCCAGGCGCGGGGATCGTCCCCCACGCCGTAGTCGACCGCGTAGGTGTAGGACGCCGACCGCTCCGCGGCGACGTAGCCCTCGATGAGGAGCGTGCCGACGCCCGGATCGACGGTCTCGAACCAGCCGGGGCTCGACACGTCCATGGTGGGCGGGATGTCGCCCGCGGCGACCCGCTCGACCGCGCGCCCGGCGTTGATCCGACCGTAGCCGTAGAACGGATCCCAGCCCTCGCCCGAGGGGTAGGTGGTGGCCAGGGCGACCTCGGCCGCGGTGAGGTTCACGTCGTCCACCGACGTGACGATGACCTGGTAGACCTCGTCGGCGGTGAGGGTGAGCCCCACGTCGCGAGCGGCGGAGTGGACGAGGCCGACGGTGCCGGTGGTGATCGCCACGGCGCCGGTGGCGCAGGCGTTCGTGTCCGCCACGAGCGTGAGGCGCGGCCCGTAGTTGTTGCAGTTGAAGAAGTTGAGGTAGCTGTAGACCCCGCTGTCTTCGTTGTTGTTGTTGCCGCGGACCGAGTGGACGTAGAAGATCCCGTCCATCATCGCCGGGAAGTTGTGGTGGTAGGCGTTCTCGTCCCCCGCGGCGCCGACGATGCTCACGCCGCGTTCGCGCGCCCAGGACGCGGTCGCGTAGGCGAAGCCGGGGTTGGTGAGCGCGCCGACCGCGAGGTTCACGCCGACGGCGCCTCGCTCGACCGCGTAGGCGATGCCCATGGACGCGCGGCTCCCGTCGGTCACGAACGTGTCGCCGATGCGGACGGGGAGGACCGCGCAGTTCGGGCACTGCCCGATGCTCCCGTTCTCCTCGTCCCCCCCCTCGGCGGCCATCTCCTCGGCGACGCCGGAGCCGTGGGTGCCGAAGTTGTCGTCGTACTCGTGGTACGGATCGTTGTCGTCGGCGAAGAAGTCCCACCCGGCGATGTCGTCGACGAACCCGTTGCCGTCGTCGTCCACCCCGTCGGAGAACGTGTAGAGCACGTCGGAGACGTCGAGCATCCCGTCGGCGAAGTCCCGCCCGGAATCCACGGTGACGCGGGCGTCCTCCGCGTAGTCCTGGATGTTGACGAGGCCGTTGCCGTCGCGATCCCAGTCGGCCGCCACCGATCCGTCGGCGAGCTGGGGGAGCGGGAGCTCGCCGGTGTGGAGGGCGATCTTGTTGGCGTAGCTGTGGTCGCCCCAGTCGAAGCCGGAGTCGAGCACGGCGAGCAGCACGTCGGTGCGCCCGGTGGTGGTCCGCCACGCACGATCGGCGGAGTTCCCCGACCCCATCTCGAGCTCGGCCGGACGCACCGTCTCCCTCGAGCCGGCGGGGACGTAGCTGATCATCGACCACTCGCCGTCCAGATCGCTGGGGCAGAGGTCCTCCCGATCGGTCTCGCCGCACTCCGGGTAGGTCGGCAACGGCAGGACGGCGCCCGCGCGGTCCGTGATCGCCAGGAGCAGGAGCAGCGTGGACAACGGGTCCTCCGAAGGGAAGCGCATGCTAACCGGAAGGGCGGCGACACCGCGTGCGGCGCCCCGCGTGCCCGCCGAACGGGCCCTTGGGGTTGCAGAACCTTGACAGCCCCGGTGTTGCGGAAGCGCGGGGTCGGCCGTAACCTTCCGACCCATGCAGATCCGAATCTCCCACTCCTTCCCGGTCCCGCCGCGGACGTACTGGGATGGCACGCGCGAGCCCGAGCTCGACGAGAAGATCGCGGAAGCCAGCGACATCGACGTGACGGTGATCGACCGGCGTCGCGACGGTGCCCGGACCCATGACGAGCTCCGCGTCTCCCCCCGCAAGGAGCTCCCCGCCCTCGCGCAACGCGCCCTGGGCGCGAAGCGGTTCTCCTACGTGCAGGTCGTGGACAGTGACGACGACACGATGACCACCGCCTGGCAGGTCCTGATGGACGTGATCCCCGACAAGGTGTCGTGCGCGGGCACGTCGCGCGTGGTCGCCACGGCCGAAGGCTGCGAGCGGATCATCGAGGGCGAGATCAAGGTGTCCATCCCGCTCGTGGGCGGCGCCATCGAGCGGGTGGTGCTCGAGCAGCTCGAGCGCAGCTACGACCGCGCGGCCGAGGTCGTCCGTCGCCACCTCCTCGGAGCCTGAGATGGACCTCGTTTCGATCGCGCTGCTTGCCACGGTGGGCGCCGGGTATGGCGTTCCGGTCGACGGCTACCCCAGCAAGGCCGAACGTCAGCTCCTCCTCTGGACCAACGCCGCGCGGGTGGCGCCGGCCGAATTCAAGGACGAGTACACGAGCTGCAGCTTCGACGACTTCGAGGCGAGCGAGCAGACCGCGAAGGCGCCCCTGTACATCGACCTCGATCTCACCGAGGTGTCGCGCTGGCACTCGGAGCAGATGGAGGAGAACGCGTGCTTCCAGCACGAGAGCTGTGACGGCAGCAACGAGGGCTTCGGCGAGCGCGTGGCGCGCTACTACACCGAGACCGGGTACGTCGGCGAGAACATCGCCATGGGCGTCGCCGACGCCCGCTACGCCGTGATGGGGATGTGGATGTGCTCCAGCGGGCACCGCGCCAACATCATGAACGCCGACTACAACGAGATGGGCCCCGGCGTGTCGGGCGTGTACCTCACGCAGGACTTCGCGGCGGGCACGCTCGGCGAGGGCGCGCCCCCGGTGCGCGTCGCGGTCGACGACGACGCCGGCACCTGGATCTCCGACTGGGGAGACGACGCCGCGCCCGTCGTGCTCCAGCTGGTGATCGAGGGCGTCGAGTCCGACATGGAGCTCCTGTACGGCGAGCCCGCGCTGGGCCTCTACAGCGTCGCGGGCCCCGCGCCGGAGGACGGCGCGGACGGGTGTGACGGCTGGTACGTCTACTGGGAGACCGCCGCGGGCCTGAAGGGCACCTACCCCGAAGAAGGGAGCTGGCTCTTCGGCGATTGTGAGGCCTCCACCAACGGATCGAGCGACTGGTCGCCGCTCCAGGCGCCCCGGGGCGGCTTGTTCGGCGAGCTGTCGGAGGACGAGCTGAGGGACGCCATGCTGGAGGATCTCCGGCTCGTCGGCTGCGCCACCGCGCCCGGGCAACTCGGCGCGCTCGGCATCCTCGTCGCCGCCCTCGCGGGCGTTCGCCGCCGGTCCCGCCCGTCGTGACCGGCGCGGTCCTCCTGACCGGGGCCACCGGTCACGTCGGCACCGCCCTCCTCCCCCGCCTCCTCGCCGACCCCGACGCCCGGGTGCTGGCCCTCGTCCGCGCGAAGGACGCCACCCACCTCGCCGAGCGGCGCGACGCGTTGAGGGCGCGCGTCCCCGAGGCCGCCGACCGCCTCGACGTCGTGCAGGGGGACGTGTCGGCCCCCGGCCTCGGGCTCTCCGACCGGGACCGCGACCGTGTCGACGCCGAGGTGACCTCCCTCCTCCACTCCGCCGCGTCCGTGCGCTTCGACATGCCGCAGGACAAGGCCGCCGGCGAGAACATCGCCAGCACCGAGGCCATGCTCGTGCTCGCCCGCCGGCTCGCCGAGCGCGGGCGGCTCGTGCGCCACGACCACGTGAGCACCGCGTACGTCGCGGGGGATCGCACCGGCCGCGTGTACGAGGCCGAGTGTGACGTCGGCCAGGGCTTCCGCAACAGCTACGAGTGGTCCAAGTGCCAGGCCGAGGGCCGCGTCCGCGCCGCCATCGCCGAGGGCCTGCCCGCCGCGATCCACCGCCCCTCCATCATCGTGGGGGACAGCCGCACGGGCGCCACCGAGTCCTTCAACGTCCTTTACTGGCCGCTCAAACTCTACGCACGCGGCTGGTGGCGGCTCTTCCCCGGGCGGGCCGACACCCTCGTGGACATCGTGCCGGTCGACTTCGTGGCCGACGCGCTGGTCGCGCTCCGTCGCGACCCCGCCACCGTCGGCGCCTGCTTCCACCTCGCCGCGGGGGATGACGCCCCGCGCGTCGACGCCCTCGCCGACCGCTTCGCCGAGCTGCTGGAGCGCCCCCGCATCCGGACGGTCGACCCCGACTTCTACCTGAAGTGGGTGCGCCCGGTGCTCGCGCGCCCGCTCTCGCTCACGAAGCGCGGGCGCCACGTCCTCCGCGGGGGGTCGGCCTACCTCCCCTACTTCCGCGGCAACCCGCTGTTCGACACGACGAACCTGCGGCGGCACCTCGGCACGGGCGCGCCGTCGGTGTTCGACTACGTGGAGCGGATCGCGCGGTACGCGAAGGAGCGGGACTTCGGGGGGCGGTGAGCCCGTGAACAATCCCCGTTCCGGCGACGGCGGCCCGCGGCGCAGAGAACCGCGGCCGAGGGCCCGGGCCGGTCCCCCCCGGAGGGGGCCCCACCGGCCCACCCTCGTCCGCACCGCGCACCGGGCCGCCGGGGGCGGGCACTCCGGTCTCTTCGAAGGCTCCGAGGTGGGGGAGGTTCAGTTCCCCGATCCACCACACCTCGAACCGGGTGGCGTTGTGATCGGCCACGTGCTTGTCGAGGGCCGAGCAGAACGGCTCGATGAAGCAGTGGGGGCAGCGCTCGGCGTCGCGACAGTCGATGGCCGTCCCCTCGTCGAGGTAGCGGCGGAACTGGGTGCGGCGGCCGCCCACCTCGTCGAGCATCTTGTGGGGGTCCTGGATGAGCTCCTCCATGTCCTCGAGGTGGGAGATGGGGAAGCGGTTCGTCCAGATGTGGAATTGCCCGGTGCGGGCGAGGCGGAACACGCGCCGGAGGGCGTCGCGGTGCTCCTCGGGGTCGTAGAAGAGGTCCGCACGGTTGTCCCAGGCGACGCCTTGCGGGATCACGTGGAGGAGGTCGAACTCCTTGACGCCCACGCGTGCGCAGAGGGCCACGATGGCCTCGAGGTGCTCGACGTTCTGCTTGTTGATGCACACGTCGACGTTGACGATGGGCCGGCCGTCCCGAACGGCGCGCATCATCGCCTTCATCAGGTTGTCGAAACCGTTCTTCGTGCGGGTGAGGCGATCGTGGAGGGCGGGGGTGTGGCCGTGGAGCGAGAACGTGATCTCGTCGAGGCCGGCCTCCATCGCCGTGAGGAAGAAGGCGCGGTCGGCGAGCTTCTGGCCGTTCGTGACGGTCTGGACCCAGCGGTAGCCGACCTCCTTGCCGTACCGGATGGCGTCGTGGAAGCGGGGGTGGATGGACCCTTCCCCACCGCTGACGACGAGGCGTGTGGCGTCCTTCTCCTCGCGACCCCGGAGAATCTCGGTCTTGATGTCGTCGAACGGCATGAACCGGCCGTCCTGCGCCTCGGCGTCCAGGCAGAACACGCACTTGCTGTTGCAGGCCGCGGTGAGGCGCACCCAGTGCTTGGTCTCGTTGGCGACGCGCTCGTGGTCGAGCAGGAGCGCGCCCGCGTTCGGTTGCGGCGCGGAGGGAACCGGAGCGGCCTCGATCGGCATAAGCCAAAGGTAGCATGCGACCCGCCGCTCCCTACACTCTCCCTGACCCCGGCGTCGTCTGGCTCACACGCGCCCGGTCCCGCTACCTCGCCCGGGCCGCCCGGCTCCTGCTCGAGCCCACCGCGATGCCGAGCTGGCTCGCCAGCGCGTGGGCGGGGGTTCGGGAGCCCCTGGCCGACCTGCTTCGCGCCCGGCCGGCCGAGTTCCTCGGGGCGATCGCGCTCCCGCAGGTGGGCGCCCCGCTCTGCGCCGGGCGGCTCGACGAGGCAATCCCGCAGCTCCTGCTGGAGCTCTCCCGACGCCGCGTGCTCGGCCGCGAGGGGGTCTGGTGGCCGGGTGTGGTCCCGCGGCTGCTCTCGGCCCCGCGGGGCGTGGCGCATCGGTTCGATCCGCCGCTCATCGGCGCGTTGTTCTCCGACGGCGAGGTCGAGATCGCTGCCGGCGTGCCCTGGGACGAGGGCGGCGAGCGCGCGTTCGTGCCGCTGCACGGCGGAGGCTGGCTCGCGCTCGCGGACAACAACCCGCTGGCCCTCGAAGAGGCCCACCCCGACAAGGCGGGCAACGCCCTCTCGCTCGGCGGGCGCACGGTGGAGGCGTGGGTCGGCGCGCTCGACGAGGCGCGGGCGCTGGTGCGCGACGTCCTGCCCGACCTCGCGGCCGAACATGCGCAGGTGCTCGCGACCGTCGTGCCGGTCGGGTTCGAGCCCGAGAAGAGCCTCTCGGCGAGCTACCGGGAGGCGATCGGGGTGGTGTACCTCACGCTCCACCCGCGAGTGGCGATCCTGGCCGAGGCGCTGATCCACGAGGTCCAGCACAACAAGCTGAACCTGCTCCTCTGGAGCGATCCGCTCCTCCACGACGACGGCGTGCTCGTCCAATCCCCCGTGCGGCCCGATCCGCGGCCGTTGCTCGGGGTGCTCCTCGCGGTGCACGCGTTCCTACCGGTGGCGCAGCTCCACCTCGATCTATTGGCGCGCGGCCACCCCGCGGGCGATCCCGAGCGCCTCCGCCAGGTCATGACCGCCAACCGCGAAGGCCTCGCGGTCCTCGCGGCGGCGCGCCCTACGGCGGTGGGTAAGGTGCTGCTGGACGGGATGGTGGCGTTGGAGGGGTGGCAGCGGTCGGCTTTGGCCTGAGCTTCGGCAAAGGCAGGGAGCAAGGCAGGTTCACCACAGAGGCACAGAGTTCACGGAGTTCAAGGCAAAGGCAGAGGTAGTGGCGGACGGAGAGGCGTCTAGACGTTCTCTTCCGCTCCCCTCTTCTCTGTGTCCTCTGTGCCTCAATAGAAACTCAGGTTCGCGCCGGCTACGCCGCCTCCCCAATCTGGACGTTGTACCCGAGCTTCTGAAGGCGCTGGACGAGCCGGCTCTTGGTGCGCTCGCGATCGA
>JAKFCH010000189.1:0-13493 GCA_036676765.1 Deltaproteobacteria bacterium
GAGGCTGGCGCGGGGGTTTCCTGCGCGGCGGTCCGCGGCGAGCGCGGTGCCGATGCGGCGGGATGGGTTGGTGTTGGTTGGGCTCGATGTGGGCGTTGGCGTAGGTGCCGACGATGGCGACTTGCTGTGCGCGGGCGGTGGTCGCGGAGGCGGGGGGGCTTGGGGTGGGGGCGAGGTTGGTACCTGGGTGGGGCGCGCGGTTGCTGCCGGGGTGGGGCGCGCGGTTGCTCACGCGCTCCGCGTGCACACGGCCGGCCCGCCATCCGGGTTCTTGCGCCACTCGGAGGGTACTCGCGATTCGACGTGCGCTCCGGGCCGGCGCGGACGGGCCCCAACACGCGACGCCCGGTCGCGGGCACGAGGGGCGTTGGGGAGGGCGCGGTTCAACACGCCCTCCGAGCGCCCACGGCGGCTTGATTGCCCGCCATCCGGCCCGCGGCGCCACCCGCGCCCGGCGCGGGCGGGGACCGCTGCCAGTTTCGGCCAGATAGGCGGAGTCATCCCGGATGACCGGCCGTTCGTGGCCGCGGGGCGGCCAGATAGACGGAGTCATCCCGGATGACCGGCCCTTCGTGGCCGAGGGGCGTCGGCAAGGCGGAATCACCCATGCTCAGCCCGAGGGGCCCGCGGGAGCCCCCGGGTGCCCGACCACCCCCCACCGTCACTCCCCAAGGTGAATCTCCGTCATCCACGCCCCGCCCGGCGCGGTCGCGTCCTGCTCCCAGAGCCACGCCTCGTCGCCGCGGGACGCCGGCAAGGTGGGCCCGGTGATGCGCGCGGTGCCGCACGGGTCCGACGCGAGCCGCCACTGGCCCGTGGACGGTTCGTACACGGCGAGGCTGCCCGCGTCGTTCCTCTGCCACACCGCCGCGACGCGCTCGCCGAGGCGCACCGGGTAGGAGGCGTGCCAGTCGTAGGGCACCGGCACGGTCGTGTAGGTGGCGGCGGCCGGGTCGACGAGCAGGAGCACCTGTTGGAGCAGGGCGGTGGCGGCGCCGCCGACGAGCTGCGCGCTGTCGCCGGCGAGGAAGTCGGCGCCCATCAACGTGGGCCCGTCCAGGAGGGTGGCGCGGCCGGTCGCGAGGTCCACGGCGGCGAGGCGTGCGTCGGGCTCGGGGGGAAAGTGGCCGAGCACCCAGGCGATGTCGCCGTCCCCGACCGCGGAGAAGGGGGTGCCCGGCTCCAGCGCCGCGAACGGGAGCGCCACCCAGGCGCCGGCGGCCTCGTCGAGGCGCCAGGCCACCGTCTCCGTCGCGGTGTACACCAGGAGCGGCGCGCCGTCGGTCGGGATCATCCGACGCTGGGCGCCCTCCTCCCGCGGCGGCAGCGCGTAGCGCGCGGTGACGGTGAACGTGGCGTCGTCCACGCGGACGATCGAGGCGGCGTCGGGGTCGTCGGGGGCGGTCTCCCAGGCGTGGAAGGCGCCGCCGGATGCGACGAAGCTGCCGAGGTCTCCGACGAGGCCAGCGACGGGGTGGCGGTCGAAGGCGACGTCGATCGGGGCGCCCAGGGGCACCTCCCACGCGGGGAACACGTTCGCGAGCATCCAGGCGGACAGCGCGGGGGACACCCCGAGGTCGGCGGCGCAGGTGTCGTCGAGCGAGGCCTGGAGGTGGAGCGTGGCCGGGAAGTCCGTGCAGACCTGCACGAAGCTCGCGGCCCCGGCGGCGGCGAACAGCTCGGGGTCGAGGAGGTCGTAGCCGAGGCGCACCTCCAGCGCCTCGCACATCACCTCGCGGACCTCCCACACGGACGACGACGCGACGAGGATCGGCGCGCCGGCGCCCTGGAAGCAGTTCTCGGCGCCGTCGGCGCACGTGCCGTCGGCGACGATGCGCACCTCGGGGACGCAGACGCCGTCGAGCCCGGTCGCGGTGGCGAGCTCGTCGAGGACGCTGCGCACGCGCGTGAGGTCGTTGTCACTGGCGAGGCCGTCGGGGTCGGTGAGCGCCATCGTGTCGAAGCCCGCGCACGTGGCGGGGGGGCCGGCGGGCACGTCGCGCGTGCAACCGACGACGAGCAGGAGAGCGGCGGCGGTGGGGGCGCAGCGCGCCATCCGAACGGCGAGGGGCGGCACGCGCACGGGGACTCCGGGGGGACGAGGGGTACGCCCTCACCGGGATTCCATTCGAAGCACGTCCGACTTTCGTGCATCTTCGGCAATGGCGAGCCTGGGTGCGTGCGGACGAGGCGGCGGCGGCCTGGCTACCTGGACCCCACCGGCTCCCGGAGCACGACCACCGTGGTCGCCTCGGTGGTGGCGTCGGTGGCCCACTCGGTGACCACGCGGCCCTTCCCGGTGCGCTTGGCCCGGTACATCGCGCGATCGGCCTGGTGGAGGAGATCCTCGATGCGCCCGGGCGCGTGACGGAAGTGCACGACGCCGATGCTGAGGCCGACGCGGACCTCGGGCAGGTGGCAGGTGGCCTCCTCGACCACGGTGAGGAGCCGTTCGAGGACGCCGCGGACGACCGCGGGGTTGGCGCGGTGGAAGATCACGGCGAACTCGTCGCCGCCGAGGCGGGCGGCGAGGTCGGACTCCCGGACCGCGCGGCCGATGTGGATGGCGAGGGTGCTCAGGAGGGCATCGCCGGCGGCGTGGCCGTAGCGGTCGTTCACGGTCTTGAAGTTGTCGAGGTCCAGGTAGGCGACCGCGAGGTCGTTGGCGCGCCGCTTCACCGCGCTCTCGAGGGCCTCGATGAAGCAACGGCGGTTGGCCAGCCCGGTGAGGCCGTCGGTGCGACCGACGGCATGCTCCAGCGCGAGGGCGTCCTCGAGCTGATCACGGGCGCTGGCCAGGTGCTCCTGGTGCGCCTTGACGTGGAGGAGGAGCGCGGCCACGCCCCCGAACACGAACGCGCGGGCGAACGTGTTCCACACGCTCACGAGGAGCGGGAAGTCGTGCGGCCACTTGTACTCCGCGTACGCGGCGGAGACGACGCACGCGAGCGCCGCGAGGGCCGCGGGCGCCGGCCCCAACCACCACGCCGCAATCGCGATCGGCACGAGGTAGAACGGCGACACGGACAGCTGCAGGCCCGTGACGAGGTCGAGCCATCCGACCGACGCGCACACCGCCACGATCAGCGCGGTGAGGACGACCTTCCTACCCTTCGACAACACGCCTCCGCCAGACACCGTTCGACGCCACCCGGAGTAGCCAACCCGCGAGGAGACCGATCGATTCGCCGTCGGTCGACGACAGGACGGCCGACGTGAGGGGACGGTCCCGAACGACCACGCCCGCGCGAGGAGCGCGGAGGGCGGCCGGCTGCGCCGGCCGGTCCCGCCCGCACTCCGTCCCCGGAGTGCGCGGGCGGACCAAGCGGCGCAGCCGCGCGCCCGCAGCGGTCCGGCCCCGAGCGCAGCGAGGGGACGCGCCCGAGGCCTGCCGCCACCGAGCTACCGTCGCCCCATCCGCTCGGGGCCGGGGTAGGCGAGCTGTTGCGGCTCGCCCGAGAGCGTCGTGGTCCAGCGCCCCGACCACGCGCGCTCGCCCTCGACGAGCTCGAGGACCGTCACGTCGGCCTCGAGGGTGACGCCCTCCGCGCGGGTCACCGGCCCGGCGTTGGAGAAGCGGGCCTCGACCTCGCCGTCCCAGCGGCCGCGCCAGGGGTCCACGCCGGTCTCCTCCAGCAGCACGCCCACGCTCCGGATGTAGCGGCCCGCGTCGAGGCCGGTCGCGTCGACGGCCAGGCGGAACCCCGAGAGGCCCGCGGCGACATCGGTGGTGCCGGGGCGCAGGTCCACGCCGAGGGAGAGGGGGACCGGCTCGGCGTGCGCGGGCCTGGCCCCGATCTCGATGCCGTGCGCGGCGGTGGCCGACGCGGAGACGCGATGGACCCGATCGGCCGCGGCGGGCACGAGGAGCCAGCCGACCTCGACGTCCGCGCCGTAGCTGGCGAGGTGCTGATCGCGGTCGGGCACCGCGGCGGCCTGCACCTCGATGGTGATGTCGAAGCGGGCGACGCCGTCCGTGACCGTGGCGGGGCCGAGCCGGACCTCGAGGACGTGCGGGGTGAACCCGTCGGGGTGGCTGGCGTCGGTCTGGATGGCGAGCCCCTGGAGGTAGACGGCGGCGCCGTCGCCGGTGCCTCCGAGCGGCACCTCGACGGGCACGACGATGCGGGCGGCCTCGGCGCGGCCGAGCACGGGCGCATCGCCCTTCAAGGTGGTGCGGACCGCCCCCCGGTGGATCTGCGCCGACGCCGAGCCGATGCCGCCGTAGGCGACGTTGACGGTGGACGTGTCCGTCGCCCGCGCGCCGCTGGCCCAGCTCCCGCCCTGCACCTGGGCGAAGAGGGCGCCGGTCGGGGCGGTGTCGGCGCTCTGGGCGCCCGCATCGGCCACGACGATGACGCTCTTGAGGCGGTGGGGCCGCGCCTCCCAGGCCACGTCGAAGCCCTGGAGGTACAGCGCACCGGCGACCGGGGGGCGCGTGGCGTACAACGCGAACGCGGCCTCCGCCCCGGCCTCGGGCAGCGCCGGCGGCTCGAGGATCGGGGCGCCGGGCTCGTCGCCGGGGGCCTCGACCGGCGGGGCGTCGATGGGCGGCGCGTCGGTGGGCGGCACGTCGGTGGGCACGGCGGTGCCGGGCGCCTCGGAGGGCAGGGCAGTGGGCGCCTCGGTGGGCGCCTCCGTGGGCGGCTCCGGCGGCCGCGCGTCCGAAGGAGGGAGGTCGGTCGGCACCTGCGTCCACGGCGCGGGGCGCGGGGTGGGCTCGTCCGGGGAGGGGTGGTCCCAGCCCGGCACCGGCGGCGACTCCTGCGCGGGGGCCGGCGCGGGCGTGGGCGGTGGACCGTCGGGCGCGGGGGCGTCGGTCCCGGTCGGGGCCGGGTCCGCGAAGGCCACGGCGGAGACGAAGGCGCACGGGACGAGGAGGGCCAGGATGGTACGGCGTTGCATGCCTCGCCGGTGGACACCTCCCCCGCCCGGGCAACGACCGCGCGCCGCGCCCGGTGAGCGGGGGCCCCGAATCGGGGCATCGCGACACGTGGCTGCTTGTCGAGGGGGTGGCGAGGCAGGGCCAATGCCGCTCGTTGTCGGGCGCGCCCTTGCCTGCCCGGTTCGAAAGGTTAGGCGCCGCGCATGTTGACGATCCTCCTCTCGCTCGCCTGCTCGACCCTCCCCGACTGCGGGCCCGGTCAGTACATCACCCCCGCGAACGAGTGCGCGGACTCGCCGAGCGGGCTCGCGATCGAGGGCGGGGACCTGCTGCCCGCGTGCGAGTACGCGACCCCGGGCGATCGCCTCCAGTTCGCGGGGGGCTGCGCCGACGGCGCGTGCGACAGCATGAGCTACGTGGAGATCGTCTCGACGCTCGGCGAGCCCGAGTCGTGCGCGACCGAAGCCGGCCCGTACGTCTTCTGCTACTGGTCGGAGGGCGGCATCCACAGCTTCTTCGACGACACCGACGACGACCACGTTCCCGACGAGGGTGCCCTGGCCAACGGGATCTACGTCGAGGCCCCCTGGGACGGCACCAACGAGGACGGCCTCGGGCTCGGCGTGAGCCTGGGGTGCTTCCTCGAGGTCTACGGCGTGCCCGACAGCACGGAGTACGAGGAGATCGACGGCGTGCGCCAGCTGAGCCAGCTCCGCTGGACCGGGCTCGGCCTGTACGTGGAGGACGAGCTCGACGACCAGGGCCTCCTCGACGGGATCACCGACGACCTGGACCTGTTCGGGCGCTAGGCTACGACCCGCGCCGCCACCGCCGACGCGAGATCGATCGGATCGGTGCGGCCCTCGTAGAGGTGGCAGGCCACGGTGTGGCCGTCCGCCACGTCGTGCTGCGCGGGGGTGTCCACCTTGCAGCGGTCGAACGCGAGCGGGCAGCGGGTGTGGAACCGGCAGCCGGGGGGCGGGTTCATGGGGCTCGGAACGTCCCCCTGGAGCACGATGCGCTTCCGACGCTTCGCGCGGTCGGGCTCGGGCGCGGCGGAGAGCAGCGCCTGGGTGTAGGGGTGGGACGGCCGGGCGAACAGCGAGTCGCGCGGGGCGCGCTCGACGATCTGGCCGAGGTACATGACCACGACGTCGTCGGCGATGTGGCGCACGACGGAGAGGTCGTGGGTCACGAACACGTAGGAGAGGCCGAACTCCTCCTGCAGGTCCATGAGCAGGTTGAGCACCTGGGCGCGCACCGACACGTCGAGGGCGCTCACGGCCTCGTCGCACACGACGAAGTCGGGCCGGAGCGCGATGGCGCGCGCGATGCCGATGCGCTGGCGCTGCCCGCCCGAGAACTCGTGCGGGTAGCGGGAGATGTACTTTGGCTGGAGCCCGACGCGCGCGAGCAGATCCCGGACGCGATCCTCGGCCTCGTTCATGTTGGCGACGACGCCGTGCAGCACGAGCGGGCGCCCGATGATCTGCCCGATGGTGTGCCGCGGGTTGAGCGACGAAAAAGGGTCCTGGAAGATGATCTGCATGTGCCGGCGCATCTCGCGCAGCTCGGCGGCCTCGAGCGTCGGCACGTCCTTCCCGCGGAACCACACGCTGCCCTTGTCGGGCTCGACGAGGCGCAGCAGGGCGCGCCCGGCGGTGGTCTTGCCGCACCCGGACTCGCCGACGACTGCGAGGGTCTTCTGGCGGCCGAGGGTGAAGCTCACGTCGTCGACCGCGCGCACGGTGCCGACGTGGCGGCGGAGGAAGCCGCGGAGCACGGGAAAGTGCTTGGTCAGCCCCTCGACGCGGAGCAGGGGCGCGTCGGGCGTCGGGGAGGGGGGGCGCGGCTCACCAGACATCGGTCTGCTCCTCCTCGTAGGGAGTCGGTCCGAGCGGGGGCGCGCCGTGCTGCGGGTGGTGGCACCACGCGGCGTGATCGGGCCCTAGCTCGACCCGCGGCGGCGGCGTGGCGCACACCGCGGTGGCGAAGGCGCACCGGGTGCGGAACCGGCACCCCGACGGGAAGTCCAGCGGGCTCGGCACCATGCCCTCGATGGTCGCGAGGCGCTCGCGGGCGCCGTGCTCGCCGGGGAGCGAGGCGAGCAGGCCGCGGGTGTAGGGGTGCACCGGCCGCGCGAAGATCTCGGTGGTGGGGGCGGTCTCGACCACGTGCCCCGCGTACATGACGACGACGCGGTCGCACGTCTCCGAGACGACGCCGAGGTCGTGCGTGATGAGGATGATCGCCATCCCGCGGTGGGCGCGCTCGCGGTCGAGCAGCGCGAGGATCTGGGCCTGGATGGTCACGTCGAGCGCGGTGGTGGGCTCGTCGGCGATGAGCAGGTCGGGGTTGCAGGCGAGCGCCATGGCGATCATGACGCGCTGCTTCATGCCGCCCGACATCTGGTGGGGGTACTCGTCCACGCGGCTCTTCGCGGCGGGGATCCCGACCTCCTCGAGCATGCGGATGGCGACCTCGCGGGCCTCCTCCGGCTCGAGCCCCTGGTGGAGGATGACCGACTCGGCGATCTGGTCGCCCACCGTGTAGACGGGGTTGAGCGAGGTCATCGGCTCCTGGAAGATCATCGCGATGCGGTTGCCGCGCACCTTCCGGAGCTCGTTCATCGGGAGGGTGACGAGGTCGAGCGGGGCCTGGCTCCCGCCGGGGGGGTGGAAGAGGATCTGCCCCCCCACGATGCGCCCGGGGGGCTGCGGGATGAGCCGGAGGATGCTCATCGACATCACCGACTTGCCGCACCCGGACTCGCCGACGATGCCGACGGCCTCGCCGCGGTGCACGGTGAAGCTCACGCCGTCGACCGAGGGGAGCACGCCGCCGTCGGTGAAGAAGTGGGTCTTGAGATCCTTGACCTCGAGGAGGACCGACGAGGAGGCCGGCGGGACCGTACGCGGATCGGCCATCAGGACCTCAGCTTGGGGTCGAGGGCGTCACGGACGCCCTCCCCGAGGAGGTTGAGCAGGGACACGGTGAGGAAGATCGCGAAGCCCGGCGCGAGGATGAGCACCCACGAGCTGGTCTGGCGGCCGGTCGCGAGGATCTGGCCCCAGCTCGGCACCGTGATGTCGCCGAGGCCGAGAAAGCTCATGGTCGACTCGATGAGGATCGCCGAGGCGACGCCGAACGTGGCGCTCACGAGCACGGGGCCGAGCGCGTTCGGGAGGATCTCCTCGAAGATGATCGAGGTGCGCGAGAAGCCGGCGGCGCGAGCGGCGGCGACGAAGTCGAGATCCCGCATGCGCATGAACTCGGCGCGGACGAGGCGGGCGGGGCCGGTCCACGCCACTGCCGCGATGATGAACATGATGTGGAAGATGCTCCGCTCGGTGATGAACGCCGCCACGGAGAGGACGAGGAACAACGAGGGGATGCAGATGACCACCTCGACGATGCGCATGAGCAGCGCGTCGATGCGGCCCCCGAAGAAGCCCGCGACCGCGCCGACCACCGTGCCGAAGGTGATGTAGAGCATCACCGCGAAGATGCCGACCGTGAGCGACACCCGGGTGCCGTAGACCATGCGCGCGAACACGTCCGAGCCGGCCGAGTCGGTGCCGAGCCAGTGCTCCGCCGTGGGGGCGCGCATGGCGTTGCCGAGGTCGGTCTCCCGGTAGGAGAAGGGGATGGGGGGGTAGACCGCGAGGACGTCGGTGCCCGCGGCCTCGAGCTGCGCTTCGACCTCCGGGTACTCCAGGGGAGGGGTCTTCAGCTGGAAGGTGAACAGGGCGACGACCGCGAGCGCCCAGATCCCCCCCGCGGCGCCGACGGCTCGGACGCGCAGGGCGTTGCGCGTCCGCCGGGGCCGGCCCATCGTGCGCCGCCACACCACCGCGACCGGGATCACCAGCAGCGTGCCCGGGAGGAGCAGGCTGTTGAAGAAGATGTCGATCGCGTTCTCGTACGTGTTGCGGTTGAACAGCGTGGCGAGCCACGGGGACTCGAGCCCGCCGCCGCCGTTCCACAGGAACGGCTTGTTGGAGATGAACACGGGCGCGTAGACCGCGAGGAGGAAGAGGCCGAACACGCCCCACATCGACGCATAGGCGAGGCGGCGCTTCTTGAACTGGCCCCAGATGATCTGGACCCAGTTCGGATCCTCGCTCGGGGTCGGTGGCGGGGCGGCGGCGCGGGGCGGCGCGGCCTGGGCCGTGGAGGGATCAGTCAAGGTTGATCCTCGGATCGACGAGCGCGTAGGACAGGTCGGAGATGAGGATGCCGATCAGCGTGAGCACCGCCGACGCGAGCAGCACCGCCATCACGGCGTTGTAGTCGCGGAAGGTGATCGACTCCACGAGGAAGGAGCCCATCCCGGGGATGTTGAACACGACCTCGATCACCACGCTTCCGGAGACGAGCACCGGGAGGATGCCGCCGAGCAGGGTGAGGATGGGGATCATGCCGTTGCGGACGGCGTGCTTGATGATGACGACGGGCTCTTCGAGGCCCTTGGCGCGCGCGGTGCGGATGTAGTCGGCGCGGATCACGTCGATGACGCCGCTGCGGGCGTAGCGGGAGAGCGCGGCGAGCGCGACGGACGTGCTCGTGGCCACCGGCAGCGCGAGGTGCCAGACGATGTCGGCGAGCTGGCCGAGCGTCGTGACGGACGGGGTGTTGCTCTGGAAGTCCCCCGTCGGGAACCACGCCACCGGCGTGCCCTGCGAGAGCAGCTTGAGCAGGATCGTGCCGGTGAAGAACGTCGGGAGGCTGTAGAGCACGAACAGGAGGACGGTGAGGACCGTGTCACCCTTCGAGCCCGAGCGCACGGCCGAGTACACGCCGATCGGCACCGCGATGAGGTAGGCCAGGAGCACCGCGGTGAGCGAGAGGCTGATGGAGTACTTGAGCTTCTCGAGCACCTTCTCGCGGATGGGCTGACGGTCCGTGGAGGACACGCCGAAGTCGAGGCGGGCGAGGTTGTACCAGTAGGAGGCGAAGCGCGTGTCGAAGAAGAACGCGTACGCGGACTCGCCGGCGGTGTACTCGAACTGCGCGTGGTGCTCGGCCCACCAGGCCTGCCACTTCTCGTTGGCTTCCGCGAGGCAGGGCTCGGGCGCGGCCGCCGCGCACTTCCACTGCTTGAAGGACTGGTTGAAGGTGTCGCGGATCCGGTTCTCGGTGCGCACGGCCACGGGGTCCCCCGAGCTCTCGCTCAGGAGCGGGCGGGTCGCGGCCGTAGTGAGGTACTGGGCCGCGAGGCGGCGCACGACGGGGTCCGGTTCGTTCGCGACCATCGGCACGAGGTGCCGGACCATGTAGTTGCCGTAGTCTTCGAGGTCACCCTTCGCCGCGATGCGCTGCCCCGGTGTCGGCGAGCCTTCGAGCGCGTTGGCGGTCACGATGAGCGCACGCACGTCCTCCGCCGTGAGCGAGGTGCGCGTGTTGAAGAGCACGGGCTTGTCGAGGTTGAACTGGCGCTTGAAGACGATGACGCTCGAGTTGTCGGACGAGTCCTCCTTTTGGATGTTCTCCATGCCGCCCGCCTGGCCCGGGTTGCCCGGGGCCAGGTTGATGAGCACGAACACGACCAGCGTGATCATGAAGAAGGTCGGGAACATCCACAGGATGCGCTTGACGGCGTACTGGAGCATCCGCCGCTACTCCGGACGCGTCGCGAACGACATCAGCCGGTTGTCACGGTAGGGGTTCAGCTTGGAGAACACCGGCGTGTTCATGTGGTCCCAATACAAGACCGGCCGCTTGCGCTGGTAGAAGAACGTGTACGGCTGCTCCTCGTGCACCAGGGCGTGAAACTGGTGGCAGAGCTCGGTGCGCTTCGCCGGATCGAACTCGCGGCGGAGGGCCTCGGCGATGCGGTCCCCTTCGGGGTTGCGGAAGCTCACGTAGTTGGACGACGCGGGCTTGTCGGCCTCCGTCGAGTGCCAGAGCTGGTAGAGGTCGATCTCCCAGGCGGGCACCCACGCGCCGCTGTACGCGTCGAAGTCGCGCTCGCTGACCTTCTTGAGCTGGGCCGCCCACTCGAGCGGCTGCGCGGTCAGCTTGATGCCGACGCGCTGCAGGGCCTCGCGGTAGACGCGGGCGAGGGTCTCGTACTCGGTCGACGAGCCGTAGATCACCATGGTGAACTCGAAGGGCACCGACTTCCCGTCGATCACCTTGTCACGCAGGCCGTCCCCATCGGTGTCGGTCCACCCGGCCTCGTCGAGGAGGCGCTTGGCCTCGTCGAGATCGTAGGCCAGCGGCGCGATGGAGTGGTCGTAGCAGGGGTTCGACTGGTCGAAGGGGCCGGAGGTGATCGTGCCGAGGCCGCCGAACACGTTGTCGATCAGGCCCTGGCGGTCGAGCGCGTGGGTGAGCGCGCGCCGGACGCGCTTGTCGGCGAACATCGGCCGGGACTGGTTCCAGCCGAAGTAGAAGTAGGACGCCTCGTCGTGGATCGCGAGCTTCAGGTGCTCCTCGTCGAGGTACGGCTCCTTGTCCTTCAGCTCCGAGATGTACTGCTGGGGCATGACGAAGGTGTAGTCGAGCTGCCGCGTCTTGAGGTAGCGGAGGAAGGCCTGCTGGTCCTTCAGGACCTTCATCTCCATCCGGTCGAAGGCGGGCGGCAGGCACGTGTTGTGGTACGCGTCGTTCCGCTCGAACGTGATGCGCACGCCCTGCTCCCACTCGACGAAGCGGTACATGCCGACGCCGATGCCCTTCTGGTTGTACCAGTGGTTGTTCTGCTTCTCGCCCCAGTTGGTGGCGTCGAACGCGTGGCCGTCCTCGTCGTACATGTAGAGCCAGCGCGGCATCGGCTGCATCTCGAACACGAGCGACTGGTTCAGGTAGATGTTCTCCTTGGTGTGCACGCGGAAGTGGAGCGGATCGACGACCTCCACGCGGTCCCACGCCTCGAAGTAGGTCCGGAGCGCGGCGGCGCGCCCGACCACCTGGGGGTTCTTGATCAGCTCGAGCTGGAACTTGAAGTCGTCGGCGGTGAGGAAGTGATCCTCGGCGAGCCAGGCGTAGCGGGGGTCCGTGAGGTCGACCGCGGGCTTGTGCCACTTCACGCCTTCGCGCAGGTACACGTCGTAGACGAGGCCGTCCTCCGAGCGGGTGACCTTGGTGGCGAGGTCCGGGTACCACTCGTCGGGGTTCGTCGGGGACTGGTAGGCCACGGCGCTGGTGATGTACTTGTACATCTCCGACAGGTCGGCGGCGTTGTTCGACGCGATGAGGTTCAGCCCCGGGGGCTCCGATCCGATCAGGCGCTTCAGGGTGCCGCCGGGGACCATCGAGGTGGGCCCGTTCGCGGGGGAGACGAAGGTGCCCAGGAGGTTCGCGGGGTCGTCGGCCACGGCCTGGTCCGCGGGGCTCGCGTAGCACCGTTCACCGGGGGTCAGGGGGACGACGACGGCGTCGGTCGCGACCGTGGCGGGGCCCGTCCTCACTCCGCCGATGCCGGAGAGCGCCGCGACCTTCAACTCCAGGTTGTGGAGCTGCGCGGTGTTGACCACGCCGATCACCACCAGTACGGCCAGGAGACCGACACCGAACCCGGACTGCATCAGACGCTTCATCGCCACCTTCGGAACGTAGGGTCGGAAAGGTACGGGATCGGGTCCACATCGACAAGGCGCCACCGGCAGAAAGCAGGCGCGGGCGGCGGTGGCGACGGGGTGTCCGGAGGGGCGTCGCGCCCGGCCTCGCGCTCGCCCACGCGTTCGTCAGGAGCGGGAGGGCACCGGCCGGCACAGGGCCGACGCGAGCTCCCGCGCGAGGCGGACGTACTCGCTCATGTCGGCGGGCTTCGGCAGGAATCCGCTCGCGCCGAGCTCGTGGGCCGTGCGGATGTCGGTGGGCGAGTCGGTCGCGGAGCAGACGAACACCGGGACGCCCCGCATCGACGGGTCCTGCCGGATCGCACGCAGCACGTCGGCGCCCGAGGTGCCCGGCATCTTCCAGTCGAGGAGCACCACGTCGGGGCGGTCCGCCTCGTCGGAGATCCGACGGAGCGCCTCCTCGCCGCTCATCGCCGCGACCACCTCGAGCGGAGACCCGCACCGTCGCATCGCGATGCGCAAGAGCTCGACGTCGTCCGCGCTGTCGTCCACGACCAGGATGCGTGGTGTTCGGAACGCGGTGTCCGAGGGTTCGTTCGGGATGGGTCGCCTCCGCGTGGGGCAGTGAGGGGAATTTGAACACGCATCCGGCGCCGCACGCCCCCGATCGATGCGTCGGACACACTCGATGGGCGTGGGGAGCCGCGAAGGGAGCGCGTGCCTGCGTGGCGCCCCGGGCGTCCGGGGTGGCTAGCTCACGGACGGGGAGGGGCGCGACATGTGGGCCGTCTGGATCGGGGTCGCGCTCGCGGCCGAGGTGACGACGGAGGCGGGCGTGGTCCGGGTGGACGGCAGGGAGATCGCGACCTTCGCCGCAGCCCCCCGGGGGGCGGTGGAGGCCGACGGCCGCCTCTACGTCCTCACCCGCGATCGCGCGCTCGAGACCTGGCAGCTCGAGCCCCCGCGGCGGATCGCCACCGTGCCGGTGCTCGGGGCGGAGGGCCTGTTCGTGGCCGAGGGCCGGGTCTGGGTCGAGCTCCGCGAGACGCGCGCGGTGCCGATCGCCGAGGCGGTCGCCGGTC
>JAKFCH010000190.1:0-21395 GCA_036676765.1 Deltaproteobacteria bacterium
CGGGCGCCGCGCCCGGTGGTCCCGCCCGCCTCGGGCGGACCGAGCCCTTCGGGCGAGCGCGCAGGGGGGCCTCGGGCGCCCACGCCCGCCGCAACGCCCGCCGCCCTCCTACACAGCCGAACTACCCCCGCAAATCCGAGAGCTTCCGCAACACCGCCACGTTCGCCCCCCACGGCCCCCCGGCGAGCCAGAGCGGGCGGGGCGGCACGAGGCCGCGCGGATGATCGTTGATCTGGAACCAGGGGAGCGCGCCCGCCGCCGCCGCGTGGACCATGCGCTCGGCGTGGCGCAGCTCGCCGGGCTGGGCATGGTCGGGCCAGGCCTGGAGACGGACGTAGCCGCATCGCAACGCGCCGACGTGGCGCACCGGCTCGCGGGGGCGCCAGTAGTCGTCGTCGGTAAGGGCGTGGCCCGCGGCGGGCACGAGCCGGGTGCCGCCGGTGGTGATGATGTCGCGGTCGCAGGGGCCCTCCCAGTCGAGGAGCCAGCGGACCGGCAGCTCGTCGGGGTGCGCGGCCAACACCGCCGCGGCCGCGACGATGCCGTAGGAGAGCGAGAGCACGCCGACGCCGGTTGTGTCGGGCGTCTCGAGCAGCGCGCGGATGGCGACCCGCAGATCGTCCTGGTGCTCGGGCCCGCCGAAGTCCTCCTCGCCCCAGCTCTCGCCGCGCCCGGCGGGATCGTAGGAGAGGACGGCGTAGCCGAGGCGGGCGACCTCCGCGGCGGTGACAGCCGAGGCGAAGGTGTCGACCTCGCGCAGCCCGTGGTGGATCGCGGGGCTGATCACGACACCGGGGAGGGGGGTGTCCGACCGGGGGCGCGTGATGCGCGCGGCGAGGGGGTAGCCGGCCGCGGAGAGCAGGCGGAGGTCGGTGCGGACGAGCGGCCCGGCCGCGCACACCTCGCGGAGGCGTCGGCGGGCGACGTGTTGCCTCCAGTCGAGGGAGCGGCGGGCGCCGGCGAGGTCCATGCGGGGCGTGGCGTATCGCGCTCGGGACCGACGCGGGTATCTCGGGGCCCGCCGGCACCGGTTAGGAGGCCCGGCGCGCGGAGGTCGCTCCGACCGCGCCTCCCGGGAGCCGTCCTGACCTTCACCCGTCGCTTCGTGGGCGCCTACGTGAGGCCGCTGGCCTGGTGGTACGTCGGTGGCACCGTGCTCGTGCTGCTGACCAACGGGCTTGCCGTGCGGGTGCCCGTCGAGATGGCGCACGGGCTCGACGCGCTCCGCGCCGGCACCCCCGGCGTGCGCGAGGCCGCCGTCCACATCGGCCTCCTCGGCATCGCCATCATCGCGACCCGCACGCTCTCCCGGATCCTCTTCTTCTCCCCGGGCCGCCACGCCGAGTTCGCCCTCCGCGAGGACCTGTTCGCCCACCTCCTAAGGCTCCAACCGGACTTCTACGCCCGCTACACCACCGGCGATCTGCTCTCGCGCGCCACGGGGGACGTGACGTACGCACGCGCCTTCGCCGGCTTCGCGCTCCTCCAGGCCATCAACGTCATCGCCGCGTTCACGATGGCGGTCGGGCAGATGCTGCTCATCTCGCCGACGCTCACCCTCTTCTGCGGCGTGCCTGTCGCGATCGGCTTTCTGCTCGTGAACGGCGGCGTGGGCCAGATGTTCGATCTCCAGCGCAAGGCCCAGGCGCAGCTCGCCGCGCTCTCCGACGAGCTGCTCGGCACGCTCCAGGGCGTCGGCACCGTCCAGGCGTTCCGCGTCGAGGACACCTTCGTGGACCGCCTCCGCGCCCACGCCGCCGCGCTCCGCACGTCGAACCTCGCGATGGCGCGGCTCCGCGCCCTCGTGTTCCCGGTGCTCTCCGTGTCCGGCGGGGCGTGCGTCTTCATCCTCCTCTCGTTCGGCGGCGAGATGGCGCTCGCGGGCCAGCTCACGGCGGGCCAGATCGCGGCGTTCATCGCGCTCGTGGCCTACCTGCTCGTGCCGCTCCGCCTCCTCGGGGTGCTGCTCCCCGTGTTCCAGCGCTCCGAGGCCTCGCTGGAGCGCATCTACACCGTGCTCGACGCGGTGCCGACGCGCCCCGACGCCGGCCGCGCCGTGCCCGTCCCGATCGGCGCCACCGGCCCGACGCTCACGCTCCGCCACCTCGGCCACGCGTTCGCGGACGCCCCGGACCGCCCCGTCCTCCACGACCTCGACGTCGTGATCCCCGGCGGCTCGACCGTCGGCATCTTCGGGCGCACGGGCGCGGGCAAGAGCACGCTGCTCCGCCTCCTCGCGCGCCTGGAAAACCCGCCCGAAGGCGCCGTCCTCGTCGACGGCGTGGACCTCACCCGCCTCGATCTCGACGACTGGCGTCGCCGCATCACGATGGTGCCGCAGACGCCGTTCCTGTTCTCCGAGACCATCGCCGAGAACGTCGGCCTCGGCGTCACCGGGCCGCCCGTCGAGCGGGCCGTCGCCGCGGCGTCGTTGTCGGTCGACCTCGCCACGCTCCCCGACGGCCTCGCCACCGTCGTCGGCGAGCGCGGCATCGCGCTGTCGGGCGGCCAACGGCAGCGCGTCGCGTTGGCGCGCGGGCTCGCGCGGGACACCGATCTGGTCATCCTCGACGACGTGCTCTCCGCCGTCGACCACCACACCGAGCAGGAGCTGCTCCGGATGCTCCGCGCCCGCCGGACCGACGGCCGCGTCCCCACCCGAATCATCGTGAGCCACCGGCTCTCGGCGCTCGAGCAGGCCGATCTCGTGCTGGTCCTCGACGAGGGCCGCCTCGTCGACCAGGGCACGCACGCCCAGCTCCTCGCGCGGCCGGGCCCCTACCGGGACGCGTGGACGACCCAGCGGGAGCCGTCGTGAAGCCCGTCGTGAAGCCGGTCGTGATGCCGGGCGCGATCCCCACCGCCACCGCGATGGACCTCCTCCGGGGTCTGTGGCCCTACCTCCGCGCGGATCGCGTCCGCTTCGGGGTCGCCCTCGCGCTCACGCCGGTCGTCGCCGGGTTCGGCCTCGTCCAGCCGCTCCTGCTCAAGTCCGCGCTCGACGAGCACATCGTCGCCGGCCGGGCCGAGGGGCTCTGGGCCGTCGCGTTCTCCTTCCTCGCCGTGGTGTTCCTCTCCTTCGTGTTCGAGGCGGCCTACACCCTCTTGCTCGCGACGGCCGCGGAGAACAGCATCCTGCGCCTGCGCGAGGCCCTGTTCCGCCACACCCTCGGCCTCTCCCAGCGGTTCTTCGAGCGCCAGCCGACCGGCCAGCTCATGACCCGCGCCACCTCCGACGTCGACGCGCTCAACGAGGCCCTCACCGCCGGCAGCATCAGCATCCTGCTCGACGTGCTCGTGATGGGCGGCACGCTCGTCGCGATGTTCGTCCTCGACCTGCGGCTCACCCTGTTGTTGTTGTGTGTCGGTCTGCCGCTCGCAGGCATCATCGAGTTCTTCCGCCGTCGCATGCGCGTCCTGTTCGCCCGCGTGCGAGACGCCCTCGCCGCCATGAACGCGTTCCTCGCCGAGCGGCTCGCCGGCATCGAGGTGCTGCAGCTCTACGGCCAGGAGGAGCGCACCATCGCCCGCATGCGCGCGCTCGACGTGACACATCGCGACGCGAACGTCGAGAACAACTACTACGACGCCGCCCTGTACGCGATCATCGATGGCCTGGCGAGCGTGTGTGTCGCGCTCATGCTCGCCTACGGCGCCACCCGGGTCGGCGCGGTCGGCGCGGACGCCGTCAGCGTCGGCCTCGTCGTGGCGTTCGTCGACTACGTGGACCGCCTGTTCCGGCCGCTGCGCGAGTTCTCCGGCAAGGTGACGTTCCTCCAGCGCGCGGTCGCGGCGCTCGACAAGATCTTCTGGCTCCTCGGCGTCACCGAGCGCATCACCCCCGGCGACGTCGTCCTGAAGAGCGGGGCCACCGCCCGGCTCTCCCTGAAGGACGTGCGGTTCCGCTACCGCCCCGACGGCCCCTGGGTGCTCGACGGCATCTCGCTCGAGGTGCGCCCGGGCGAGGTCGTGGCGGTCGTCGGCCGCACCGGCTCGGGCAAGAGCACGCTCGTCCGGGTCATCGCGCGCGTGCACGACGGCTACCAGGGCAGCATCACCCTCGACGACGTCGAGCTCTCCCGCATCGCGCCGGCGTGCATCCGCCGCGTCATCGGCGCCGTGCGTCAGGAGGTCCAGCTCTTCACCGATACATTGCGCTTCAACATCACCCTCGGCGATCCGACGCTCGACCCCGTGCGTGTCGAGGACGCCATCGCGCTCTCGAACGCCGCCGCCCTCGCCGCCCGCCACCCCGAGGGCCTCGACCACCGCGTGCGCGACCGCGGCGCCAACCTCTCCGCCGGCGAGGCCCAGATCCTCGCCCTGGCGCGGACCCTCGCCCGCGATCCCGCCATCGTCGTGCTCGACGAGGCCACCGCCAGCGTCGACCCCGTCACCGAGCAGCTCCTCCAGCAGGCCATCGACCGCGTGTTCGCCCGCAAGACGTGCATCGTCATCGCGCACCGCCTCTCCACCGTGGTGCACGCCGACCGCATCGTGGTGATGGACGCCGGCCGCGTCGTCGAGCAGGGCACGCACGCCGAGCTCCTCGCGCGCGGCGGCGCCTATGCGTCGCTGTTCGCCGAGGGCTTCGGGGTGAAGGAGGAGGAGGGGGAGCGGCAGGCGCGGTAGGGGATCCGGGCGGCCCGGCGGCCGCGGACGGCCGCCGTCGGCGCCCTTCCGGGGTCGCGCGGTCGCGCTCCGTCGTCCGGCTGCGGGCCGGCCGACCGGCGTGGGCCCTCTGATACATGGGCGTGTATCGATACACGCGAGGCCCGCGCCGCCCTCCGGGTGCCTGCCGCGGTCGCGGACGTCCGTCCGTCGAGGGTGGCCGCTCACCCCGGCCGGACGGACGTCGGGTGCATGCATGTGTCGGTGTGTCGGTGTGTCGGTGTGTCGGTGCAGAGCCGCCTCGATCGTCCGCTTCGGCGGGCAGAGCCGCCTCGGACGTCCGCTCCGACGCGCGGTGGGAGCCCCTGTGACTCCGGACCCACGGACGCAACAGGGTTTTTCGGTGATGCCCGCACCGGGTGGGGCGCCTTTCAGGCAGCGCGCGGACATTGGAGTGGGCTCTCGTCCGAAATTCGGACGTTGGAGCCGGCTCTGCCCGCCGCGCCGAACGCCGCGCCCCGGGCCCCGCCGCGCTGAACGCCGCGCCCCCGGGCCCGCGCGCGCCGCACGCCGCCCGGCCCCCGGGATGAACGAGCAAAGCCCCGACCAGGCCCCCGAATCCGCGCTACGATGCCCGCCTCCCGGATCCCCGATGATCTTCGCCCTGCTCCTCCTCGCTTGTGGCACGTCGGACGACAAGGAGGACACCGGCGGCGCGGACTCCGGTGACGACTCCGGCGTGGAAGCGGTCGTGGACGCCGACGGCGACGGCCTCCTCTCCTCCGTCGACTGTGACGACGCCGACGCCGACGTGGGGCTCGCGACGACGTTCTACGCGGACGGCGACGGCGATGGCTACGGGGTGGAGAGCGTGTCGGTGGAGGCGTGTGTCGCGGGCGACGGCTTCGTGGCCAACGCCGAGGATTGTGACGATGGCGATCCCACCGTCTCGCCCGAGGGCACCGAGACCTGCAACGCCGTCGACGACGATTGTGACGGCGGCGTGGACGAGGACGTCGCCGACCTGCCGGATTGGTACGCGGACGCCGACGGGGACGGCTTCGGGGACGCCGCGGTCGTGACCGAGGGCTGCGCCGCGCCCGCCGGCTTCGTGGCGGACGCGACCGACTGTGACGACGGCGCGGTCGACATCTCGCCCGACGCCGCCGAGATCTGCGACGGGATCGATCAGGACTGTGACACGCTCGTCGACGAGGATGTCCCGGGTGCGCCGACCTGGTACCCGGACGTGGATGGGGACGGCTACGGGGACAGCGCCGCCCCGGTGATCGACTGCACCGCGCCACCGTCCCACACCGCCGCGGGGGAGGACTGTGACGACACCGACGCGGCGCGCTCGCCCGGCGCCGTGGAGGTCTGCGACGAGGTGGATCAGGACTGCGACGGCGTCGTGGACGACGACGCGGCGGATGGCGACACCTGGTACACCGACGCGGACGACGACGGCTACGGTGACGAGGCCAGCCCGGTCGTCGCGTGCACCCAACCCGCGGACACCCTCGCGACCGGCGGCGACTGTGACGACACCGACGCCACCACCAGCACCGGCACGATCTGGTACCTCGACGCGGACGGCGACGGCTACGGGGACGCCGCCACCGACGTGATCGCGTGCACGGCACCCTCCGGGTACGTCGCCGACGCCACCGATTGTGACGACGCGGACACGAGCCTCGCGGCCGAGTGCGGGATGAGCTGCGACACACCCGTCTGGTACGTGGGCGACGTGTACGCGACCGGCTTCGGGACCACCACGTCGCTCTCGTCCTTCTGCGGGTCCTACAACGCGATCGACGGGGATCTCACCCTCGAACGCACCGATCTGACCGACCTGTCCGCGCTCTCCTGCCTCTGCGAGGTGAGCGGCGACGTGTCCCTCGCGAGCAACACGTCGCTCACGTCGCTCGGCGGTGTCGAGGACCTCGAACGGATCGGAGGCGACCTGGAGGTACGGAGCAACGCGGCGCTCGCCACGCTCTCCGGCCTGGACGGCCTCGCGACGGTCGGTGGCACCTTGACCGTGAGCGGCTCGTCGCCCCTTCGCGACCTGACCGGGCTCGGTGCGCTCACCGACGTGGGCGCCCTCACGCTGGACGGCAGCTCCCTCACCTCGCTCGACGGCATCGAGAACCTCACCACCATCGAGGGGAGCTTCTACCTGTACGCCAACGCGAGCCTCGCGGATGTCGGCGGTCTCGCGGGGCTCACCACCGTCGGGAACCAACTCTACGTCTACGACAGCCCCTCGGTCACGACGCTCGCCGGCTTGGATCGGCTCGCGGAGGTGGGCGGTGCCGTCACCCTGAACCGCATGGACGGCCTCGTGGATCTGGAAGGCCTCGCGGGGTTGCGGACGGTCGAGGGTGCCATGACTGTCACCGAGAACGCCGCGCTCGTGGACCTCGCAGGCCTCGATTCGTTCACCACCCTGGAAGGCTCCCTCACACTCCACACCAACCCCGTCTTCGTGTCGCTCGACGGGCTGGACGGCGTCACGACGCTCGGCGGGCTCTCGTTCTCCGGCACCGGTACCTTTCCGCTCGACATGGCTGCGCTCTCCGGGCTCACCACCATCGGGAACCTCTCCCTCTACCAATCGTCGTCGACGTGGGACTTCGCCGGGCTCGAAGGGCTCACCCGCATCGACGGCAACTTGCAGTTCAGCATCGCGAGCGACAGCACCTTGGACGGCCTCCGGAACGTCGTCGAGATCACGGGTGACCTCGTGGGAATCGGCATCGGGAGCTACGACGGCCTCGATTCGCTCACGACGATCGGCGGCAGTGCCGTCTACCCGCTCACCGACGAGTTCGCAGGGTTGGAGGCGGTCACGACGATCGGCGGGTCGCTCGGGTGCGCGTGGGAGGGGACGTGCGCCGGGCTCGATTCGCTCGTGACGGTGGGTGATCTGTACCTCTCCAGCGCGGACCCGACGGGCGTGCCGAACCTCACCGAGGTGACCGGCGACCTGAGGTTCGCCTCCCCGGTGAACTTCACCGGGCTCACGGCCCTCCGCACCGTGGGGGGAGATCTCACCGTCGGGTCCGACTACAGCGGGACGATGACGAGCCTCTCGGGGCTGAACGCGCTGGAGAGCATCGGCGGGGCCGTCATCGTGAGCACCCCCTACCTCTCGAGCATCTACGGGCTCAACGCCCTCCGGACCGTAGGCGGGCCCGTGACGCTCTCGTCCGGCGAGCTGCTCAACATGGGTGGGATGTCCGTCCTGGAGTCGTGCGGCGGGTTGACGATCTCGGGCACCGACCTCCATCGGCTCGACAACTTCGCCGCGCTCACGACCATCGACGGGGATCTCTACCTCTCGTCGAACTACTACCTCGACTCCGTCACCGGCCTCCACAACGTCACGTCGGTGACGGGTGACTTCACCGTCTGGTACAACGGCGGGATCACCGCCACCGAAGCCGAAGCCCTCCGTGACGCAGTCGGCGTCGAGAACATCGGCGGGGCCGTCACCATCACCGAGTGACGCTCCGCCGCGCTCAGAACATGTGGTCGAACATCAGGTAGAGCCCCCACTCCAACGCATCCCCCTCGTCGGTCAGATCCTGGCTGACACCCGCGTCGACGCGGCCCACCAGGGTCTCGGCCCAGATGACACGGAAACCGCCGCCGGCGGTGGGATGGATCGGGAGCACGGGCGGGGGCGCGGTCGCATCGTCCCCGGCGCCCCACACGGTCCCGATGTCGACGAAGGGCACGAGCTGCCACCGCGCCTCCTGCTTCAGGAACTTGTGTCGCAACACATCCAGCCGGAGCTCGGTGTTCGCGAGGGCCTTGCCGGGCGCGCGCCACCGACCGAAGGCCATGCCGCGGAGCGTGTCGGCGCCGCCGAAGCCGGCGATGGGGAGGGAGCCGCCCCAGTGGACCATCTCGTAGAACGGCACGTCGCCGAAGAGCCACTCGCCCATGACCCGTTGGCCGAGCACCACCCCGGGGGCGAGCCGCGCCCAGCCGCGCACCGACACGAACGGACCGCCGAACGTGTACGCGCCGGTCACGCCGCGCGCGGAGAGCTCGAGCACCCAGCCGCGGTCGGGGGTGACCTCGGGCTCGCGCGTGTCCCACAACACGCCGCCGATGACCTGGACGCCCAGGCCGCCGTCCATCCCGACGGGGGCCTGTTCGGCGAGCAGCGAGGAGGGGATCGCGTCGACGAGGCTGTATCGCACGTTGAGCGAGCCGAACGCCGAGAGCGGGCCGACCACGGCGTGACGCACCGCGACCTGCCCGAACGGTTGTATCAGCGAGTATCGGTAGCGCTTGCGGTCGGGATCGTCGGGCGCCGCGTCTTCGTAGGCGACCTCGCGCTCGGTGCCGTTGCCGACGCCCCAGTACCCGTCGTTGAGCCACGCCCGGAACGCGAAGTGGCCGGTGACCCGCTGGCGCTCCTTCGGGCCGAGGCCCACGAGATCGAAGCGGACGCGGTGGTGGTGGTAGCCGTTCGTCGTGAGGAAGGCGTGCACGACGAACGAGCTCTTGTAGGGGTCGAGCCCCTCCTTCGGCTGGACGACCTCGGCGCGGGCGCCGAAGCCGAGCTTGTCGTCACTGTCGTAGGAGAGGTTGGGGACGACGAGCCAGCGCAGCTTCTCGCGAGGAAGGGGGGGCCCGGGGAGGGCGGTCGGCGCTCCGGCTACCGGTGCCTCCTCGGTAGCCGCCTCGGTAGCCACCGTGTGGACCGGCTCGGCGAGGGCCTCCCGCACCAGGAGACGCGCGCCCAGCAGGACGGCGAGCGGCACGGCGACGCGGCGGACGAGCACGTTCGGAAGCACGAGCCCCGCTAACGGGTTGGCACGGCCCGGCATATACGCGCGCCCATGTCGCTGGCGACCGTGTCCGTCCTCCTCTTCGCGGCGTGTGCCCCCGCGCCCCGCCCGAACGTCCTCCTCCTCACGCTCGACACCACGCGGGTCGACGCGCTCGGGGTCTACGGCGGCATCTCGGGCGCCTCGCCGCACCTCGATCGCATCGCGAACGAGGGCGTGCGCTACGACCGCGCGTACACCGTCACGCCGCTGACGATCCCCGCGCACTCGTCCATCCACACCGGGCTCTACCCGCCGCGCCACGGCGTGCGCGACAACGGCGACTTCTTCCTCGGGGAGGACGCCACCACCCTCGCCGAGCGGCTCGCCGGCGCCGGCTACGTCACGATGGCGTCCGTGGGCGCCGAGGTGACCTCCCACCACTGGGGCTTCGCGCAGGGCTTCGGCGCCTTCTTCGACGACATGGGGCCCGCCGACCCGCAGGGGAACCGCTGGCGGGTCGAGCGCGCGGGCGAGAAGGTGGTCGACGACGCCCTCGGCTGGCTCGACACGAACGGCAAGGGGGAGGCGCCCTGGTTCGCCTGGGTGCACATGTTCGACGTGCATCACCCCTACGAGCCGCCCGAGCCCTACGCGACGATGTTCGAGGGCAAACCCTACGCGGGCGAGGTCGCGTACGTGGACGCGCAGGTGGCGCGCCTCCGCAAGTGGCTGGAGGCCGCCGGTCAGCTCGACAACACCTGGATCTTCGTGGTGGCCGACCACGGCGAGGGGATGGGCTCGCACGGCGAGGCCCTCCACGGGGTGCTGCTGTACGACGCGACCACCCACATCCCGTTCCTCGTGCGGCCGCCGAAGGGCAAGGCCGTGGCGGGCCGCGTGGTCACCACGCCGGTGAGCCTCGTCGACCTCGCGCCGACCATCCTCGCGGCCGTGGGCCTGCCCGTGCCGGCCGGGCTCGACGGAGTGGATCTCGGGCCGGGCCTCAAAGCGGACGTGCCCGGGGCCGCCGAGCGCGCGGTGTACGCGGAGAGCCGCTACGCGTGGCACCACTACGGCTGGGCGCCCCAGCAGGCGCTCGTGACCAACGACCACAAGCTCCTCGACTCGACCACGCCCGAGCTCTACGCCCGCTCCGACAAGCGCGAGCAGAAGGACCTCACCGAGGAGGAGCCCGCGCTGCTCACGACGATGGGCGAGCGCCTCGACGGCATGGTGGGGGGCATGGAGCCGGCCGTGGGCGCGTCGCGCGCGGACATGAGCCCGGAGCGGGTGTCCCAGCTCGAGGCGCTCGGGTACCTCACCACGAGCGCGGGCGGGCCGGTCACCGACGGGCTCCCCGACCCGGTGAAGCAGCTCCCGGTGCTCGCCACGCTCGAGAAGGCGCGTCGGGCGAACCGGGACGGCGATCTCGTGGCCGCGCGGGTGGCGGTCGAGGAGGCGCTCGCGGCCGATCCGGGCCTCGTCGAGACCCGCCTGCTCCAGGCCAGCCTCCTGTGGCGGGAGCGCAAGCTGCCCGAGGCCTTCGCCGCGCTGGAGGCCCTCGAGGCCGAGCGGCCGGGCTCCCAGACCAAGGCGATGATGGGCTCGATCAAGGTGCAGATGGGCGCGGTGGAGGAGGGCGCGGCGCTGTTGCGCGAGGCCCTCGCCATCGACCCGTACCTCGCGAACGCCTGGACCAGCTACCTCCACGCGCTCGTGCTCTCGAACAGCCCGATGCTCGGCGCCGAGGCCGCGCGGGCCCGGAACCACCTCCCGGATTCGGCGGTGGCGGTCGGGATCGCGGGGGTCGCCCTCGCGATGCAGGGCCGGTTCGGCCCGGCGGAGATCCTGCTGAACGACGCGATCGCCCGCGATCCGCACCAGCCGTTCGTCAACCACGCCCTCGGCCAGGCGCTCAGCGAGCGGGGCGAGCTCCTCCAGGCCGAGACGCTGTTCGAGGAGGAGGTGCGGCTCTACCCGCCGGCCATGCCCTCTCGCCGCGCGCTGGTGACCCTGTACGCGGGGCAGCAACGCTACGACGAGCAGCTCGCGCAGCTCGAGGTCGTCCGGAGCAAGGAGGCGCCCAACCCGGCGACCCTCCACTCCATCGCCCAGGCGCTCTTCAACCTGAAGCGGTACCCGGAGGCCGAACGGGCGGTGCGGGAGTGCCGCGCGGCCGACGCGCTGTACGCCGGGTGCGCGCTGCTCGAGGCGAACGTGCTGAAGAAGCTCGGGAAGGACGCGGAGGCGCTCGCGGCCTTCACCGTGGCGCAGGAGCTCCAGGCGGCGGCGGTCGCGGATCGGAAGCGCTGACGGGTAAGCTCACGCCGACCCCGGTTGCCCATGCGCACGCATCCCCGCCTCGTCGGCCTGTTGTTCCTCCTCCCGCTGCTCGGCTGCCCCCCCGCCGAGGAGAAGGACGACACCGACGCAGCCGACACGGACGCCGACGCTGATACTGATACTGATACTGATACTGATACTGATACTGATACTGATACAGACACCGACACCGACACCGACGCCGACACCGACGCCGACCCCCTTCTGGAGTTGACCGTCGACGACGGCGACGCCGCCGTCGAGTACAGCACCCGGGTCGTCGGCACCGCCGTGCTCACCGGGACGGAGGGCGTTTGGACCGCCCTCACCGGTGCGCTCACCTACACGAGCGACATCGACGGCGTGGTGGACTGCGACCTCGACGTGGACCTCGTCGGCACCCCCTACGTCGGCGCCTGCGAGGGGTGCGACTTCGCGTTCGAGGTCGTCGGCACGACGACGCGCGACGACGGCACCGCGGACTGCGCGCCCGAGGCCCGCCTCGCGATCCTGCCGGACGAGTGGTGGGACGACTTCGTGCTCCTCCACGCGGACCCCTGGGTCTTCGAGGGGTACGAACGCCCCTACACGTACGACGACGCGCTGCTCGTCGGCGGGTCCTACACCTACGACGGCTACGCGTACCCCGACCCGTACTTCACCATCGTGTCCTACGACGGGTCGCCCTACGGCACGTTCGCCCGGACGGACGCGCGGATCGACTGGACCTGGCACACGCGCAGGTACACCACCCGGGACCTCTCGGCGTACACCGAGTTCTGCGGCTTCACCGCCACCGAGGACGTCTACGCGCCGTCCGGCGGCACCAGCGGCACCTCCGAGGTCGACTGCGCCGGGGCGGTGGCCGACGTGTGGACCTTCGAGGCGGTCGCGGGCGGCACGGCCATCGTCACCGTCGACACCGTGGCGGCCGACAGCGCGTTCGACCCGGTGTTCCTCGTCGACGGTCCCGACGGCTGCGAGATCGGCCGCGCCGACAACACGTTCGACTGCACGTTCCCGCCGACCGTGCACGGCTGCCCGGGCGCGCGCTTCGAGGATCTCGAGGCGGGCACCCACGAGGTGATCGTGCTCTCCCTCGGGAGGTGCGTCGGCGAGTCCGCGGCGTACGACCTCCGGGTGGAGGTCTTCGACGGCTGAGAGGTCGCCTCGCGCTCCCACGCGCGATCGGTCACCACCCGCGCGCCACGCCCGATCGCTGTAGCGTCCCGGCGCGAGCGCGACGAGGTTGGAGGAACGCTGGCTTTCGGGCGAAGACGGCGTGGTTCGCCCGCGACGCGCCGTTTTCTGGTATCCACGCGCAAACGCGAGGAGACCATGCGTACTTTCCCCACCCTCATCGGCCTGCTGTTCCTGACCCCCCTTCTCGGCTGCCCGCCCGCCGATGAGAAGGACGACTCGGCCGAAGGCGACGCCGACACCGACACGGACGCCGACACCGACACGGACGCCGACACCGACGTCGTTCACCACGAGCCCAACGCGGCGTTGGCCATCGACGACGGCGACATGGCCGTCGACTACACCGTGCAGGTGACCGGCGCCGCCGAGCTCACCGGCGCGGCCGGCGCGTGGGTCGGCCTCACCGGCGGGCTCACCTACACCAGCGACATCGAGGGCGCCCCCGACTGCGACCTGGACGTGGACTTCGTGGGGACCCCCTACGTCGGCACCTGCGACGGCTGTGACTTCGCCTTCGAGATCGAGAGCACCGTCTCGCGCGACGACAGCACCGACGCCTGCGCCCCCGACGCCCGGCTCTCGTTCGTGGGGAACGACGTGTGGAACGACTTCGTGTTCGCCCACACCGCCGCCTACGTCTACGAGGACTACTACGGCAACACCTACACCTACAACGACGCCCTGCTGAGCGGCGGGTCGTACTACTCGGCGTACTCGGCCACCACCTACCCGGGCCCGTACTTCACCGTCCTGTCCGACACCGAGTCCACCACCGGCACGTTCACCCAGACCGACAACGTGATCGACTGGACCGTGGACGTGGCCGGCGCCTACGCCGACCTCTCGAACTACACCGAGTACTGCGGCTACACCTACACCTACTACGGCTACGATCCGATCGTCGGCAGCGGTGGGTCCTCCGAGGTCAACTGCGAAGGCACCGTGACCGACGTGTGGACCTTCGAGGTGGTCGAGGGCGGCACCGCCAGCGTCTCCGTCGACACCGTCGCCGCCGACAGCGCGTTCGACCCGGCGTTCTACGTCAACGGCCCCGACGGCTGCGAGATCGGTTTTGCCGACGACAGCTTCGACTGCACGTTCGCGCCCACCAGCTACAGCTGCCCCGCGGCGATCTTCGAGGACCTCGCGGCCGGCACCTACGAGGTGGTCGTCCGCTCCTGGGGTAGCTGCACCGGCGAGACCGCGGCGTACGACTTCCAGGTCGACGTGACCAGCCCCGCCTAGATTGTCGAGGCGCGGAGGCGCCGTGACCGTGTCCCTCAACATCGATGTCGGCGAGCTGCCCGAGGAGCCCGAAGCCCTCGTGGCGGCCGCCGACCGCGTGAACGTCGCGTGCGGCGGCCACGCGGGGGACGACACGACCATGCGGGTGACCCTCGCGCGCGCGAAAGCCGCGGGGGCCCTCGTCGGCGCCCACCCCTCGTACGTCGACCGCGCCCGCTTCGGACGCGTGGCGATGGACGTGCCCGCGGACGTGCTGGCCGCCGAGGTGCGGGACCAGTGCGCCCGCCTCGCGGCGCACGCGCGCGCCGTGGGCGTGCCGATCGGGCACGCCAAGCCGCACGGGGCGCTCTACCACCGGGCGGCCGCCGATCCGGTGGTCGCCGAGGCGGTCCTCGACGGGGTGGTGGCCGCGCTCGGGCCGGTGGCGGTGATGGGGCCGCCCACGGGCGCGCTCCGCGATGCGGCGGCAAGGCGTGGGTTGCCGTACCTGCGCGAGGGGTTCGCGGACCGGGGGATGACCCCGGCGGGCGCCCTGATCCCCCGCGGGACCCCCGGCGATCTGATCCACGATCCGGCCGCGGCGGCGGACCAGGCGCGCCGACTCGTCGCCACGGGGGACTACGACACCCTCTGCGTGCACGGGGACACACCCGACGCCATCGCCATCGCGCGCGCGGTCAGGGCGGCGCTCGCGGCCTCGGCATGAGGGAGGCTCCCGTCGGTAGCGCCGCTTCGGACGGGCACGGCACGTCCCCCACTTCCGTCGAACCCCTCGGCGAAGGTGCGCTCCGGGTCACCCTCCCCGTTGACGTCGACCGGGCCGCCACCCTCGCGCGGCTCGCGGCGCTCCCCGGCGTGCGCGATGTCGTGCTCGCCGAGGCCCACGGCGCCGTGTACTTCGACGGAGCGCCGCCGGCGGACCTCGCCGGAGCCGTCGTCCGCGCCGTCGTCCGCGGGAGCGGGGCGCCGACCGGCAAGCGGGTGATCGTGCGCGCGCGGTACGACGGGCCGGACCTCGCGCGGGTGGCGAGCTGGGCGGGGATGTCGGCGGAGGAGGTGGTCCGCCGCCACGCCGCGCCCGAGTACGAGGTGCGCTACCTCGGCTTCCTCCCGGGGTTCGCCTACCTCGGCGAGGTCGATCCCCGCATCAGTGCGCCCCGGCTCCCGACGCCGCGTCCGCGCGTGCCCGCCGGCGCCGTCGGCATCGCCGCGGAGCGCACCGGCGTGTACCCGTTCGCCTCGCCCGGCGGCTGGAACCTCGTCGCCCGGGTGATCGACTTCGTCGCGTTCGATCCGGTGCACGGCGCCGCGCTGCGCCCCGGGGACCGCGTCCGGTTCGAGCCGACATGACGGCGCTCGAGACCCTGCGCCTCGAGATCGTGGCGACGCCCGCGCCGGCGTGGGTCCAGGACGCGGGGCGCCCGGGGCACATGGTGGACGGGGTTCCGCCGGGCGGCGCGCTCGTGCCCGAGCGCCTCGCCGCGGCCAACCGTTCCGTCGGGAACGCACCGGGCGCCGCGGCGATCGAGGCCTTCGGCGGGCTCACGGTCGCGGCGCGGGGCGGCGACCTGCGCGTCTGCTGGGGCGGGTCCGGAGGCGAGGCCGCGTGGCTCCCGCGGGACCACGTGCGCGTCCTCACCGCCGACGCGGGCGCCCGGGTGGCCTACCTCGCGGTGGCCGGGGGGCTCGACGTGCCCGTGGTCCTCGGGGGCCGGGGCCTCCTGCCGGTGGCGGGGCTCGGCGGTGGGGTCGGCCGCCCGCTGCGCGCCGGGGATCGGCTCGGCGTCGGGATCGCCGCGGGGTCGGTGGAGCGCCCGTTCGCCCCTCCCGACGGCCTCGCCTCCGGTGACCTCCCGATTCGCGTGGTCCGCGGTCCCGACGCGGCGCGCTTCGCCCCGGACGCCTGGGAGGCCCTGCTCCACGGGCCGTGGCGCATCGGCGCCGCCTCCGACCGGGTGGGCGTGCGCCTCCTCGGGCCGACCCTCGGCCGCGTCGACGGCGACCTCGCGCGCTCCGCCCCGATGGTCGTGGGCGCCCTCCAGGTGCCGGCGGGCGGTGGCCCGATCGTGCTCGGCCCGGACCACCCGACGACCGGCGGCTACCCCGTGCTCGGCGTGGCCATCCGCGCCGATCTCGGCGCCTTGTTCCTCCGCGCGCCGGAGAGCCCCGTGCGCTTCGTGGAGGTGAGCCTCGCGGACGCGCACCGCGCCCGGGCCGGCTGGCGCGCGGTCTGGATGTGAAATAGCAGGCCTTCGAGGTGTGAAATGGTGAATCCCGAATCACTCGACGCCGTCGCCCGCGCGCTTGTCACCCCCGGGAAGGGCATCCTCGCCGCGGACGAGAGCGCCGGCACGATCCAGAAGCGCTTCGCCACCATCGGGCTCGACCCCACCGAGGAGAACGGCCGCCGCTACCGGGAGCTGCTGTTCACCACCGAGGGCGCGGCCCGCCACGTGAGCGGCGTCATCCTCTTCGACGCGACGATCCGCCAGTCCACGGCCGCGGGGCGGCCGTTCGTGGACGTGCTCCGGGAGCAGGGGATCCTCCCCGGCATCAAGGTCGACCGCGGCACGAAGCCCCTCGCCGGCGCGCCGAACGAGACCATCACCGAGGGCCTCGACGGCCTGCGCGAGCGCCTCGTGGAGTACCGCGAGATGGGCGCCACGTTCGCGAAGTGGCGGGCGGTCATCGACATCGCCCCCGGCATCCCGACCGCGCTCGCCATCCGATCGAACGCGGAGGTGCTCGCCCGCTATGCCGCGCTCTGCCAGGAGCAGGGCCTCGTGCCGATCGTGGAGCCCGAGGTGCTCATGGACGGCGCCCACACGCTCGCCCGGTGCGAGGTCGTCACCACCGACGTGCTCCACGCCGTGTTCGACGCCCTCTACGCCCACTGCGTGCGCCTCGAAGGGATGCTGCTCAAGCCCAACATGATCGTCCCGGGCAAGAAGTGCCCCGACCAGGCCACCCCGGAGGCGGTGGCGGAGGCGACGATCCGCTGCTTCCGGCGCACCGTGCCCGGGGCGGTGCCGGGCATCGTGTTCCTCTCGGGCGGCCAGGGGGACGTCGACGCGACCGCCAACCTCAACGCCATCAACCGGGCCGGCCCGCACCCGTGGGAGATGAGCTTCTCCTTCGGGCGCGCGCTCCAGGCGCCGGCGATCGCCGCGTGGGCCGGTCGGGACGCCAACGTGGACGCCGGCCGCGCCGCCTACCTCCATCGCGCCCGGATGAACGGCCTCGCGCGGAGCGGGAGCTGGGCGCCGACGCACGAGCGCGTCCGCGTTCCCGCCTGAACACCCGGCCGCGCGTTACCCGAGCGAGGCGCCGGCGCTCCCGGTGGAGGTCTCCCTGTCACGAACGCTCCTGACGGTGCTCCTGATCGGCTGCGCGGGCAAGTCCGGCGGCGACACCGGGCCCCTCTACGAAGGGGAGCCCCACGTGCTCATCGCCTCGCCGGACGCCGGGGGGACGGTGAGCGGCTGCTTCGTCCTCGAGGTGGAGGTCTACAACTTCACCCTCGTGAGCCCAGTGGACGAGCCCGAGGTCGCGGCCGGCCGCGGCCACTTCCACGCGGTGTTCGGGCCCCGCTACTTCGACTGCGAGGACCTCCGCTGCGACATCGCCCTCACCGGGGATCTCGCGGGGGACATCTCGGTCGTCGCGCAGCTCGTGCACGGCGATCACACCTCGGTCGAGGACACCGCGGGGACCCCCGTGTCCGACACCCGCACCTTCGCCTACTCCGGCGAGCCCTGCGCGCCCTGACATTTCTGCGACCGGACGGTGGCTGGCCCCACAATTGCTTGGGTACATGCCGTCACCGGATGGACGACATGGCGACGCAGGGGTGGAGGTGGGCTCCGTTGTGGTTCGGGCTGGTGGGGTGTGGGCCCATCGTCATCGCGTATCCGCCGCCGGCGATGCTCCCGGGTGCCATCGAGCCGCTCGGGGGCGGCGAGATCGACCTCGGCGTCGGCGCCAGCGGGCTCCTGCTCGCGAACACGGACTCGGTCGCGCCGTTCGCCAACCCGCTCGGCGGGCCGCTCCTCGTGGGCGGCGGGGTGGGGCTCGGCCACGGCGTCGATGTCTCGGTGACCGCGAGCCAGCACGTGCAGGGGCCCACCGGCGGCCTCCAGGTGGGGCTCTGGCTGCTCGATCGGCCGATGGTACAGGCGGGACCGACCCTCGGGGTCGCGGGATCGTTGGCATCGGGTGATTTCGCGTTCCAGGTGCCCGTGGTGGGCCCCGACGGCCCGGTGACGGACGAGGACGGCGAGCCGGTCACCACCGCGATCGATCGCCACTACGCCTACACCACCCTCGCGCCGAGCGTCGGCGGCCGGCTCGTGTTCCGGCCGGTCGATCACTGGAGCGTGCCGGTCGCGGTGCGCGGGTCGTACAGCCTCGCGTTCGCCCGCGAGGGCCTCGACGAGTGGGGCATGCCGCGCCTGGCCTGGATCGAGGGGCTCGCGGGGGTGGGGTGGTCCCCGACGGACCACTTCACGCTCGGGGTCGGGACCGGCCTCTACGTGAGGAGCGACATGCAGACGGGGCTGGTGACGATTCCGTCGCTCGTGGTCAACGCGTCGGCGCACGTCCGGTTCGATACGACGCCGGGGCGATGAGCCTGCGAAGAAATCCCCCCGCCCCGTCGCCGTCGCCCCGCGGCGCGGAGAACCGCGTCCAAGGGCCCGGGCCGGTCCCCCCCAGAGGGGGCCCCACCGGCCCACCCTTGTCCGCACCGCGCCACGGGCCGCCGTCGACGGGCACTCCGGTTTCTTCGCAGGCTCACTTCTGGGGGGATTTCTTCACGGCCTCGGGGGCGTAGCCGGGCTGGATGGGACCTTGGAGCGGTGTAGTGGGCTCGGATGGGACGTATGCGTGCGATTTCGCGTCGCGACTACCAAATTGCCGGCGTTGCAGCGTTCCGCGTGGCAGGCATAGCCCGCCTTATCCGTATGTTTGTCCCATCCGTGAGGGCTACGCTCGGGCCCAGTCCCAGGGGAGGTGGCTACGGTGCGTGCGGGACGGCCGCGCGGTCCGCCACGGGGCGGCGGGGCCGCGGGCCATGTGATACATGGCCCGCGGCCGATGTATCACCCTCGATGTATCACCGCCGATGTGTCACACCCCGCGATACACGACACATCCGAACCATCCCCCCGCGGCAGCTGCCCGGAGCGCGGACGGCGCGCCCGCTCGGGGGCGCGTCGGCCGGTCCCGCGTCCTCGCGGACCGAGCGGAGCGAGCGCGGAGGGGAGCGACGGCGCGCCGTCCGCGGCGGCGCCGGGCCGCCCGGATGGGGCCGCTACACCCGCATCGCCGCCACCCGCGCCCCCGCGGCGAGCTCGTACACCTCGGCCCGCCCGAGGTCGTCGCCGAGCGAGAGGTGATCCGCGTCGAGGCGGGCCACGACGCGCTGGGCGCCGCCGAGCTCCACGGCGAGGACCAGCCTCACGTCCGAGTAGAGCAGCGCGTGGGCACGATCCCCCTCGGTGACGCCGCAGACGAGCACGACGGCGCCCGCGCCGGTGATGAACCTGGGCATGAAGCCGGCCAGGTCGGCGGGGAGAGGGAGGAGGGAGCTCGTGGGGGTGCCCTGGCCCTTGTCCTGGCGGCGGAAGGGGAGACTGGTGAGGGGCCCGATCCCGCGCGCGGGCTGGACCTCCAGGCGCTCGCCGTGGCGGCCGAGGCCGCTGACCGCCCAGTCGTCGTCGGGGAGCACGGCGCGCTCGTCGAGGCGGAGGTTGGGGAAGGCGTAGCGCCACACCTGCCGGACCGACCCGCCCACGTGCACGGCCACGCCACGCTCCCCGCGGACGACGCGCTGGATCGGCCCGCCGGTGGTCACCCGCCAGAGGGCCGCGGCCCGATCGGCGAGGGGATCGAGCGCGATCAGGGCATCCCCGTCCGCGACGAACCAGAAGCTCCCGTCGTAGGTGGCCGCGAAGGGCCCCATCGGCACGTCGATCCACCGGGTCGCCGTGCCGGTGGCGAGGTCGAGCCGCGCGAGGCGGCACGCGCCCTCGCGCCGGGCGATGGCGATGGCGCGGGTGCCGGCGTCGTGGACGGCGAGGGCGTCGCACGGCTCGTCGAAGACGGCGACGACCCGACCGCGACGATCGAGGACGCGGGCGCCGGCCTCCCCGAGCGCGAGGAGAATCCGGCCGCGGGGCAGGTGGGCGAGGTCGCGGACCGGGGTGGTGCCGCGATCGGTGGGGTCCACGGAGAAGCGAAGCGGGGTCGTGCGTGTCCAGAGGGAGTCGGTCGGCGCCGGGCGGGGCAGATCGCTGGTGAGGGCGGGGTCGGCCGCGAAGTCGCGGAGCCTGTGCAGCGCGGCCACGTCGACGTACGCGGGCGCGCGCGCCTGGTCCGCGACGAGGCGCCGCAGGAGCGGGCGGGCGAGGGCCCGGGCGCCGGGGGAGTCCGCCGCGAGGAGGCCGACGGCGAGCGCGTTGCGGAGGGCGACCTCCTCCGCGGACTCGCCGTCGAGGAGGGCCCGGACGCGCGCGTGCACGTCGTCGAACGTGTCGGGGTCGACGACGAGGCGGCGGGGGAGGAGCCGGACGCCGGCGACGCCGCCGATCGCGAGCGCGTCGTCGAGCCACCGCAGGGAGAGGGGGCGCAAGGCCGGCACGGGCCAACACACGGCGACGGCGTCGGCGGGCGCGCCGCTCGCGGCGAGGTGCGCGGCGTAGGCGGCACGGAAGGCGAGGCCGCGCGTCGCGTCGGCGCTCTCGATCACCGGGAGGCAGGCGGCGAACGAGCCGGTGCGGCGGGCGAGGGCGACGGCCCGGTCGAGCTTCCCCGCGCGCACCCAGAGCCGCGCGGCGACCTCGGGCGGCAGCTCGGCGGCCTCGGCGATCTCCGCGGCGGTGGCCCACTTCTCGTGCTTCTCCAGCAGATCGATGGCGCGGCGCTGGTCGCGGAGCAGCTCCACGAGCACGAACGCGGCCTCCTCGATGCGGCCCTCCGCCACGAGCTTGTCCAGCGCGCGCTGGTACAGATCGCGGAGAGTGGCGAGGACGTGCGCCTCGACCGAGATGGACGAGCCGGTGGCGCCGCGGGCGAGGCGGAGCCCGAGGTCCGCGCGGGGCGCGGGGAGGCCGAGCGCGGGCGGGAGCGGGGGGCCGAGGCCGCCGCCGAGGGGGATGGCGCGGCGGAGCGCGGCGTCGAGGTCGCCCTTCTCGAAGAGGTCGACCAGCTCGTCGACGAAGCGCC